>JAFRMB010000108.1 GCA_017430945.1 Clostridia bacterium | reverse complement strand
GGATGGCTGTCGCCAAAGGTGCTTTCGACCATGACCTGCGGCTTCGCCAGGTCCTCGACCTTCCAGCCCATGCCCATGCGCAGCGGATCCATCTCCGGAGATAGCTTGCGGGTCTCCTGGCTGATCAACATATCAGACATCTCTCCTTTCAAATTCAAACGGGACGGCTGGCTTCACGGGTGAACAGATCAGAACGTGATCCTGCGGTTCCGCGCCGTGACATCCCACCAGGCGATGAGGTGCCCGTCCTCCACGGCGGCGGCCTGTGGATAGAGCGCGCTCGTAGGACAGACATGCGTGGGGATCGCGTAGAGCACGGTCCCGATCGGCGGGATATCGTCCGCGCGCTCCGGGGGAACGCGCAGCACGAGGTGCTCTTCGTTCTGCATGACCGTCTCGGCATCCTCGAAGCCCACGATCTCACAGCGCGGGATGGGCGGATCGGCGGCGATGGCCTTGACGCCGACGTCCAGCGTGAAGGTGCACGCCGAGGGTCGGCTCACCACGCGGGTCAGCACCGTCGCGGCCGGGACGAACGAAAGATCCGGAAAGGCGTCCCGGTAGCCTGCGTCATGCAGAACGCAGGTGCCAGGGCTCAGGAAGCCGTCCGTCTGCGCCTGATGGCACGGAAAGGAGGGCGTCCCGCCGTAGACGAGGAAGGCGCATTCGGCGCCGGCCTCGATGATCGCCCGCTTCAGCCTGTCGATCACCGGATCGACCTTCGCGACCTCTGCGTCGCGCTCGTTCAGATCTGATTCATGGCGGTGGCCATCATAGCAGTGCATGCCGGACATCGCGATCCCCGGCAGGCCGTTCCAGGCAAGATATTTCTCGACGACCGCATCGAGGGCGACGCCGGTGCGGTGCTGGCCCATATCGACGTCCATGAGCAGCCTCGCGACCCATCCCGCCCCCTGTGCCTTCTCAGAAAGCGCTTCCACAGCGCCCATATCGTCGCCAATCGCATAGAAGACCACGTCCGGATAGGCTGCGGAGAGCGCGAGGAACCGCGCGATATTTGGCCCGACGAGCGGGTAGGCAAGGACGATGGTCTTCATGCCGGCGTCCGCGGCCATTTCCGCCTCGGCGATGGTCGCGCACTTGCATTTGCTGATGCCCTCTGAAAGAAGCATCTTCGTGACGGCTGCCATCTTGTGCGTCTTGAGATGCGGGCAGAGCCGCTCCGGCCCGCCGGCGAGCCCGATCATCCTTCGGATGTTCTCCCGGATTAGCGCCGGATAGACGACGAGCTGCGGGGAAATGATCTCATCCTGCTCGGCGAATGTGTAAATGTTATTCATAGGTCCTCCATACCGGTCGATGGCGAGGCGGCCGGCTCCTTGCAAGGGGCCGGCCGACAGGCGACTTATTCGTATTCCACCAGCATCTCGATCTCGACCGGAATGTTGCCCGGGCAGGAGTTGGTGCCCATCGCGGTGCGCGCCGGGAGGCCCTTCTCCTCGCCGAGCAGGGCAAGGAGAAGATTCGAGCCGCCGTTGATGACCTGCGGCTGCTGGGTAAAGTCGTCCGTGCAGTTGACAAAGCCCAGAACCTTGACGCAGCGCTTGATGCGATTCAGATCGCCGAGCTTTGCTTCGAGGTTCGCCAGGAGGTTCAGCATGCAGCAGTAGGCCGCCTGCTGGCCCTGCTCCAGGGTGAGGTCCCTGCCGACCTTGCCGAGCAGCTGTTTGCCGTCGCCGATGTCATTGCCGCAGCCGCTGCAATAGAGCAGCTTGTCGCCGAACTCCATAACCGGCGTATAAACGCCCCCCTTCGGCGGCGGCGCGGGAAGCGTTATGTTCATTTCCTTCAGCTTTGCATAGATGTCTGCCATGGTATCCTCCTTTATCGTCGCGGGCTGATCTGCCCGCTTTTTACTTTGTTGCGTGCCGATCCTGCCGGATCTGCCCGATGGCAGGCGCTACACCGTCAGCACCCTGCCCGCGCTGCGGCAAACCAGCTCGTCGTTGTCGATGGCGATCTGACCGTTGACGATGACCTTGTCAAGTCCGGACGCCAGCCTGGCCGGGTCGGTGAAGGTCGCGTGATCCGTAAAGACCGATGGATCGAAGACCAGCACGTCGGCACAGGCGCCGGGAACGAGCCGTCCGCGGCCCGTGAGGCCCATGCGCGCGGCCGGCTGCGAGGTCATCTTCCGGAGCGCCTCCTCAAAGGTCAGCACGCCGCGCTCGCGCACATATTCGCGCAGCGCCTTCGGGAATGCGCCGAACATCCGCGGATGCGGCGTGTCGGTCTGGGCATATATGGCGTCGGAAATGATATTCGAGTACGGCAGCCGCGCGATGGTATCGATATCCTCCTGGCACATCGACATGTTGATGATGGCACATTTTCCGTCCTCGCTGTGCATCAGGTAGGCCGCCAGCGCTTCAGCGTCCTCGAAGCCGAACTTCTCCGCCGCTTCGGTGACCCTCATGCCGAGGAACTTTTCATTCTCCTTCACAGTGACGCCGCTGATGATGATCCTGTCCCAGCCGAGCGTGACGCAGAAGTTGTCCCAGTCGTCGTAGAGCACCCTGCTCGCCGCCCGGAACGCATCGACGCCTTCGGGCGTTCCGAGCCTCCGCAGCGCCTCCTGCATGTTGCCGGCGACGAATACCGGCGGCAGCATCGTGGTCAGCGCCGTCGATCCGCCCTCATACGGATAGAAATCGCAGGTGACATCGACGCCGGAAGCGCGGGCCTCCTCGATGAGCGCGATCGCGCGGTGTATCTCCCTGCGCCAGTTTTTCACCCCGCAGCTCTTGAAGTGACTGATCTCCAGGGCGCAGCCCGCCTTCTTTGCGATCTCGATCACTTCCCTCACGCTGTCGACCATGCTGTCGCCCTCGCCGCGGATGTGCGTCGTGATGACGCGCCCGTATTTGCCAACTGGCCGCAGGATCCGGGCGAACTCCTCCGTCGATGAATAGCATTCCGGCAGATACATGATGCCGAGGGAGATGCCCGGGGCACCTGCAGCGAGCGCGTCCTCGATGAGCGCCTCCGCCCTGCCCAGTTCCTCCTCCGTATACGGTGCGTCTGAGAAATCCTTGACACAGATCTTCACGGTGCCGGTGCCGATCATGGCAGCCGTGTTGAGGGGCAGATCGATCCTGCCGAGAGATGCGAGGTATTCGCGGTAGGTCAATGGTCCATCCAACCCGATCGGCCCCATGACCGCCTCTTCGAATGAATAGTATCTCCTTGCCTTGTCCGGGTCCTCTGGCCGCGGGACCATGCTGATGCCGCAGTTGCCGGAGACCGCGCTCGTAATACCCTGGCGAAGCTCCCGAAAACCGAACCCCGGGTCGTTGAAGGGCTTCGCGTCATGATGGCGATGAATGTCCACAAAGCCCGGGGTCACACACCTGCCGGCGGCATCGATCACGATGTCCGCCTTTTCGGCGAGGTCCTGCCCAATGGCAGCGACCCGCCCTTCGGCAAGGAAGACGTCCGCTTTCACACCGGGATCGCCGAGTCCGTTATAAACCAACCCATCTTTGATCAGGATCGACCGCATATATAACCTCCGTTTTGATCCGCCCCTTGAGGCGGCATGCAAAGGCCACCGCACGCCTCTCGCGGATCACAAGATAGCGCTTCATATTGAAAAAGCGGAGGTTGAAATCCCAACCCCCGCTTTTAAGGGGCACCGGAAAGCGTCCCATTGCCGATGCGCCGAAACACCGGCAGTCGCCAAATCTACCCGAATGGATCACAGCCCCTTGCGATTTGCAGTCTCTCAGGCTTTGCCTTCGCGGTCCGCAAAGACCTTCGCAAGGCGCTCCTGGTCCGAAGTCTTGTCCTCAGGCGTGATCAGGGAGATGACGACGCCGCAGATCAGCGGGACGATGGTCGCCGGGATGGCGATGCCGCCGAAGTTGCTGCTGATGAAACTGCTGAAGGACGGGATCAGGAGGTTCAGGAGTCCGAGGATCGTGCCGGAGATGATGCAGGCGAGGCCGCCCTGCCAGTTGACCCGCTTCCAGAGCTTGCCCAGCAGCATGGCGACCGCGACGCCGGGCAGGAAGCCGCCGACGACCGTGGAGATGTAGCCGATGACGTTCTGG
>JAFRMB010000107.1 GCA_017430945.1 Clostridia bacterium | reverse complement strand
GCCTTAAACGCCAAGGACGCGACCGCGAAGAAGCGCTATGGCCTGATCGTGGACTACATGGGCATCGCCGACAAGGCCGCTTCGGACGACGAGAAGGTCGAAAAGCTGATCGCCTTCCTGCGCGGCATGAACGATGCGCTGAACATCCCCCACTGC
Source organism: Clostridia bacterium (assembly GCA_017430945.1). The sequence continues at coordinate 16,382 of JAFRMB010000107.1, read as the reverse complement.
ATCAAGCACTACGGCGCGGACAGCTATCCCTGCGAGCAGGGCTTCGTGCCGGAGGAAGTGTTCCTGCAGCGCCTGCCGGAGATCGCCAAAAACGCGATACTGGATGCCTGCACCGGCTCCAACCCCCGCCAGCCCAGCCAGGAGGAGATGGAGAAGCTGCTGAAGTGCTGCTACTACGACACCGAAGTGGATTTCTGATCGCGTGATAAAAAAGGAACGTCGTGCTTTCCGCGACGTTCCTTTTTTTGTTGCCGGCGACCGCAGATGCAGCCCCTGCGCTCGAAAGATGGATCCCGATCCGGTCTTTGACACAAAGAGGTTTGGGTCATTCCTATAGTCACGTGGCAGGCGGCTCTCATGCGCTGAAGGCCACTGTAGCGCGCGCCGCAGACCCCGGCCGGCAGCAGCTCATGTCCTGTACGCATTCGCGTCGATCGGCCCCGCCGAGTCGCCCTGGAGGATACTGACCGGAATGATCACCTTGTCCCTGGAGCAGCGATTGTTTTGATTTGCGGTATCGATGATCCTCGCACATTCGTAGGCCATTTTGTCCAGGGGGATCTGTATAACGGTGGGGCTGGGGCGAATGCATCCGTACAACGCCGGATCTCCTGCGCCGACTGTGATCAGTTCCGCGTCCTGAGGGAATCGCACGCCGAGATCCGTCAACCGCTGCAGCAGGCCTATGGCAACGCGATCCGACGTATTGACGAAAAATCCGGGCTTCCCGGAGAGATCACTGATCTGATCAGCGCAAGTACGGCCAACGGCGACGGAGCCGCCGGAGTCGAACAGGACCTCGCATGGCACGGCCTGCTGCACACATGCCTCCATAAAGCCGCTGCTGCGTTGCTGCGCATACCAGAGCCGGGGAAGCCCAGTTATCGATATGCCGCGCGTACAACCGTGATCTATCAGTATCTGTGCAGTACGCCGCCCGATCTGCCGGTTGTCCAGACAGACACAGGGATAGACATCCGTCATTCGATTGTACAGGACGATCGGGACGGACACATTCAGGCGCTCGATGTATTCCTGATCTTCGTCGGCGGCGTTGCAGATAATGGCACCTGCACATGCGCCAAGATATTTCGCTGTAGCGGCGGCACACAATTTGCCCGGCTCGTACAGGTGGATATTGATCTCATATCTGTCGGAAAGACCGCCAATGTAATGCTGAACGCCTTCCCAGAAGGAGGTGACCATCGTCGAACGGAAATCGTTGGCCCAGTATACCGTGATGGTATTGAAGGACGCTACGTTTTCACGAAGTCTGCGTGCTGCGACATTCGGCGAATAGTTCAGCTCGCGGGCGCATTCCATGATCCGTTCCTGCGCCTCCGCGGAAATACTGCGCTCCCCTGCCTGTCCGCGCAGAACGATGGAGACCGTACTGGGTGAATAACCGGTCTTCACGGCGATTTCCTTGATCGTTGCCAAATCGACACCTCCTCTTTTTAGAATAACATATAATCACCGGAACGTCAAACTTCCCCTCGTGAATATCTGATGCCGTATATGGTACATTCAAATCACGATGTTAATTGTTTGTTTATAAACCTGTGAGCTAAGCAAAACTACAACGTTATCATTTGTTGATTTATACAAATCGGCAATAAGGACAAACATTATTATCGCAAAAAAACGTGTTGTGCAGATTGTACAGTTAATTTCTCAATATAATTAAATTGTTGACAATCTTATTATCACAGGCTATAATGTAATCAATGGTACAACGTTCTACTTACCGGAGGTGTTTTATGGACAGGATCATCATCGGCGGAGGGCAGGGCTTCTGGGGCGACAGCCCGGATGCGGCGATCCATATGGTACGTCACAGCGACATCACGTACATGGCGTGTGACTACCTTGCCGAGCTAACGTTGTCTATCATGGCACGCCAGAAGCTTAAGAACCCGCAGGCTGGTTACGCGAGGGACTTTCTGTCGCTGGTGCGTGAGATCGCAGTCGATCTTCGTGACCGGAACATCAGGGTACTGACCAACGCAGGCGGCATGAACATCGAGGGTTGTGTTGAAGAGATCCGCAGGATCGCCGAAGAGAAGGCTCTCAAGGGGTTCAGGATCGGCTATGTTACCGGCGACGACATGATCGGCCAGCTGGATGAACTCGCGCGCCAGGGCGTCCGGTTCGAGAACATCGACGGCGAGACCGTAGACGGCAAGACCAGCTTCGACCAGATCAAAGACAAGATCGTCAACGCGAACGTGTACTTTGGCCATGAGCCGACGCTGAAATGCCTGCAGGATGGCGCAAACATGGTCATCACAGGCCGATCGACAGACTCCGCCCTTTTCCTCGCGCCTGCCATGCACGAGCTCGGCATCGCGCCCGACGACTGGGATCAGCTCGCGCGCGGCATCATGGTCGGGCATCTGCTGGAGTGCGGCGGCCAGGGTGCCGGCGGCAATTTCGACTACGACTGGCGCAGCGTTCCGAGGATGGATGAGCTGGGCTTCCCGATCGCAGAGCTCTCCCGGGACGATTTCATCATCACCAAAGCGCCGGACTGCGGTGGTCTCATTTCCGAGCAGAGCTGCAAGGAGCAGTTCCTCTACGAGGTGCACGATCCGGCAAACTACATCACCCCCGATGTCGTCGTGGATATTTCCAAGGCGACGCTCACGCAGGCGGGCGACGACCGCGTGCGCGTAGGTAACATCCACGGCAAGCCCCGGCCGGATACACTGAAGCTTTCCATAGGCTATCACGCAGGCTTCAAGGTGGCTTCCATGCTTTCCTTCGCGTGGCCGGACGCCTACGAAAAGGCCCAGTACGCGGCCGAGATCATCATGAAAAAGATGAAGCGCAAGAACCTGAGAGCGCAGGACATCCGGATCGATTACATCGGCCTGAACGCGCTGCATTTAGGCGTCGCAGACATGTCCGAGGAACGTTTGAAGGACCTCAACGAAGTCGTCATGCGCATCGCGATCCGCACTGACAGCAAGGAAGAAGCCTACAAGCTCGTGCCGGAGATCTCTCCGCTGCAGCTCAACGGCCCGCCCGGCGCGAGCTTCTTCGGTGGACGCTCTCACGTTCAGGAGATCATCGGCCTGTGGCCGACGCTGATCCCGCGGGATTGCGTAAAGCTTGAGAGCCACATCATCACGGTTTGACGGAGGTGAACGGGAATGGCACAGATCTATCTCAATCAGATCGCGCACGGTCGTTCCGGTGACAAGGGCGATACGAGCAATGTCTGCGTGTTTGCCCGCAAACCCGAATACTATGCGATCATCGCACGTGAAGTGACCGTGGAAAAGGTCAAGGCATACTTTGGAGACATGGTCAAAGGCGAAGTGATCCGCTACGATATACCGAGCCTCAACGGCTTCAATTTCGTCATGAAGCACGCGCTGGGCGGCGGAGCGACGCATTCGCTCAGGCTGGACAGTCTCGGCAAGAGCATGGGATCTGCTTTTTTGCGCATGAAGATCGATTGCGAATTGGAGTGATACGATGAAACACATGGCGCTTGAAAACATCGTCGTACTGGATCTGACCAAGGTGCTGGCAGGGCCATACTGCGGCGGCGTGCTGGCGGACCTCGGTGCGAACGTCATCAAGATCGAACCGCCCGTCAAAGGCGATGACGGACGCCACTATGGGCCATACCTGAATGGAGAGAGCCTGTATTACGCCAATTTGAACCGTGGCAAGCGCGGCATCACGCTGAACCTCAAGAGCGAACAGGGCAAAGAAGTCTTCCTGAAGCTGGTCGAGAAGGCTGACGTATTGATCGAAAACTACCGCCCCGGCGTCATGAACCGGTTGGGCCTCGGCTATGATACGCTCAAGGAGATCAATCCGCGCCTGATCTACGGCGCGATCACCGGCTTCGGCTCCTACGGCCCCTATTCCGACCGCCCCGGCTATGACATCATCTCGCAAGCCATGGGCGGACTGATGAGCGTTACAGGTCAGGAAGGCGATCCGCCCACGCGCTCGGGCAACGCGATAGGCGATGTGCTCGGCGGCATGAATCTCACGATCGGCATACTGGCGGCGCTGAATGCCCGCAGCATCACCGGCAAGGGCCAATACATTGACGTTTCGCTGGTCGACAGCGTCGTGGCAAGTCTCGAACAGGCATGGCAGCGGTTCTTCGTATCCGGCAAGCTGCCCACGCGCCACGGCAATTATTACGACGCCATCGCCCCCTATGATTCGTATATGGCCAAGGACGGCTATATGGTCATCGGCTGCGGCAACCAGGCTTTGTTCGAGGTGTTGTGCAGAGACCTGCTCGGAAAGCCCGAGCTCATCGAAGACGAGCGCTTCCTCGACGTCCCCCTGCGGGTCAAGAACAACAAGCAGTTCAAAGTCTACGTCGAAGACTGGCTCAAGGACAAGACCGTCGCCGAAGCGGTACAACTCGTGCTGAGCAAGCGCATACCCGCAGCGCCGATCTATGATCTCCGGCAGATCTCTGAGGATGAGCATATCGCGGGCGTCCGCAAGGCCTTCGTCGAGATCGATCACCCGACGGCCGGAAAGATGAAGCTCAACTCATTGCCCATCAAGCTCAGCGATACCGCGGCGGAGATACGCTTCGCGAGTCCTACGCTGGGACAGCATAATCGCGAGGTCCTTGGCGAACTGGGCTATACCGACGAGCAGATCGACCGCATGGCCGAGAGCGGGGTGCTGTAGAATGGGTCTTCAGGACAGAGTCGTCATTGCAAGTGCGGTGAGAACGCCCATAGGCAAGTTCGGCGGCGCGCTCGCGGAAACGAAGTCTGCACAACTCGGTTCGATCGTCATCTCCGAAGCGATCCGCCGCGCGGGCATCGAGCCGAAGGACGTTGAAGAGGTCTTCATGGGCTGCGTGCTCCAGGCCGGTCTCGGACAGAACCCGGCGCGACAGGCCGCCATGGGCGCTTCGATACCGCAGGAGGTACCGTCAACGACCATAAACGTGGTGTGTGGCTCAGGCCTGCGCAGCGTTCAGCTTGGCGCCCAGGCGATACTGAGCGGAGAACGCGACGTCACAGTGGCCGGCGGCATGGAGAGCATGTCCCTGGCGCCCTACCTGCTCGAAAAGGCGCGCTTTGGTTATCGCATGAATGACGGCAGGGTGCGCGATTCCATGGTGTTCGATGCGCTTTGGGATATATACGGCGATTATCACATGGGCATCACAGCCGAGAACATCGCGGAACGCTTCGGTATCACGCGTGAGGCTCAGGACGCCTTTGCAGCGCTGAGTCAGCAGAAGTGCGAGGCAGCGCGGAAGGCAGGGCGTTTTGATGACGAGATCGTACCGGTACCCGTGAAGACCCGGAAGGGCGAGATCATCGTAAACGTCGATGAGTTCCCTCGCGACGGCGTGACCGCAGAGAGCCTGTCACGGCTCCGTCCGGCCTTCAAGCCGGACGGCACCGTCACCGCAGGCAATGCTTCCGGCGTCAATGACGGGGCGGCCGCGGTGGTCCTGATGCGGGCCTCAAAGGCGAAGGAACTGGGCATCGAGCCCCTGGCTGAGTATATCGGCGGTACGAGCGTCGGTGTGGATCCTGCCTATATGGGTCTGGGTGCTGCCGAAGCGGCAAAGCGCATCATGCGCATCTGCGGCGAGACGCCGGCTTCGCTTGGCCTGATCGAAGCGAACGAAGCTTTCGCCTCCCAATCGATCGCCTGTGCACAGATCGGCGGCTGGGACAGCGAAGAGATCATGAAAAAGGTCAATGTCAACGGCGGCGCTCTCTCGCTGGGACATCCGGTCGGTGCATCCGGCTGCAGGATACTGGTAACGCTCATCAACGAACTGCGACGGCGGGGCGGCGGAAGCGGTCTCGCGACACTATGCGTCGGTGGAGGAATGGGGGTGGCGTCAATCATCCGAACGTGACCGTTGGGGGTTGGATTTGAACGATCTGGACTACGATGAATGGAGGAATTGGAACATGAAGAAGCTTATTGCGATCCTGATGACTCTCTGCCTCTTGGTCGGCCTTTTCGCCACCGTGTCCGCTGTCGCTGAAGAACCCGAGAAGGTCTATGGCGGCATCCTGCACTACGCCGCCGGCGATCCGCCGCGTTCCGTCGGCTACACCCCTCTGTGCACCCCGAACTCCAACTGGTGGGTGCTCAACGCCGCTTATGAATCTCTGTTGTACTATGATGTGACCGGCAACCTGGTCCCGCGCCTCGCGACGAGCTACGAGACGGATCCCGAGGAGCCCAGCGTGACCTGGCACCTGCGCGAAGGCGTGAAGTTCACCGATGGCACGGACTTCAACGCCGAAGCGGTCAAGGTCAATATCGAGGAGTATCAGAAGAACAGCCGTTCCGAGACCAGCGCTATCGCCAGTGTCGAGGTCATCGACGACTACACCGTGAAGATGCTGCTGACCTATTGGGATCTGTCGATCCTGGATTCCGTCGGCTACTATGTCTACTACATGTCTCCGACCCAGCTGGCCGCTGATGTGGATTACTTCAACGACCATACCTGCGGCACCGGCGCGTTCATACTGACGGACTACACCCAGAACATCATCTACAAGTATACCAAGAATGAGAACTACTGGCGCGAAGGCATGCCCTATCTGGACGGCGTCGAGGTGCACCTGTATGAAGAGCAGATGACCAAGGCTTCCGCATTCCAGGCCGGCGAGCTCGACATCGCCCACTTCTCCACCTATTCCGAGGCGTTCATGCTCATGAACAGCATGCAGCCCAACTGGAAGCTGGATGTCAACGAGTCCGGCATCGGCCTGGTCATGACCGGCATCATCCCCAACAGCGCCAAGGAAGGCCCGTGGCAGGACTATCGCGTGCGCCAGGCGCTGTGCTACGCCATCGACGCCAAGCAGATCGCCGAGACCTGCACCTACGGCATCGCGGCCAACACCAACCAGTGGGCGGCTCCCGGCTCCATCACCTATGACGAGGATCTGGTGACCTTCAGCTACAACCCCGAGAAGGCGAAGGAGCTGCTTGCCGAGGCGGGCTATCCGGACGGCTTCAGCACCACGATCACGACCAATGCGATGAACAAGGAAGTCTTCTCCGCCTGCGCCGCGTACCTCGAGCAGGTCGGCATCCACTGCGACATCAACCTGGTCGACAACTCTGAGAACGTCTCGCTGTACTCCACCGGTGAGTGGGAAGGCCTGATGGGCCACTTCGCCTCCTGCGGCCCGGACCTCGGCCTGTACATGGGCCGTCACCTGTCCCTGGACGGCTCCTACTACGCCAAGGGCATCCAGCATCCGGACGACGCGATGGAGCTGCTCACCAAGATCAAGACCTCCAAGACCCGCGAAGAGAAGCTGGGTTACGAGCATGAGATGCAGAAGCTGATGTATGACGCCGAGACCGGTATCGCGCTGTTCGGCCTGCCGATCTACGTCGAAGGCCACTCGATCTTCTCTTACGACTACGTACATGATGCCGACGCCAACATTCTTTCCGAGACGATCTCCTTCTGGCAGATCTGGATGGACAAGTAATGACCTGGCTAAGCCATTTGCCTGACTGATCCCACTCAGGGATAACGCTCTGGCATCCGGTTGACGAAAGGGTTTCCTGCCACGGCAATCGGATGTCAGGGCTTGTTCGATAGTTGTTGGGTGGCTGCCTGAGCGTTTCAACCAACGCACATGATTTGCCAAATTCGCCCAATCGGCCCTAAAGCGCCTGGCGAGGGCACAATCGGCTGAAGGAGTGATGATACCTTATGAATAATGATCTGCTTCGGATGATCGGCAAACGCATCGTGCAGTCTGCCATCGTTATCGTATTGGTCACCTTCGTGGTGTTCATTCTGATCAAAATGGTCCCGGGCGATCCGATATTGAACTTCCTTGGGCCCAACGCCACTGAGGAATCGATCGCCTACTACACGCATCTCTACGGCTACGACAAGCCCCTTGTGGTCCAGTATTTCAAATGGATGCAGGGGCTCCTGACGCGCGGCGAGATGGGCTTCTCTGTCTTCTACCAGGCGGACGTCAGCACATTCATATTCGAGCGTCTGGGCGTCACGCTCAACATCGTAGCCTTTGCATTCATCATCGCCGTGGTGTTCGGCATCATATTCGGCGTCATCGCGGCGCTTCAAAGGGGAAAGATACTCGATTCCATCATATCGTTCGTTGCGAACATCGGCGTTTCGATGCCGGCGTTTTGGATAGGAATCATTCTGATATACTCGCTGGCCATGCGCATGCACCTGCTGCCGACCTCCGGCTATACCGACATCTCCCAGGGTGTCTGGCCTTGGCTGCGCAGCCTCATCATGCCTGTGCTGGTCGTCGCGTTCAGCCCGCTGGCCAGCTTTACTCGCCAGACGCGTTCGTCCATGCTTGAGGTGCTCAGGCAGGATTACGTCGTAACGGCGAAGTCGAAGGGCCTCAAGCGCATGCGCATCATACTGAAGCATCAGCTCAAGAACGGCCTCATCCCGATCGTGACCATCATGGGCACGCGTCTGGGCGGCATGCTCGGCGACACCGTACTGGTCGAGAGCGTGTTCGTGCTCCCGGGCCTGGGCGGATTGCTGATCAGCGGCATCCGGAACCGCGACTACATGATCGTCGCAGACTCGGTCATGATCATTGCCGTGTTCGTCGCACTGTGCAACCTGCTGGTGGATATCCTCTACGGCATCATCGATCCGAGAATCCGCAATCATTGAGGTGACCGCTATGAAAAACATATTCAGAAGCAAGACGACGCAACGCTTCTTCCGCGTCGTGTTCGCGCGAAAGATCATCGTGATCTGTGCGTTGGTACTGCTGGTGTTGCTGTTGCTGGCGATCTTCGCGCCGTTAGTTTCCAGATATGATCCGAATGTCCAGAATCTGATCGAGGCCCGTCAGAACATCTCCGGGAAGCATCCGCTCGGTACCGACGCGCTGGGGCGCGATGTGCTGACCCGCATATTCTACGGCGGGCGCGTATCCTTCACCGTCGGCCTCGTCTCGGCCTTCCTGGCCGGCGGCATCGGCATGGTGCTTGGCCTGATCGCCGGTATGTCCGGCGGTATCGTCGATACGGTCATCATGCGTATGATGGACATGATGTCCTCCATTCCGATGATCATCATGGCGATGTTCCTGAGCACGCTGCTCGGAAAGGGTCTGCCGAATATCTGTATCGCCATAGGCATATCGATGTCACCCGCATACGCGCGCATGACGCGCGGCCAGGTGCTCAGCGTGCGCGAATCGGATTACGTCACCGCGGGCACGCTCTGCGGCGCTTCGAAGATGAAAAACGCCTTCTATCACGTATTGCCCAACTGTCTCTCGGCCAACGTGGTCATGATGACCAATTCGATCGGCGCGGCCATACTGGGCGAATCTGCTCTGAGTTATCTGGGCCTTGGCATCAACCCGCCAACCCCGAGCTGGGGCGGCATGGTCAGCGAGGGTCAGGTGTATCTGAGCATACTGCCTGTCATCGCGATCGCGCCGGGCCTGTTCATCATGTTGACGGTGCTGTGCTTCAACATGGTGGGCGATGCGGTGCGCGACGCGACAGACCCGAAGCTCAAGGGTACCTTCACGAGCTTCAAAAAGAGAAAGAAGAAGTCCGGCCTTTTCGGCCGTGCGCGCGGCGGCGTGCAGGAGAAGGAGGTAGGCAATGGACAAGCTGCTACTTGAGGTCAAAGACCTTCGGGTCGAGTTCGATACGGAGCTGGCGATGGTCTACGCCGTCAACGGCATCGATCTGAAGCTCGAACACGGTGATACGCTGGGCCTGGTCGGCGAGACCGGTGCGGGCAAGACGACGCTGTGCAAGGCGATATTGAGGATCCTTCCGGACGACGTAAGCAAGATCCCTTCGGGCAGCATCACGCTCGAGGGCCGGGATATCCTGGGCGCGCCCGAATCTGTCATGCGCAACATCCGCGGCAAAGAGGTCTGCATGATCTTTCAGGAGCCCATGTCTGCGCTCAATCCGGTCATGACCGTCGGCGATCAGATCGGCGAGGTCATACGGACGCACAACCCGGCCATGAAAAAGGCCGAGGTCGAGGCGCGCGTCGATCAGATGATGGAGCTCGTGGGCATCGAGGCCTTCCGCAAAAAGAATTATCCGCATGAGTTCTCAGGCGGCATGAAGCAGCGCATCGTCATCGCCATCGCGCTGGCGTGCGAACCCAAGCTGATTCTCGCGGACGAGCCGACGACGGCGCTCGACGTGACCATACAGGCGCAGATGCTCGCGCTGATCCATGAGCTTCAGGAGCGCCTGAACACCGCCATGATACTCGTCACACACGATTTCGGCGTCGTGGCGCAGACCTGCAAGAAGGTCATGGTCATGTACGGCGGCGAGGCAGTCGAGGTCGGAAGCGTCGAAGACATCTTCGAAGGCCCGTATCTGCATCCTTACACCAAGGGCCTGCTCAACGCCATACCGAACCTCGACGTGGAGAGCGATCGCCTAGAGACCATCGACGGCATGATGCCGGATCCGACGGTGAAGCCGTCCGGCTGCCAGTTCAAGCCCCGCTGTAAGTATGCGTGTGATGGCTGCGATGCGCATCCTTCCATGCAGGAGATCAATCCGGGACACATGATCCGCTGCCATCGCAGGATCCTTCGGAACGGAGGTGTTGAAGGTGAGTGAAGCATTGATCGAAACGAGAGACCTCAAGAAATACTTCAAGACCCCCAAGGGCATGCTGCACGCGGTTGATGGCGTCACGTTCAGGATCGAGGCGGGCAAAACGCTGGGCGTGGTCGGCGAATCCGGCTGTGGCAAGTCGACGCTGGGACGTCTGCTGCTGCACCTGTTGGATTCGACCTCGGGCAGCATCTTCTACAAGGGCAAGGACATCACGAATATTTCACCGAAGGACCTCAGAGAGCTGCGCAAGAACATACAGATGATCTTCCAGGATCCTTCAGGCTCGCTGGACCCCCGCCGAACGGTGCGCAGCATGGTAGGCGAGCCTCTGGAGATGTATAAGGTCTGCAAGACCCAGCAGGAATACGAAGCCCGCACGTCCCAGCTGATGGAGACGGTCGGCCTCGCACAGAGATACGCGGATTCGTATTCGCACGAGCTCGACGGTGGGCGGCGTCAGCGCATAGGGATCGGCAGAGCGCTGGCGATGAACCCGGAATTCATCGTCTGTGACGAACCCGTCTCCGCGCTCGACGTGTCGATCCAGGCGCAGATACTGAACCTGCTGATGGATCTTCAGGACGAGCACAAGCTCACCTATATGTTCATCACGCATGACCTGAGCGTCGTCAAACACATCAGCCATGATATCATGGTCATGTATCTGGGCCAATGTGTCGAATACACGACGACGAAGCAGCTGTTCGCGTCGCCAATGCATCCCTATACCCAGGGCCTGCTCGACGCCGTGCCCGTTCCGAACCTTCGCGGCAGGCGCATCTCTTCCAAGGTCATGCGCGGCGAGCTGACCAGCCCGATCGAGCCCAAGCCGGGCTGCCGCTTCGCGGTACGCTGCCCGTATGCCAAGCCGGACTGTACAGGGACCGACATACCCCTCAAGGAAGTCGAGCCCGGGCACTTCGTATCCTGCCTTCTGTTCTGACACTAAGGAGTGATAAACGATGACTGAACTGCAGATCGCCGAATCCAAAGCCATCCATACGCTGTTCGAACGGTGCTCTGTCATCCCCGCTTACGCAGTCCGCAAGCCGGAGGAGATACTGCTGCCATGTGAAGACGGCGTTCGCCTGCGGACAGTCGTCTACCGCCCCGAGACAGACGGCGCCGTGCCGGTGGTCGTCATGCGCAGCTGCTACATCCAGGCTGACCACATCTACCGGGCCCGGGCAGAAGAATTCTGTGCGCGCGGCATGGCCTTTGTCTACCAGTACTGCCGCGGTACCGGTGGATCGGAGGGTGTGTGGGAGCCAAATGTGCATGAGCGTTCGGACGGCATGTGTTTCCTGAACTGGCTCAGTGATCAGTCATGGGCCGGCAATATCGGATATCTGGGATGCTCTTATCTCGCGTTCACGGGCTGGGTGCTCGCCGACATCGCACCTGAAAAGGTCAAAACCTTTTATTTGACGCACTACGGCACTTTCCGCCATGTGTCGGCCTACCGCGACGGCCTGTTCCGTCAGGACGTATTGACCTCGTGGGCGATGGAGAACGCCGGATTCCCGGTGACCGCGGATTACATCGCCTCAGCGCGGTACATGCCGCAGGTCGAGGTCGACGACGCCATGTGGGGCGGAAGGCTCGACTGGTATCGCAAATGGATCACGAGCACGGACCCGCAGGACCCCTACTGGAATACCGATCTGTGGGGCATGATGAAGGCGATCCCCACGCGCGTTGACCGTCCGGTGTTCATAGGCGAGGGCTGGTATGATCATCATTTTGCCTCTGCCATAGAGACCTATCGCGCGCTGCCGGATGCGACAAAGCGCATGAGCGTGCTCAGGATCGGCGCGTGGAACCACAGTTTCGAAGTCGTCGTAGACGGCCACGCAGCGAATGGCAGACACTTTGAAAACAACGACGAATTGCAGGCATTCGACTGGTTTGAGCGTATACTCTGCCGCGGTCTGCTGCCCGAAGGTCGCGTGGAGGCTTATGTCATAGGCGAAGACCGCTGGATGACCACGAGCGACACGTCGTTGACCTCGAGCGGGGAACTCAGGCTGTACCTCGGTGCGCGTGATGAAAACGGCGTAGGGACGCTGAGCCTGTCCCCGGAGGCTCAGCCGGGCGAGGTCAAGTACGATTACGATCCCCAAAATCCCGTCATGACGCACGGGGCCGAGTCGCTGCTCCACTCGAAGGAGCATCAGGGCAGCCTGCTGCAGCCGGATGTGGACCCGCGCGAGGATGTGATCAGCTTCGTGTCTGAACCGCTTCAGGCCGATCTGCCGATCTACGGAAACGTGAGGCTCTGTCTTTCGGTGGCAAGTGACGCGGAGGATACCGCTTTCACCTTCAAGCTCATGGAGGTCATGCCGGATGGCAAGGCGTACCATATCCGCAACGGCATAACGACGCTCGGCTATCGAAACGGCGCGCCGCGACGCGTAGAGTATCGTCCCGGCGAGCGCGTGGACATCACGGTGGATTCGTGGAACATCGCGTGGACGATCCCGAAGGGCTCGCGTATACGGCTGGACGTTTCTTCGTCAAACTTCCCGGAATACGCCATACACAGCAACCACGCAGGCATATGGTCCCTGCAAAAGGATACAAAGGTGGCCGAACAAACGCTGTTCCTAGGCGGCAGGGACGGTTCGTACATCGTCTTCCCGACAGATGGTTAAGGCTCACTGCGGAGTCATCTGAACGGTCCCACGGTTCGACCGGCAGCAAGGGACTGAACCGCCGTGTAACAGGCCAGGGCACACTGCCCTGGCCTGTGATCGGCCAGACACCGCGCGACATCATACTCTGAAACAGAAAAAGGACGCTCGACCGCGACGCCGTCTGCAGCGAATTCTGGCTCGCGAAAAGAGGCCCGCATGCATATTCCAGATGCCGCCAACCCGGCGCGATGACCGGCCTGTTCACGCTCCCATTCCGGCTGATCAGGTTTTCCTTTGATGCACGATCAGATATGCGATAAACACGATCGCGTCCAGGGCCAGCATGATCATGCCCAGCTTGACCGCCCACTTCTCCGGATACGGGCCATTCCCGGTAAGCGCGTATTTCGCGAATTCGATCTCGTCCCCCACTGCAGGTATGCTTTCCTTTTTGCCAACGCGATAGTAGACCGTCACAACTTCTCCGGTATCCTTTGCGCGCACTTTGACATCAGCCGCATAACCTCTTCGGATATGCCTGTGGACGCCTCTTCCTGAGGTGTGTGTCGTCGTACCTATGTGACCCACGGATGTCACGATACCGGTCGTATGAGGGCGAGCCAGAGCCCAGACCACAAAAAGAAAACCGACAACGGCAACGCCTATCAAGATACTGAGGAAAGTTCTTTCGGTATGCATTATCGATCACGAGCTTTCATGTCTGTTTTGAACACGATGTGTTCACTCTGCGCCGATCCTTCAAAGCAGTTGCGCAGGCAATTCTTTCTGCAAGAATAACACATATTCTATCATCAGCAAGCCCTTTCGGCACGCTCCGGCCCCTTGCAGGGCACATTTCCCCTTTACCCTTTCAGCAGCTTCGCGATGTAGGCCTCCGCCGACGGATAATCCATTGCGCCGACGTTGTCGCGGGCGGGAGAACCCGGCAGATCGGTCGACACGCATTCGATGTGCAGACAGGTCATGTCCCGGGCGTCGATGACGAATACGATCATGGTCATGCCGAAGCGGTCTATATTGTGGATATAGTAGTCCTCATCTGAGAGAGACTCATAGCCACCCATGATGATGATATAGTCGCACGCGTCGATGTCTGTAGTCAAACGGGAGCGGTCCACCGCGCCCTCCAGGATCTCGCTGGTCGTCCCCTTTTCGTCCGTATAACCCAGGCCGCCGCTTTTAAGCACCCTGTATGAGTTGAAAACGTGCATGAGCCTGATCTCTTCGTTGGAATAGCTCGATCTGGTGTTCTCCCTGCAGATCATGTACCGGCCCGGACCAAGGCTGAATCTGGTATCGGTGAGCTTTTTGCCCTCTCGCTTGTCCTTGAAGATCATCGGAAATGCACCCTTAAGATTCTTCCTGAGCGGGTATTCGCCCTTCTTGGGATCTGCCTCAAGTATGCCCGCATCCAGCAGCTTCAGCATGGCGTCATAGAACACGCAGCCGGCCCATATGTGATGATGCTGCATGCAGTAGTCCCGGTCGAGCTTGGGCAGGCGGGGATCAAGCGTGATTCGGGCCTCCCGCGCCTCATACAGGCCCAACGCCGCCCAAAGCTGATCGTCGATCGCGCCTGTGACTTTCAGCCCTTCCGCCTCCTGAAAGCCTTCGATGGCCTTCCGGGTCTTTTTACCGCTGGAGCCGTCAGGCGTCCCGCAGTCGTATCCGAGGTCGTTCAGCGCCTGCTGGACCTTTTTCACCGTCGCCTTATCCCTGTACTCCGCGGCAAAAGCCAGCGGCGCCGTTGCGACCATGATCGCCAGCAGCGCGGCGAGTGTTCTGACGGCCGTTCGAAAGCGCATCCTGCCTTTCATCTTCTGCTGCCTCCGTTTCTCCTGCGAGATCTTGGCGTGATTATATCACATATTTCAGTCTGCATCAATATCCCCGTCCCATCCCCCGCGCCCTGATGTGATGAAGGGTCCGGACGCGAAGGGCTTCCCATTTTGAATCGCCGGGGCAGTGGCTGTCGTTCTTACCCGGTCGTGTATCCGTCCCGGGCCGGGGATCCGAGCGAAAGAAAAGGACCATGACCCCCGAAGAGCAGCACTGCAGCTCAAGCGTTGCAGGGATAATTATCGCCGCCGTCGCGGGATATTATTCAGGCGAGAAAATGCGTCGTATGCGGCAACCCAAATCTGAAGACGACAAAACCAGTACCAAGGACTGCTGCGATGAGTGCAAAACGAAAGCCCGGATCGCATATCAGATCGCCTGGGCGCGGAAGAAGCGGGAGGACTCAGGGAGAAAATCCGGTGTAGAAAAGCCCTGCTGATCGGGAGACAAACACTAAAGAGCTGGCACGCCCAAAGTCCGGGCGTGAATAGCCCTGCCACCCCCCCTACTCTACCGGCATGACCATCTCAACGATCCGGCTGATCGGGACGTCCAGCCCTTCGCAGAGCTTGCCGATGATCGTCAGGCACACGGCTTCGGCATGCTGCAGCTTTTTGAGTGCAGCCGGAGAGATGAAACTCAGCAGATCCTTGTGCAGCATTCCCCGGGCATCCAGCAGATCCCACAGCGGTCTATATGATGGAACGAGCACAAAAGCCCCTCCCCTGCTCGTTGGTGGAAGTATTATAACAGAGAGTGGATCGAGCGGGAATGACGATGATCAGGCTTTTTAAAGAATGATCGCAAAGGCTGTAATGGTCTTGTCTGTGTCGCTGTTGACATGGTATAATGATGTCAGGCTGTACGACAACGGATCGGGATGAATGATATGGCAAGTATAATCACGTTTCTGCTCAGTTTCGCTCTGCTTTCGATCGTGGGCTGGATCCTCCTGATCATGGGCATCCGATCCCGGCGCGAGGCAAGGCTCAGGGAGGACACGGAACACACCAGGACGACCGGCGTCATCGTCGACCATGTCCTGAAGGTCTTGCGCAGAGGGAGAAACGGAGGCAGCAACATCTACTATAAACCCGTGATCGAGTTCACGGCTGAAGGTCAGGATTACCGCCTGGAATACGGGAATTATATGGATCATGAGAAGTATCCCGTAGGGAAAACCGTCGACATCCTCTATGACGTCAGCGACCCGACGCACTTTCACCTGGAAGAGGATCCCATGTTTCTCAGGCATGGTGGCGCCGTGCGGATAGG
>JAFRMB010000016.1 GCA_017430945.1 Clostridia bacterium | reverse complement strand
TTGTACGGCGGATCCGTCAACAGCAGGTCGGCCTGTGCCCCGCCCATCAGCTTTTCGACGTCCCGCGGCTTCGTACTGTCGCCGCACATCAGGCGGTGCCGCCCCAGCCGGTAGATGTCGCCGTACTTCGCCCGAGGCTCCTCGGGAAGTATGGGCTCATAATCGTCTTCGACTGCCGTGCTCAATGGCTCCTGTCCCTCGTTGTCCGATTCCTCGGAAGGTCTCTCTCCTTCGTTGCTATCGGTCAGTTCGGTCAGCAGTTCATCAAACCCGAAGTCAAATCCATCAAAGTCGATATCTTCCAGCTCGCCAACCAGAAGATCATAATCCCATTCAGCAATCTCGCCCACCTTGTTATCCAGCAGCCGGTATTTCTTCTTCTGCTGTTCGGTCAGTCCGAACACCTGCAAGACCTTCTCGCGCCGGACGCCGCGCTTCTTCAGCGCCTTGCATCGGGTTTCCCCGGCGAGAATCAGCCGGTTTTCGTCAATGACAATGGGCGTGATATAGCCGACCTGTTCCATGCTCTCGGCGACGTCGTCCACGGCCATGTCGTTGCGGCGCGGGTTCCTGTCGTAGGGCACCAGGTCGGCTATGTCGATCTCAATGTATCGCTTTTCCACGGTCTCTCTCCTTCGTTGCTATCGGTCATCGATGGCCAGCCCGTGGCGTCGAGCTGATGATGCACTGCGCCAAGGAGATCAAGCGCAGTCCGATTCGCCTCCTTCCTGCGGGAAGTGGCATGATACGAATTCGAATGATAAAAAAAGTGCGCCCGGCGCATCGCGTCAGGCACACAAATTCATCGTAATGATGATACCACCTAAAACGGAAATTGTCAAACCCCGAAAAAGGAACGGATTCGGAAATGAAAACCGCCTTTTCAGTCGATGTCAAGGGCGTCGTTCAGTATCAGCCGGGTCACCATGCGGCCGAACTTCTTCGCTCCGATGGCCGTGATCCGCTTGTTCGCCTCCTCGGTAAGCACACCCTCGCGCATCACGCGCAGCATGACCTCCACGTCCGCCATCTCCTCCAGCAGGTGCGACTGGGCGTCGATCTGCCGGATCGGGGTTTCGTCGCGCATGGCGCGCACCAGCTTCAGCGCGGCCTGGCACAGTTCCGACGCCTCCTCCGCCAGCTGCCTGACGACGTATTCCTCACCCCACTGCTCCGCTATCTGCTTTTCGTAGATCATTTGAACGCCTCCTCCAATTTGATCGGCACCAGTATCACGTCCCCGCCGAATTCCATGGCATAAGCCTCGGCCTGGATTTTGTGTTCCCATCCCTTCGCGTCGTGGATGTCGCTGCCCCAGACGCTGGTGTATACGTCCGTCAGCTTCCCGTTGACGAATTCGCGCACGCCGGTCTGTTGAAACCCCAGCAGCCATAATCCGTCCTTCTTAATCAGGTACATGCTCTTTCCTCCATCTTGCGCTCGTATCGACAGAGCAGCTTCCCGAGGCCGTTTATCGCCCCGGCGGCGTTCCCGGCCTTGACCTGTCCCCGGAGCGTCAGCAGCTCCTGCTTTGTGATCTTGCCCTTGCGATAGGCGTCGCGCAGATCCGTATAGATGATGTGGTTCTTCAGATAGCTGCCGGCCTCGTTCCGAATCTTCCGGGATGATTCGGGCTGCGGGCTGATGTTGCCGGGGTCAATCGCTCTGATCATTCGCTCTCCTCCGTCGTCGTATACTTGTCGCCCTTGCGAATCTCGATGAAGCCGTTGCAGAACAGGCCGATGGGCTGCAATACCTTCTTTCCGCCCGGCAGCGCGTGGACAAAGCACAACGTTCTGGTGGGATAGCCGCGCCGGTCTCTGCCGTGAATCGTCACCTTTGCAAATTCCGGAAGCCTGCGCACCTCGCGGGCGGTCAGTTCCTTCTCTGTCATGCTGTCCCTTCTTCCTCATCCACGATCCTGACCACCTTCCTGCACGTCGGGCAGTTGCACTCGCAAATCATATTCCCGGCCAGCGCCGTCCGCAGGTATTCGCAGCCGCTGGCCTCGAATACGCATCCGCAGTCCGTACACGTGAACCGCAGCACCGTGGACAGCCGCGACAGGTCGCCCTCTTTGATGATCCTCATGTGGCGCTTCCTCCTTTGTGCTCCATGGCAAGCCTCTGCTTCGCGGCCAGCGCCTGCAGCTTCTGCTGTTCCAGTCGGGCGACGTGGCCGTTATAGACGCGCAGGAGCATGCCCTTCTCCTGCTCGATCCAGGCCAGATGTTCATCTATGGCCTCCATCTGTTCCCGATAGCTCAGCAGGCGCACCAGATTGTCATCATCCATCCGCTTCACCCCAATCGTACCGGGCAAATACCCGGTCGCTATCCAGGAACCGCAGGCCCGTGGGCTTGATCAGCTCCATGCTGCCGTTGTAGTATTCCACGGCCGCGCGGACGGTCTTGCACTGCCCCCTGGATACGCCCTCCGTTATGTAGGGCTGCTCGATTTCGAACAGCCCATGACACAGGGCGCGGGAGCCGTTGACCATGCACGGGCGCGGTTCATCGGTATAACCCATCTAATTCACCTCCATCCGCATTTGTTGGTGGGTCTGCCGCTGTGCGGCGGTCTGCAGGTCAAGGATGTTCATCTGATCCATCTGAATGGAATCAAGCATTTCTTCCTTGGCGGCTTTATAGAAATTCCTGTCGATCTCGAAGCCGTAGGCGTTGCGCCGCATCTCCGCTGCGGCTCTCAATGTACTGCCGGAACCGGCGCATGGATCGATGACCACGTCGCCGGGATCCGTGAAGATGTCGATCAGCCGCTTGAGCAGCTTGACCGGCTTCTGCGTCGGGTGAATCTTCGGGATGTTCGGCCCGTCCCGTTCCCAGGGCATCCAGTTGAAGATCATCTTCCCGTAGT
>JAFRMB010000106.1 GCA_017430945.1 Clostridia bacterium | reverse complement strand
CCTGCTCGCCGCCCGGAACGCATCGACGCCTTCGGGCGTTCCGAGCCTCCGCAGCGCCTCCTGCATGTTGCCGGCGACGAATACCGGCGGCAGCATCGTGGTCAGCGCCGTCGATCCGCCCTCATATGGATAGAAATCGCAGGTGACATCGACGCCGGAAGTGCGGGCCTCCTCGATGAGCGCGATCGCGCGGTGTATCTCCCTGCGCCAGTTTTTCACCCCGCAGCTCTTGAAGTGACTGATCTCCAGAGCGCAGCCCGCCTTCTTTGCGATCTCGATCACTTCCCTCACGCTGTCGACCATGCTGTCGCCCTCGCCGCGGATGTGCGTCGTGATGACGCGCCCGTATTTGCCGACGGGCCGCAGGATCCGGGCGAACTCCTCCGTCGATGAATAGCATTCCGGCAGGTACATGATGCCGAGGGAGATGCCCGGGGCACCCGCGGCGAGCGCGTCCTCGATGAGCGCCTCCGCCCTGCCCAGTTCCTCCTGCGTATACGGCGCGTCTGAAAAATCCTTGACGCAGATCTTCACGGTGCCGGTGCCGATCATGGCAGCCGTGTTGAGCGGCAGGTCGATCCTGCCGAGAGATGCGAGGTACTCGCGGTAGGTCAACGGACCATCCAGCCCGATCGGCCCCATGACCGCCTCCTCGAATGAATAGTATCCCCTTGCCTTGTCCGGGTCCTCTGGCCGCGGGACCATGCTGATGCCGCAGTTGCCGGAGACCGCGCTCGTGATGCCCTGGCGGAGCTCCCGAAAGCCGAACCCCGGGTCGTTAAAGGGCTTCGCGTCATGATGACGATGAATGTCCACAAAGCCCGGGGTCACACACCTGCCGGCGGCATCGATCACGATGTCCGCCTTTTCGGCGAGGTCCTGTCCAATGGCGACGACCCGCCCTTCGGCAAGGAAGACGTCCGCTCTCACGCCGGGATTGCCGAGTCCGTCATAAACCATTCCGTCTTTGATCAGGATCGATTGCATAAATAACCTCCGTTTTGATCCGCCGCTTGAGACGGCATGCAAAGGCTGCCGCACGCCTTTCGTGGATCACAAGAGATTGCTTCCTATTCAAAAAGCGGGGGTTGAAATCCCAACCCCCGCTTTTAAGGGGCACCGGAAAGCGTCCCAGAGCCGATGCGCCGAAACACCGGCAGTCGCCAAATCCAACCGAATGGATTACAGCCCCCTTGTGGTCTCTCAGGCCTTGCCGTCGCGGTCCGCAAAGACTTTCGCAAGGCGCTCCGCGTCCGAAGTCTTGTCCTCAGGCGTGATCAGAGAGATGACGACGCCGCAGATCAGCGGGACGATGGTCGCCGGGATGGCGATGCCGCCGAAGTTGCTGCTGATGAAGCTGCTGAAGGACGGGATCAGGAGGTTCAGGAGGCCGAGGATCGTGCCGGAGATGATGCAGGCGAGGCCGCCCTGCCAGTTGACCCGCTTCCAGAGCTTGCCCAGCAGCATGGCGACCGCGACGCCGGGCAGGAAGCCGCCGACGACCGTGGAGATGTAGCCGATGACGTTCTGG
>JAFRMB010000015.1 GCA_017430945.1 Clostridia bacterium | reverse complement strand
TGTTCGAGGGCTGCCTGGCCGTGGAGATCCTGGCCAGCCGCGGCCGCCAGACGCTGGCCTTCGGGCCGCTGAAGCCCGTGGGGCTCATCGACCCCCGCACCGGGAAGGAGCCCTATGCCGTGGTGCAGCTCCGGCAGGAGAACGCGCAGGGCACGCTCTACAACCTGGTGGGGTTCCAAACGCGCCTCAAATGGGGCGAACAAAAGCGGGTATTCTCGATGATCCCCGGCCTTGAGCACGCGGAGTTCGCGCGCTACGGCGTCATGCACCGCAACACCTACCTGAACGGCCCCGAGGTCCTGGGTGCCAACTATGCCCTGAAGAGCGACCCGCTCACCCGATTTGCGGGGCAGCTCTCCGGCGTGGAGGGCTACATGGAGTCGACCGCCAGCGGCCTGACCGCCGCCGTCGGCCTGGCCTGCGCGCTGTGCGATAAGCCCGAGCCGGACTTCACCGGGCACACGATCCTGGGCGCGCTTCAGCGCCATGTCTCCACGCCCAGCCCCAATTTCCAGCCGATGAACGCCAACTTCGGCATACTGGATCCCCTGCCCTTCCGCGTGAAGGGCAAGCGCAACCGCTACGAAAAACTGTCGGAGCGCGCACTCGAGACATTGAACGAGGTGATCGATCGCTATGAGCTACGAATCTGAACCCAGAAGCCCCTTCCGCGGCACCACCATCTGCGCGGTCAAGCGCGGCGGCGTGACGGCCGTGGCCGGCGACGGCCAGGTCACCATGGGCGAACACACCATCATGAAGGGCACCGCAAAGAAGGTCCGCCGCATCTACGGCGGCAAGGTCGTCGTGGGCTTCGCCGGTTCCGTGGCCGACGCCTTTGCGCTGTCCGAAAAATTCGAAGACAAGCTGACGCAGTACTCCGGAAACCTCCAGCGCGCTGCCGTGGAGCTGGCGCAGGACTGGCGGATGGACAAGGCCATGCGCCGCCTGGAGGCCATGCTGCTGTGCGCCGACAGCGAGAATCTGATGCTCGTGTCCGGCACCGGCGAGGTCATCGAGCCCGACGACGGCATACTGGCCATCGGCTCAGGCGGCAACTACGCGCTGGCTGCCGCCCGTGCCCTGTATCAGAACACCGACCTCGACGCCCCCGGGATCGCCGAGAAAGCGCTGCGGATCGCCAGCGAGATCTGCGTGTACACCAACGGGAACATCATCGTGGAGACGGTATGATGGAAGGATCAGGCGCACGGTTCGATGAACTCCAATTCTTCAGCAGGCTCAGGGCAAAGCCGGGCCTGTTCCTCGGGGGCAGGCGCATTACGGGGCTGAGGGACATGATCGCCGGCATCGGGTATGCCTTTGACTATGCCGACGGCGTATTCCCCCTTTTCGAGGGATTCGTGGACTGGTATCGGGAAAACCATATCAAAGACGATCATGGATACGCAGCCTGGTGGAACCACCTTTTGTATGCGAACGGAGGTCGCGATGATCGCGCGTTCGACGATTTCATGGACCTGTTTGAAGGATATCTGAGGGACCAGCACCAACTGTCGCTTCCGGAGCCCGTCTTTAACAGCCGACCGGATCACTGAAAGGATAAAAACATGACCACACTCACCCCCCGCGAGATCGTTCGCGAACTGGACAGATACATCATCGGGCAGGACGACGCCAAGCGCGCCGTCGCGGTGGCCCTGCGCAACCGCTATCGCCGGGCGCAGCTGCCGGACGACATCCGCGAGGAAGTCACGCCCAAGAACATCCTCATGATCGGCCCCACCGGCGTGGGCAAGACGGAGATCGCCCGGAGGCTCGCAAAGCTCGTGGACGCGCCGTTCGTCAAGGTCGAGGCCACCAAGTTCACCGAGGTGGGCTATGTGGGCCGGGACGTGGAATCCATCATACGCGACCTGGTGGAAGCTTCCATCCGGCTGGTGAAGGGCCAGCACGCCGAGCGCGTGCGCATCCGCGCCGAGGCGAACGTCGAGGATCGGCTGGTCGACATCCTCACCCACGCGGTAAAGCGCAAGCCCGCCAACCCCATCGACATCCTGCTGGGCAACAGGCCCAAGGAGCCGACCCTCTCCCCCGAGGAGCAAAGCGCGCTGGTCGTCAAACAGGGCGACGTGCGCACGCGGCTGCGCAGGGGCGAGCTCGAGCACGAGCTCGTGGAGGTCGAGGTGGAGGAGAACCTTCCCCAGCCGGAGATCCCCGGCATGGAGATCAACATCGGCGATATGATGGGCGGCATACTGCCCAAGAAGACCAAGCTGCGCAAGGTCGAGGTGCGCGAGGCGCGCAAGATCCTGCTGAACGAGGAAGAGCAGAACCTGATCGACATGGACCGGGTGCATTCCGAGGCCATCGAGCGCGCGGAGCAGCACGGCATCGTGTTCCTGGACGAGATCGACAAGGTCGCAGGCCGCGGCGGCGGACACGGCCCTGATGTGAGCCGCGAAGGCGTGCAGCGCGACATACTGCCCATCGTCGAAGGCTCCACCGTCAACACCAAGTATGGGCCCGTGAAGACCGACCACATCCTGTTCATCGCCGCGGGCGCGTTCCACGTGTCGAAGGTCTCCGACCTGATCCCGGAGCTCCAGGGGCGCTTCCCGGTGCGCGTGGACCTGAAGCCCCTGACAGTCGAGGACTACAAACGCATCCTCACCCAGCCGGAGAACGCGCTGATCCGCCAATACCGGCTGCTCCTGGGCGTGGACGGCGTGGAGCTGGATTTCGACGACTCCGCCCTGGCGCTCATCGCCGAGTATGCCTGGCAGGAAAACGAATCCGGCGAGAACATCGGCGCGCGGCGGCTGCACACGCTGATGGAAAAGATACTGAACGACATCGCCTTCAACGCCGGCGGCGGCGACGCTCCTCAGATCAAGGTGTCCGTCAACGCCGACTACGTCAAGGCCCAGCTGAAGGCGGACATCCACACGAAGGACGTCAGGAAGTATATCCTTTGATCTCCCGCGATCGGATACAGATAATGCCCGGAACGCCGATATGCGTTCCGGGCATGTCAATGCTGCAGCTCTGCCTTATTCCAGCGTCTCTCCCTTTTCGATCCGCTCGAACATGCCCACGCGGATGGCGTGGCGTCCGCCCTGGAATTCGGTGTTCAGGAACACGTCCACGATGCCCTCGGCCATCACGGGGCCGATGGTCCGCGCGCCCATGGCGACGATGTTGGCGTTGTTGTGCTCTCGGGCGAGCCTTGCGCTGACCGGCTCCGAACACAGCGCGCAGCGCACGCCGTCCACCTTGTTGGCCGCGATGGAGATGCCGATGCCGGTGCCGCAGATCAGTATGCCATAGTCCGCCTCCCCGGCCACCACCGCGCGTCCCACGCGCTGACCGAACACCGGATAGTGGCAGCTCGCGTCCGTCTGCGCGCCCAGATCGATCATCTCATAGCCCTTTTCCGTCAGATACGCCACCAGGTGGCGCTTCAGCTCCACGCCGCCGTGATCGTTGCCGATTGCGATCCTCATGCCGAGACCGTCCTTTCATACTCGCCGCGGCGAGTTGATGCTGTGTCAAGCTTAGCACAGGCAGCCGCCCTTGTCAATCGGAAAACGCCGCTTTACATCGCCCGCCCGGCCTGCTATAATGATAAAAACCCACGACGGAGGTATGGACATGAACGAAGTCTACGCGTTTCTCAAGCAGTGCGGCACCTATTACCTGGCCACGATGGACGGCGATCAGCCGCGCGTGCGTCCGTTCGGCACCATCGATATCTATGACGGTCATCTGTGCATACAGACCGGCAAGGTCAAGGACGTGAGCCGTCAGATCCAGGACAACCCCAGGGTCGAGATCTGCGCGTTCAGCGACGGCGTGTGGCTGCGCGTGGCTGGCACGCTGAAGCGGGACGAGCGCGTCGACGCCAAAGCCCACATGCTGGATGCCTACCCCTCCCTCAAGGCCATGTACGCCGCCGACGATGACAACACCGAGATCCTGTATTTCGAACACGCCACGGCCACCTTCTCAAGCTTCACCGCGGCTCCGCGGACGGTGGAATTCTGAAGTCGCATGACGCGCGGCCACGTTGCTCAGACGAAGACCGGACGCGCCGCCATACTGCGCCGCTTGCGCATTTGCGCGCGTATGCTATAATGGAACTGAGCCCTTGCAGGCCGGATCGGGGCCGGGCGCTGCGCGCCGGAAGCCGGCGCGGCCTTCGCAGGCTCGGAGGCATCGTATGAGGCGGCTTGATCGCATCGCTGCGCAGAACGACGCCGGGCGCCAGGTGAAATACCTGGTGCGCGGCGATATGGGTGTGTCTTATCACCAGTTCGCGTCGCTGAAAATGCGCGGCGGGCTGCTCGTCAACGGCGTGCCCGTCCATGCCGACCATCGGCTGCAGCCCGGAGACGTGGTCTCCGTGTTGCTGGACGATGCGCCCCGCGCACCGGTCGTCCCCGACCCGACGCCGGTGACCGTGGCCTTTGAGGACGAGGATCTCATCATTATCGACAAGCCCGCTCCGCTGGCGTGCCAGTGTTCGCCGAAGCAGTCGTCGATGACGCTGGAGAACCGGCTGGCCTGGCGCTATCGCGACGTGCCCGGCTTCGTGTTCCGCCCGCTGAACCGGCTGGACAAGGGCACGAGCGGCCTGATGGTCGCCGCTAAAAACGCCCATGCCGCGCAGCGCCTGCAGCGGCAGCTGCACACGGACGCCTTCGTTCGGGAATACCTCGCCGTCGTCGAGGGGCGCATGGAAGGCGCGGGGATCATCGATGCGCCCATCGCCAAGGAAGCCGCCGCCACCGTGCGCCGCGTCGTCGATGCCGAGCACGGCCAGAGCGCCGTGACGCACTACCGCGTGCTCCGGGCCGGCGGGGGCCGCTCCCTCGTGCGCCTGCGGCTCGAGACCGGCCGCACCCATCAGATCCGCGTGCATCTGGCGCACCTGGGCTTCCCCATCGTCGGGGACTTCCTGTACGGCACCGAGGATGCACGGTTGCCCGGCCGGTTCGCGCTGCATTCGGCGCTCGTCCGCGTGACACACCCCGTCACCGGAGAGACCGTCCGGTGTGCTTCGGCGCTGCCGGAACAGCTGGCACAGCTGCTTTATTGACCGCCCCGGCGACCGGTCCCGGACCGATCGCCGGCAGAAGGACAGATATCGCCGGGAGGCGTACCATGAGCGAAGGATCTGACAACTATACGAGCCGGGTGACCCTGGACGATGACGGTGTCTATCGCTGGTACTACGACATGGATATGTATGAAAACCGTTCCATGCTGTATATGCTGGAAAAGATCAACCTGTTCACGTTCCTCGGCGTCTCTCTGGGCGGAGCTCTGTTCACGGGGCTCATAAGCCGCGACTTCAGCGATCCCTTCGTTCGCGGCATATTCCTGACCGGCCTGGCATTGGGGGCGCTGATGGCGGTGCTGTACCTGGTCGGGTTCTACATCGCCGCCTGGATCAAGGGCGGCCGCTACCGCATCCGCTACGCCATGCGCGAGGACGGGATCGGGATCGTCTGGTCGGATCCGGTAAAGCAAGGCTTCAGGGTCGGCAGGGATTCGATGCGGCTCTTCGGCTCGCTCGTCGGCTCCAGAAGGGTGCGCGGCCGTTGGCGCCCCACGCTGGACGAGGTCTCGAACGTCACATTTGCCTCGATCACCCGATTCAAGCGCCACCGGGACTGGGACATGATCGATCTGTCGCTCATCGGCGGCAAGTTCCAGGTGTACGCGCAGTTCGATGACATCGACTTTGTGGAGGACTTCATCCTCGAACGCATCCCGGAGAGAGCCCGCGACAACGCGATCCGCTGAACCGTCCCGATCGCGCCATACCGCCAGCTGCGGAGGAAGGAAAGCATATGGATCTCGCCATCATCTGTGCCATCTACGGCATCCCTCTCATCGCCTCCATCTGGTTCCTCGTAAACCTCATCCGCTATGTGAGGTCAGACGAGCCGGATCCCGTGAAGCGCATCGCGAACCGGCGCCGGCTGATCATCAAGGCCATCATCGCGGGGCTCATCGTGCTGGCGATGGTGATGCTGCACTTTTTTCTGATCATCGCCGTCTACGACATCTGACGGCCGCCTGCGCGTATGGATATGACCGAGATCGACCGCATCGTAGCCGCTCTGTCGACGGTGCGCATGCCGGCGATGCCCGAGGAATACGACATCCACGCCGGGGTGGCAGAGGCACTGGACGCGGCCGGGTTGGCGTATGTCCACGAATACAGGCTCGCGCCGCGCTGCCGCATCGACTTTCTCGCGGGGCGCGTGGGCATCGAAGTGAAAAAAGGCCGGCCTTCCCAGCGCGCGCTGGAAAAGCAGCTTCGGCGCTACCTCGTCAGCAGTGATCTTGACGCCGCGGTGGTGGTCGTGCAGCGCGCCGTATCGCTGCCGGCGACCCTTTGCGGCAAGCCCGTTTTTATCGTTTCCTTGGATCGTCTGTGGGGGGTGGCGCTGCCTTGAACGATGGGTTCTGGGATGACCCTGAATACACCGGTACCGGCGCCATCACCATGGACGATCGGGAAGTCTTCGCACCCGAGCCCGACTGCCCCGCCTATCTGCGGCAGGTGCCGCCCGGCGCGCGCACCTATGGCACGCTTTCCTACAACCACCGGTCAAAGTGCTGGACCATCAAGGGAGATCCCTGCGTGACGGAGCTGGCCAAGCGGCTGTTTCCCGGCTGCGACGGCCGCGGACGCGGCGTGGCGCGCTTCACCGCCCACCGGCGCATCATCGGCGATCTGAACTGGCTGATGCTTCGCTATCCGCTCGAGATCCGCGAGGCCGATCGCGTGCGCTGGGAAAATGCCCTGGAGGATGCGCGCGAGTATGCCGTCCGGCGCGAGCAGGCGCTGCGCATGCCCGAAACGGCTTCGCCGCCCGGGGAGACTTTCTGCGGCGAGCTGCTGCCCTTTCAAAAACAGGGACTGGGCTTCATGCTGTCCACCCGCCGATGCCTGCTGGCCGACGAAATGGGCCTCGGAAAGACGGTGCAGGCGCTGGCCTTCCTCGCGACGACCGCCGCCTATCCGGCGATCCTGGTGGTGCCGCCGCACCTGATCCGCAACTGGCAGCGGGAGGTCGAGCGCTTCCTCTCCCCCGACGGCCGCCTTCGGGTGCACGTCATTCGAGGCCTCAAGCCCTACGCGCTGCCCGAGGCGGACATTTACATCATCCACTACCTGCTGCTGCGCGGCTGGAAGGACGTGTTGCCGGCACAGGGCTTCCGCACGGTGATCTTCGATGAGATGCAGGAGCTTCGGCGAAACGGCACCGGCAAATACTCCGCGGCGAGCCTGCTGTCGGAGTCCTGCGAGAACTGCATCGGCCTGTCGGGCACGCCCATCTACAATCAGGGCGGCGAGATCTGGAACGTGGTCAACATCATCGACTTCCATTTCCTGGGCGACTGGGAGAGCTTCTCCCGCGAGTGGTGTTACGGCTACAACACCGCCGTCGTGGCCAAACCGGAGCTGCTGGGCGAATACCTGCGGTCAGAGGGCCTGATGCTGCGGCGGCTCAAGGCCGATGTGCTCGCACAGCTGCCCGCCAAGCGCCGCCTGGTGCAGGAGATCGACTGGGACGACACGGTCTATCGCGAGCTGATGAAGCCGGTGGCCGCGAACCTCCAGCTGCTGCGCGCCACCGACGATCCCGCCCGCCGGGCCATCATCGAAGACGCCATCTCCCAGCAGCAGCGCCAGGCCACCGGCATCGCCAAGGCGCCCTTCGTATGCGCGTTCGTCAGGGCCCTGGTGGAGGCCGGCGAAAAGGTGCTGCTGATGGCACACCATCACGCGGTGATGGACATCTACAAAAGGGAGCTCAAGTCTCTCCGGCCGAGGTTCATCACCGGACGCGAGACCGACCGCCAGAAGGACGATGCCGCTTCTGCGTTCATGGAGGGCAAAACGGACCTGCTGTGCATATCGCTCAGGTCGGCCAGCGGGCTCAACCTGCAGCGCGCCAGCTGTGTGGTGTTCGGCGAACTGGACTGGTCGCCCGCCGTGCACAGCCAGGCCGAGGACCGCGCCCACCGCATCGGCCAGCAGGACAGCCTGCTGTGCTACTACCTGGTCTCCCCCAACGGCTCCGACCGGGACATGCAGGACGCCCTGGGGCTCAAGGTCAGTCAATTCGTGGCCATCATGGGCGATGCCCCGCAGACCCGCGAGGATCGGTTCATGCATCAGACAGAGGCCAGAGAGCGAATCAGACAGCTGGTGCAAAGACTGGCAGATGCATCGCAGACATGACAAGCGCCCCTTTCGACGGCTCTCGCCGTCGAAAGGGGCGCTTGTCATTCGCATGCGTATCAGCCCGCCATCATTTGATCCAGATACATCTGGCGCTTGGCTTCCACTTCGGCCGCCTTGCGCTGATCATCGCTGATCTCGCCGCCGCCCTGCACCTGCATGGACGTGATGAGCTCCGACTGGCTGAGCGTCTGATGACCTTCGGACGCGCCGGCGTCGTCCGAGGCCCCATACGCCTCGTCATCCCCGTCGTCGAAGGCATCCGCATCGTCATCGGAAGCGTCGTATACGTCGGTATCGATGCTCCCGAAATCATCAGAGCCGTCCTCCGCGAAGTCCTCGTATTCGTCGCTCTCCCCGGCGTCCTCCTCATCCGCGTCGTACGCGGCGCCGTCCGCCGGCAGATCGCCCTCGTAATCGGCATCGTCCCGACCGGTGAAGCCGCTGCCCACATACTCGTCTTCCTTTGCGTCCAGCGCGCCGACCAGCGCGTCGTCGTCCAGAGCCTCGACCTCCTCAGTCACGGTCACAGCCTCTCTGGGCTGCGTGCCGTTGACGTCCACACAGCGCACGCCGGTGGTGGCGACGGCCGATGGTGTAAGACCGATCTGCTCGAGATAGCTGTTTGCCATCCAGAGGGTGTTCTTGCTGAGATTGGAGTACTTCGCAATGGCCTTGCACAGGCTCGCGCCTTCCCTGGCCGTCATGACGATGGGCTGGTAGTTGTTCTTGTTGGAGATGCCCGAGACCAGACACGGGATGATGTTGATGCCACCGTCGCTCGCCTGGCCGCTGCCCGGGGTGACCACAAAGGTCTGCTGGAACATCATGCAACGCTTGTCGGTGGGGTTCCCATTGCCGCCAAAGCAGAAGTTCCCGAGGCTGTAGGCGATGTACTTGCCCTTATAGAGCTCCACGCCGCCGTACACATGGGGATGTGTGCCGATGACCAGGTCCGCGCCGGCATCGATCGCCGCATGTCCCCAGTCCACCTGGTCCTTCATGGGCTCGAAGTGGCGCTCCCGGCCCCAGTGCATGTTGACGATCAGCAGGTCGCAGTTCGCGCGCTCCTGCTGGATGGCCTGCACGATGCCCGCCTTGTCATTCTGCCATTTGTCGAAGCCGAGCGCGGTCACACGCGCGCCCTTGATGGTCCCGGTGTAGACCTTGGTATAGCCGCAGCAGCCGATGCCCGCCTGCTCCAGCACCTGCGCCGTGCGCAAGAGGCCTGCCTTGCCGAAATCCAGCGAATGGTTGTTGGCCACGTTGCACAGCTCCACGCTGGAGCCGGACATGATCTGAACGAAGGCCGGATCGCCCCTGAAGCAATAGATGCCGTGGCGCCCCTTGCCGGTGTCGGTCAGCGGGCCCTCGAGATTCAGGATCGTCAGGTCATCCGCCTCGAACACAGGCCGCACGTTTTTGAAGAAATAGTCATAGCCCTTGCTTTTGACCGCGCGCTTGAACCTGACATAGGTGTCCTGGTTCACGCTGCCGCCCAGCGTACAGTCGCCGGCGGCGGTGATGGTGATCGTGACCGCGGTGGGCTGGGGCGTCACGATGGGCGACGGCCCGGGGGTGGCTGCCTCGGTGGGCTCGGGCGTCGGCTCCGGGGTGAGTACCGGCTCGGCCTCCACCACGGACGCGCGGGACGGCAGCTGAGGCATCGGGATCGCATACCGGCTGTTGTCCCCGCTGCCGGAGACCTGGCCGACGGCCGCACTGAGCCCGCTCGCCGTGCGCCCGGGCGCGGCGATCTCCAGATCGCCGGTACTGATATACCAGGAGCCGTCATCCACGGGCGTGCGATGTGCGTGCGCCATCACGATGAGGCCGATGATGCACAAAAGCGCGATGCCGCCGAAGATCATACCTCGCCGGATCATCCGCCTTCTGCGGGCGGCTGCCTTCCGCGCCTTCTTGCTCATTTTCCCTTTTTTTGCCGTCGTCTTGCCCATAACGCCCTCCATTGTATTGCATACTGATATTATTATACCATTTTTCCCGCTCCCGCGCATCAAACCGCGCGTAAGTATACAAACACTACAGATTTGCGCAATACTTCTGCACACATATGCAACATTGGCCATTCGAATGCAAAGAAAAGCCACCCCGATCGGGGCAGCTTCTCTATATCGGTCGTTCGCGCGCTATTTGGCGAACTCGACAGCGCGGGTCTCGCGCACCACATTGACCTTGATCTGTCCGGGGTACTCCATCTCGGCCTCGATGCGCTTGACGATCTCTCTGGCGAGGATCAGCGTGCCGGCGTCGTTGACGTCCTCCGGCTTCACGATTACGCGGATCTCGCGGCCGGACTGTATGGCGTAGCAGGATTCCACGCCGTCGAACCCGTTGGCGATGGACTCCAGCTTCTCCAGGCGCTTGATGTAGTTCTCGAGCGACTCCCTGCGGGCGCCGGGGCGCGCCGCGGAGATGGCGTCGGCCGCCTGCACCAGCACCGCCTCGACGCTCTTGGGCTCAACGTCGCCGTGATGCGCCAGGATGGCGTTGATCACGAGCTCGTTCTCATGGAACTTCCTGGCAAGGTCACCGCCGATGGTGACGTGCGTACCCTCGACCTCGTGGTCGATGGCCTTGCCGATGTCGTGCAGCAGGCCTGCGCGCTTCGCCAGCGTGACGTCCGCGCCCAGCTCGGCGGCCATGACGCCCGCCAGATGGCTGACCTCGATGGAGTGCCGCAGCACGTTCTGACCGTAGGAGGTGCGGTACCGCATCCGGCCCAACAGCTTCACGAGCTCGGGATGGATGCCGTGCAGATTCGTCTCGAAGATGGCCTGTTCGCCGGCCTCGCGGATCTGGTTGTCCACCTCGCGGCGGGCCTTTTCCACCATTTCCTCGATGCGCGCCGGATGGATCCTGCCGTCCATGATCAGCTTCTCGAGGGCGATCCTGGCGATCTCGCGGCGCACCGGATCGAACGCCGAGATGATCACGGCCTCCGGCGTGTCGTCGATGATGAGATCGACGCCGGTCGCGGTCTCAAGGGTGCGGATGTTGCGGCCCTCGCGGCCGATGATGCGCCCCTTCATGTCGTCGTTGGGCAACGCCACCACGGAGACAGTGGTCTCCGCCACATGGTCGGCAGCGCACTTCTGTATGGCCAGGGACACGATGTTGCGGGCCTTCTTGTCTGCCTCTTCCCTGGCTTGTGCCTCCACCTCGCGCACCATCACGGCGGCGTCGTGGTAGGCGTCCTTCTGGATGCGGTCGATCAGGATCTGCTTGGCCTCGTCTGCCGTCATGCCGGCCACGCGCTCAAGCTCGGTCTGCTGCCGTTTGTGCATCTCGTTGGCCTCGGCCTCCAGGCGCTCGGCTTCGCGATACTTGTCGTTCAGCACTTCCTCGCGCGCTTCAAGGTTGTCGAGTTTTTTGTCGAATTGCTCCTCGCGCTGGTTCACCCTGCGCTCGAGCCGCGAAACTTCATTGCGGCGGGCACGAACTTCTTTATCAAGCTCCGACTTCAAGCGGATGATCTCTTCCTTGGCCTCCAGAACGGCTTCCTTTTTCTTTTCCTCCGCCTTGTGCGTGGCGTCCTCAAGCATATTGGTGACGAATTCCTCCGTCTGCCCGATCTTCTTTTCCATGCCGTTCTTGCGGTAGAAATAACCGGCCACCAGGCCAACAACCAACGCAACCAGCGCAATCAATGCGACGATTGCCCCAGACATAGCTCTGCATACCTCCTTTACCTGCGAATCTCAAAAACTTGCGTTACTCATTCAGCAAAACACACACCTGAGTGCATTTTACACGTCTAACATATCTATTTTACCCTCAACAAAATGTGATGTCAAGCAAAGATATCATTACCGAATTTTTATATTTATGCACTGCCGCGCCTGCGGCGCGCGGCATTGGCGTAAGACGGCTGGCGCTTTTGCGCCTCGAACACGTAATACCCGTCGATCTCGTGCACCCGGACGCCGCCGAAGATGGCCCGCAGGTTGTTGCGGTACCAGTCGCGCCGCTTGGTGACCATCAGCATGCGCCCGCCGATCTTTAACCGGTTGAAGCCCTTTTCGATGAAGGCCTTGGCCACCGAAAAGTCCGTCTGATACGGCGGATTGGACAGTATGAGGTCAAAGCCCGCCTCATCCAGCTGCGCAAAGCCGTCGGATACCGCGATCATCACGCCGTCGACGCCGTTCGCCGCAGCATTGGCCCTGGCCGTATCGACGGCTTCCGGGTCGATATCCGACATCACCACGTTTTCAGCGCCGCACTTTTTCGCCGCAAGGATCCCGACCACGCCGTAGCCGCAGCCCAGGTCCATCACCTGAAGCCCCGGCGCAAAGCCGGCCACCGACAGCATGGCCAGCGTTCCCCGGTCCACGTGCTCCGGCGAAAAGAGACCCGGACGCGTCACGAGCGTCAGCCTCTCACCCATGATCGTTACGTCCAGCCGACGGTCCGCCATGATGTCATCCTCCGATCCTGCGCACTGCGGCCCGCGCGCCGCATCTCCATTATACCACACCTCGCCGCTCCGGAATGAGAATAATTCGGGACAAATCGGAAAACACCCGCGCCATGCAGCATCCGCCGTCCGGCCTCAGGCGATGTGTTAAGATTTATAAAGCGCATTGACAAAGCCCATCTGCCGCCTTATAATTTAGCCGACTAAAGTACTTCGTTCGGAGGAGACGCTCGTGAAAGGCTTCAAGGGGATCGTTTACAGCTACTTTTACTTTATCGGCTTTTGCGGATAAAGAGCTTTGCTGTACCCCCTGAAGACAAGTCCTCACTTGTGAAGCGGCCCTGCAGTAAAACTCACTGCAGAGCCGCTCTTCTTTTCCGGTGAACACACGCGAAGGAGCGCAGACACATGATCATACTGCTCAAAGACAAAGTCGACGAAAGGCAGGTCAGGAACCTGACCAACTGGCTGGAGCACTCGGGCTTCCAGCTGCACATCTCCAAAGGCGCGCAGCAGACCATCATCGGACTGATCGGCGATACCAGCCGCGTGGACGCGGATCTCATCAGTTCGCTGGACATCGTCGATCGCGTCCAGCGCATCCAGGAGCCCTTCAAGTCCGCCAACCGCAAGTTCCACACGGAGGACACGGTGATCGACGTGGGCGGCGTGAAGATCGGCGGCGGCCACTTCCAGCTGATCGCAGGTCCCTGCTCGGTGGAGACGCGCGATCAGATCATTTCCGTGGCGGAGTCCGTGAAAGCCAGCGGAGCGGGCATGCTGCGCGGCGGCGCCTTCAAGCCGCGCACCTCCCCCTACGCCTTCCAGGGCCTGCACGAGAAGGGTCTGGAGCTGCTGTCGGAAGCCAAGCGCGCCACGGGGCTCCCCATCGTCACCGAGATCATGGAGGCCTCCCACCTGCCGCTGTTCGAGGACGTGGACGTCATACAGGTCGGTGCGCGAAACATGCAGAACTTTGAGCTGCTCAAGGAACTGGGACAGATCCGCAAGCCCGTGCTCATCAAGCGCGGCATGGCCAATACGCTCGAGGAGCTCCTCATGAGCGCGGAATACATCATGGCCGGCGGCAACGAGAACGTCATACTCTGCGAGCGCGGCATCCGCACCTTCGAGACCTATACCCGCAACACGCTGGATCTCTCCGCCGTGCCGGTGCTCCGGCGCCTCACCCACCTGCCCATCGTGGTGGACCCCAGCCACGGCACGGGCCAGGCCTACCTCGTGCCCGCCATGGCCATGGCCGCCACCGTCGCCGGCGCGGACGGGCTGATCATCGAGGTCCACAACGATCCGCCGCACGCGCTGTGCGATGGCCGGCAGTCGCTGACGCCCGAACAGTTCAGCGACCTCGCAAAACGCATCGACGCCGTGCGGCCGCCCGCCATTCGATAGGAGGTCGTTCCCATGAAGATCGCGATCGTCGGCCTCGGCCTGATCGGCGGGTCACTGGCCCTTTCCATCCGACAGCATACCGAACACACGGTATTCGGCTATGACATCGACCCCGAAGTGCTCCTGCGCGCCAAGGCCATGGAGGCCATCCATGACGAGCTGACACCGGAGGTGCTGCCCGCCTGCGACATCGTGCTGGTGGCGCTGTATCCGGAGCTGTGCGCACAGTACATCCTGAAGCACCGGGACGACTTCGGGGACCGGACGCTGGTCATCGACTGCGCCGGCGTCAAGCGGCACGTCTGCCGCCAGGTGGTCCCCGTCGCGTCGCAGCACCGCTGGCACTTCATCGGCGGCCATCCGATGGCCGGCCGGGAGTTCTCGGGGTTCACGCACGCGCGGGGGGATCTTTTCGACAATGCATCGATGATCCTCTGCCCCGCCCCGGACGTGGACATCGTGACCCGCGAACGGGCCAAAGCCTTCTTCCTGGAAGCCGGGTTCAAGATGGTGCGGTTCTGCACCCCCGAGGCACACGACCAGATGATCGCCTACACCAGCCAGCTGGCGCACGTGGTCTCCGGCGCCTATGTGAAGAACCCTCTCGCGAAGACCCACAAGGGCTTTTCAGCCGGCAGCTTCCTGGACATGACCCGCGTCGCGCGCATGAACGAGTCGATGTGGACGGAGCTCTTCCTCGAGAACGCCGACCTGCTGCTGCCCGCGCTCGACGACCTCATCTCGCGCCTGAGCGAATACCGCGACGCGCTGACCTCGGGCGATCCGGCGCAGCTCGAACCCGTGCTCCGGGAAGGCCGGCTCTGCAAGGAGGCACTGGACTGACGCCATGGTCAAAAACGATGCTCTCGGCCGGATCCGCCTCAGGCGCGCCGCGCTCAACGATGCCGAGGCGCTGCACGGGATGCAGGTGGCTGCCTTCGCGCCGCTGCTCGCCAAATACCGCGACACCGCCATCAGCCCGGCCGCCGAGACGCTGGACCGGGTCCGCGAGAAGCTCTGCCGACCCGAAACGCGGTTCTACTTCATCATGGACGGCCGCCTCGCCGTGGGCGCGGTGCGCGCGGTGATCCCCGCGGATCCGTCGAGGCGCAAGGTCATATCGCCGCTTTTCGTCATGGCGCCGTATCGCGGCAGGGACTTCGCGCAGCAGGCCGTCCATGCCCTGGAGGCACTGTACGGACCGGCTCATTGGGCGCTGGACACGATCCTGGAGGAGCCCGGCAACTGCCACCTGTATGAAAAACTCGGCTACCGCCGCGTCGGCGCGAGCCGCGTCAACCCACGCATGACCATCGTCGACTACGAAAAGGATTGACAGGAGGTCTTTCCCCCATGCGCACCGTACATGTGAACGCATCCACGAACTATGACGTCCTCATCGGCGAGGGCCTCATCGACCGGTCCGGCGAATTGACCGCCGGGACCATGAAGCCTTGCCGCTGCGTGATCGTCACCGACGACACCGTGGATGAGCTCTACGGCGACCGCGTCCAGATCAGCTTCAGCTACGCGGGCTTTGACGCGTCCCGGTTCTCGTTTCCGGCCGGAGAATCCAGCAAGCGCATCGATACGCTGTCCGACATCCTCGAAACGCTGGCCGACCGGCGGCTGAGCCGCTCCGACCTGGTCGTGGCGCTGGGCGGCGGCGTCGTGGGCGACCTGGCCGGCTTCGCCGCGGCAGTGTACACACGGGGCATACAGTTCATACAGATCCCGACGACGCTGCTGGCGGCGGTGGATTCCTCGGTCGGCGGCAAGACGGCCGTCGATCTGAAGGCCGGCAAGAACCTGGCCGGCGCGTTCCACCAGCCATCGCTGGTGATCACGGATACCGATGTCATACGCGCCCTGCCGCCTGAGCAGCTGGCCTGCGGCGCGGCCGAGGCCATCAAGACCGGCGTGTTGTTCGACGAGCGCCTGTTCGCGCTCATGGAGGGCGGCACCTGGGATGACCGCATGGACGAGGTGATCGGTCGCTGCGTCGAGCTCAAGCGGGACGTGGTGGTCGACGACGAGTTCGACACCGGTGCCCGGGCGCTTTTGAACCTGGGACATACGTTCGGACACGCCATCGAAAAGTGTTCGGGGCTGTCCATCACCCACGGCCAGGGCGTGGCCATCGGCATGCTGATGGCCGCCAACGCCGCAGGGTGCGGTGAAGCCATGGTGAAGCGGCTCGCGGACTGCATCCGCAGGAACGGCCTCTCCACGCACTGCGGATACCCGGCGGACGCCCTCGCCGCCGCCGCGCTCTCCGACAAGAAGCGCTCCGGCGACAGCATCACGCTGGTGTTGCCCGAGCGGATCTGCCGCTGTGTTCTCAAGCAGATCCCCGTCTCGGAGCTTCACGGCTGGTTCGAACGCGCACTGTCCAGGCAGGAGGCGCTGGGCCTATGATCGTCACCGTCCGTCCGGGACGGCTTTGCGGCCGCGTGACCGTCCCCGCCTCCAAATCCGCCGCACATCGCGCCCTGATCTGCGCCGCGCTGGCGGACGCGCCGACGGTCCTTTCCCCGAACGCGCTGAACGGGGATATCGAAGCCACCGTCCGCTGCCTTTCCGCGCTCGGCGCTCGGATCACGCGCGCAGATGCCCTCACCGTCTTTCCCATCGGCGCAAGCGTCCCGGAGGACGCGGGATCGCTCCGCGAGCTCGATTGCGGCGAGAGCGGCTCGACGCTGCGCTTCCTGCTGCCGGTGGCCTGCGCGCTGGGCGCAAGGATCCGCTTCGTCGGTCGCGGCCGCCTGCCTGAGCGCCCCAACGCGGCGCTGGTGGAAGCGCTGCGTGCGCATGGCGCGGCCATCGACTCGGACCGTCTGCCGATGAATGCCTCCGGAGCGCTGACCGGCGGCGTCTATGCGCTGCCCGGCAATGTGTCCAGCCAGTACATCACCGGCCTGCTGCTTGCGCTGCCGCTGCTTCCGAAAGACAGCCGGATCATCCTGACCGCGCCCCTGGAATCCGCCGCCTATGTGGATATGACCGTGGACATGCTGGCCCGCTTCGGCATCGTCGTCGAGGCGACCGGGACCGGCTGGCACATCCCCGGCGCCCAGGCCTACCGCACCCCCGGCCGGTTTTACATCGAAGGCGACTGGTCCGCCGCGGCGTTCTGGCTGGCGGCCAATGCCATGGGATCCGACATCGAGGTGGACGGCCTGTCAGACGACACCGCGCAGGGCGACCGCGCCATGCCTGCGCTCCTGGCGCAGACGCGGATCGACGCCTCGAACGTGCCGGACCTCGTGCCGGCGCTCGCCGCGGCGGCCGCCATAAGGCCCGGACGCACGGTCATCACGGGCGCGGCGCGCCTGCGCCTCAAGGAGAGCGACCGGCTGTCCGCCGTGGCAGACATGCTCCGCGCGCTGGGCGGACAGGCGGAGGTCACGCCGGACGGCCTGATCATCGACGGCGGCAGGCCGCTGCACGGCGGCGAGGTGGACGGTGCGAACG
The DNA here is from genome assembly GCA_017430945.1 of Clostridia bacterium. Next base: position 46,808 of record JAFRMB010000015.1, on the reverse strand, counting down.
ATCACCGCATCGTCATGGCCGCTGCGATCCTGGCCACACGCGCCGACGGGCCCGTGCGCATACCGGGCGCTGAAGCCGTGAACAAGTCCTACCCCGAATTCTTTGACCACTTCACCGCGCTGGGAGGGAACATCGATGTCGAATCTGCTGGGCGATAACTATCGGCTGACCATCTTCGGCCAGAGCCACTCGCCGATGATCGGCGGCGTGATCGAGGGCCTGCCCGCCGGGATCGAACCGGACATGGCACTGATCCGCGCATTCATGGCCCGCCGTGCGCCGGGCGGCGCGCTGGCCACCGCGCGTCAGGAGACAGACGCGCCGGAGATCATCGCCGGTCTCAACGACCGCGGCCGCACCTGCGGCGCACCTCTCGCCTTCGTGATCCGGAACGGCGACGCCCGCAGCCGGGACTATGACGGACTGCGGGATGTCCCCCGCCCCGGCCACGCGGACTACACCGCGGCAGTGAAGTACTCTGGCGAGAACGACATTCGCGGCGGCGGACAGTTCTCCGGCCGGCTCACCGCGCCGCTGTGCTTTGCCGGCGCGTTGGCCCTGCAGCTGCTCGATCGACGCGGCATCCGCGTGCGCGCCAGGATCCACAGCCTGGCCGGTATCCCGGACGCGCCGATGGATGCGGCACATCCCGATCTGGACGCCATTTCAACGTCCCGGCTGCCCTCGGCAGATCCCGATGTGGCGACGCGCTGGACCGATGCCATCGAAAGCGCTCAGGCTGACGGTGATTCCGTCGGCGGCGTGATCGAGTGTTTTGCCGTCGGCGTGCCCTCGGGGCTGGGCGATCCCATGTTCGACGGCGTGGAGAACCGCATCGCCCGGGCGCTGTTCGGCATCCCCGCCGTGCGCGGCGTGGAATTCGGGCTGGGATTCGATGCCGCCTCCATGCGCGGCAGCACGCACAACGACGCCTTCGTGTCCTCGAACGGTGCGGTGCGCACCGAAACGAACCGCCACGGCGGTATCCTGGGCGGCATCACCAGCGGCATGCCCATCGTGGTGCGCGCGGCGTTCAAGCCCACGCCCTCCATCGCATGCGCGCAGCGCAGCGTCTCACTGAGCCGCCTCGAGCCGGCGACGCTGTGCGTACAGGGCCGGCACGACCCCTGTATCGTCCCGCGCGCCGTGCCCGTCGTGGAAGCGGCGGTCGCCTGTGTGATACTCGATCTGGCACTCGGGCACTGACCCCAAAGGGAGGTATGAAAATGGAGATCCAGGAGATCCGGCAGCACATCGATGACATCGACGACCAGATGGTCAGCCTCTTCACCCGTCGCATGGACTGCGCCCGGCAGATGGCCGAGGCCAAGCAGAAGCTGGGCAAGCCCATCCGCGACCACGCGCGGGAGCGTGGGATCGTCAACCGGCTGACCGCCGCCGCGGGGGAGGATTACGCCCCCTATGTGCGCGCGCTGTACGGCCACATATTCGACCTGAGCCGAAGCTGCCAGTCCGCCTTTTGGGTCCGCGAGAGCCCGCTGGCCGTGACGATCGCCGACGCGCTGAAGAACACAGCCGGCAGACACCTGCCCGATCACGCGCTGGTCGCCTGCCAGGGCACCGAGGGCGCGTATGCGCAGCAGGCCTGTGAAAAATTGTTCCCCTATCCGGACATCCTCTATTTCGACAGCTTCGACGGCGTTTTCAACGCTGTTGAAAAGGGCATGTGCCGCTATGGCATATTGCCGATCGAGAACTCCACCGCAGGCTCCGTGACCCAGGTGTACGATCTCATGGAGCGCCACCGCTTCCACATCTGCGGCGCTCAGCGGCTGCGCATCGACCACCAGCTGATGCGCCGTCCCGGCGATGACTCGCCGATCACCGAGGTGGTATCGCACGAGCAGGCGCTGCGTCAGTGCTCGGAATACCTGGAGGCCCATCCCGGGATCATCGCGACGCCGATGGCAAACACCGCCGTGGCCGCCGCCTACGTGGCGAACGCCGACCGCCCCGGACTGGCGGCGATCGCGTCGAAGCCCTGCGCGGACCTCTACGGGCTGGAGATCGTTTCGGACAGTGTCTCTAATATGCAGAGCAATTACACCCGCTTCATCTGCATCTCCCGCGCGCTCGAGATCTATCCCCAGGCGCGAAAGATCTCGCTGATGCTGAATCTGGCGCACGAACCCGGCGCGCTGAACACCGTCGTCTCCCGACTGGCCATCGCCGGCGTGAATCTGTTGAAGCTGGAGAGCCGCCCCATACCCGGCCGCGAGTTCGAATTCCAATTCTTCTTCGATATGGCCGCCTCTGTCGCCGATCCCGACATCGTGCGGCTGCTGTGCGAGCTCGAGGCGCACTGCGACAGGTTCACGTTCCTCGGCTGCTACGACGAGCAGTGAGCGCCAAACGACGTTTTATCGGATCGGGGGAGCGATATGGAATACGGATTGATCGGAAAAAAACTGGGGCACAGCTATTCGCCGTTCATCCATGCACAGCTGGGCAACTACGATTACCGGCTCTATGAGCGCGACGAGGCGGCCTTCGACGCACTGCTGGCTTCCCGCGACTTCAAGGGCCTCAACGTGACCATCCCTTACAAGATCGCTGCGATGGAGCGCTGCGACGCGCTGTCTGACATCGCGCGTGAGGTCGGCTGTGTGAACACGCTGGTGGTTCGGCCGGACGGCACGCTTTTCGGTCACAACACGGACATCATCGGCTTCATCGCCATGGTGCGCCGCGCGGGCGTGGCTGTCGAGGGACGCAAATGCGTCATACTGGGCAGCGGCGGCACGTCCCGCACCGCCTGCGCTGCCTGCCGCCGCCTGGGCGCCCGGTCGATCGTGACCGTATCGCGCCGCGGACCGGTGGATTACGAGGCGCTGTATCGCGAGCATGCGGATGCGGAGATCCTCATCAATACCACACCGGTCGGCATGTATCCGGACACCGGCGTCGCCGCTGCGGACATCTCGCGCCTCCCGGATCTGGCCGGCGTGCTGGATGTCGTCTACAACCCCGCGAAGACCGCTCTGATCCTGGATGCCGAGGCGCGCGCGCTCCCCTGCTCCGGCGGCCTCTATATGCTGGTGGGGCAAGCGCGGGCGGCTGCGGAGCTGTTCACGGGGCAAAAGATCCCCGGGAGCGAAGCCGACCGCGTCTACGGCCTGCTCCGCCGCGATATGCTGAACCTGGTGCTTGTCGGCATGCCGGGCAGCGGCAAGACCTCGATCGGCCAGGCGCTCGCCGAGCGCATGGGCCGGCCCTTCGTGGACTGCGACGAAGCGATCGCTCAACGGGCCGGCATGTCGATACCCGAGCTCTTCGCCAGCAGCGGCGAGACAGCCTTCCGCGCGCTCGAGGCCCGGGTGATCGCCGAGGTCTGCCGGGAAAAGGGGCTCGTGATCGCCACCGGCGGCGGCGCGGTGATTTCCGACGGCAACGTTCGCGCGATGCGCCAGAACGGCATCGTCCTTCAACTCGCGCGCAGACTTGATGCGCTGCCGCTGGACGGGCGCCCGCTGTCCCGGAGCCGGGAGACGCTCGAAGCGATGTGGCAGGTGCGCGCGCCGCTCTATCGCGCCGCGTCGGACGCAACGATCGACAATGATGCCGCCCCGGAAGATGCTGTCCGGGCAGCTGAGGAGGCGTTTTATGAAGCTGCTGATCATTAACGGTCCCAACATCAATATGCTGGGCATCCGGGAGCGGCACATCTACGGCGACCGGGATTACGATGCGCTGTGCCGCATGCTCCGCCAGTGGGCGGACGACCTGGGCTGCGAGGTCGATCTGTTCCAGTCCAACCACGAGGGCGCCATCGTCGACCGGATCCAGCAGGCGTATGTCGACGGCACACAGGGCATCGTCATCAATCCCGCCGCCTACACCCACACCAGCGTCGCCATACTGGACGCACTGAAGGCGGTGCAGCTGCCCGCCGTAGAGGTACACCTCTCGGATGTCGACGCCCGCGAACCCTTCCGGCACATCTCCTACGCAGGCATGGCCTGTCAGGCGCGCTATGTGGGCCTCGGCTTCGAGGGCTATCGCCGGGCTATGGCATATCTGTGCGGCATGGACGGGCAAAACTGATCTGAGCCGCCCTCCCGCAGCGGGAGGGCGGCTCAGGATCATTCAAAGGGCCTGTTTGAGCGAAAGGACCCGGCGCAAGACTCCGGGCGCGGCGCACACGGATCCCCCGACGGGCGGGGATCTGTCTTTTTTCACAGGCGCAGGCGTTGTCCCCCGAATCATGCGATCCAGACATACATGCCGCCGCGCGCTCCCCACCGTCGCGCCGGGATCGGCAAAGGTCTGTCATGTCCGATCATCCAGCATCTTTGCCTTCCTTGACGATCCGCAAGCCGCGGGAACAACGCGGCGTTCCGGTCCGCCAGAGCCTCATACCGCCGGGTCTGTCTTCGCTTCACAGATGGCGCATCTGCGAGGAATGCTAACAGGATTGTTACGCTTTGGCCGCATTTTGCATCGCATACGAGGTTGCCTTTCGCGATGATTGAAGGTATAATAAATAATGAATCATTTTGATCACAATACGGAGGGAATGACAATTGGCCACTCAGTATCCTTATGATCGATCTTCCCGTCCTTCCGACGGCTACACCCGTTCTGCTTCACAGGCACAGCCCGGCATTTCCCGCTCCGGCAGCCGCCAGGGCAGCTATGGCGGACGACCCGCCGGCGGCCAGCGCCCCGCGAGCCGTCCATCCGCTCAGCGCGGTTACGGCCAGCGTCCATCCGGCAGCCGGTACGGCCAACCCTCCTCCGGCAGCCGGTATGACCAGCGCCGTCCCGCTCCCGGCGGCAATCGCAGGCCTCCGTCCAACGGGCGCAGGCCCCAGCGCAGAAAGCCCAGAGGGCGCTTCTTCGCCTTCCTGGCAGTCGTGCTGGTGGTGGCGGTGGGCCTGGTGATCCTGCTCAACCGTCGTCCGCACACACCTGTCGATGCTCCGGTCGATGTCCCGCAGACCCAAAACGTCGAAACGCAGCTCCCTTCCGGCGGCACGGACGACAAGAGCCTTGATCTTGACCAGCAGCCCGAGGAGACCATGGCGCCGACCACATACGACAGCATCAACGCGATGCTGGCCGATACCGAAAACGAAGTCGTCGGACTGTCGGCAGATCAGATGGCCAAGGTCGAAGGGCTCTCCATCAACCAGAGCCTGCCCACCGAGTGGCTGAACGTGCTGCTGCTGGGCACCGATGAGCGCACACTGTCCGACAGTGCCCGCACGGACGCCATGATGATCTGCTCCATCAACCGGAATACCGGTGAGGTGAAGCTGACCTCCATCATGCGCGACCTGGATGTGGAATTGAAGAACATCGGCAAGTGGAGCGGCAACTATCGCATCAACGCCGCCAACTACTTCGGCGGGCCGAAGCTGGCCATCAAGACCGTCAACGAATTGTTCGACATGAACATAGAGTATTATGTGATGGTCAACTTCTTCGGTTTCTCCAAGGTGGCGCAACGTCTGGGCGGTATCGAGGCCGACATCACCGAGGCTGAAAAGGATATCATCAACAAGGATATCGTCAAACAGTATCGGGCTGCCATTCGCGCCGGCGTGGACGAATCCGATCAGGAGAACACGAAGCTTGAGACCTTCGGCCCAAACACCCATCTGAACGGACGCCAGACGCTCGCCTACGCCCGTATCCGCCATTTGGACGGCGGCGATTACATGCGCACCCAGCGCCAGCAGACCGTGCTCATGAAGCTCATGCAGAAGGTCAAGCAAATGAATCCTTTGCAGATCACGACGCTGGCAGCTGACATGATCGGACAGGTCAAGACCAACATGGAGCTCAACGACATACTGCAGGTCGCCATCACCGTGGCCGGCAACGGCATCCAGGATCTCAAGACCTTCCGCCTGCCCGTACAGGGCACCTACTCGTCGGAGCGGCGAAAGAACGACAGCCGCCTGTGGGACTGTGACTTCCCCGCAAACGCCATCAAGCTATACGACTTCATCTACGAGTGATCCCCCGCCCCGCCGCCCTGAGGCAGCGGGGCGCTCCATATCCAAAACGGATGTCGAGCCGGCAGCCGCCATCGTTCATAGTGGGTTTACAATGCCATAAGATAATACAGTCACGGCACGATCCCCGGCACCGTTCCGGTGGGTCCTGTCAACGAACATCAAACGCGGAGGTCTTGCATGTTTCACATATTGGTGGTGGAGGACAATGCCAACACGCGCCGTCTGATGGAGGCCGTGCTGCTCCAGCACGGCTACCAGCCGATCCTGGCCGCGGACGGCGTGGAAGCGCTGGAGCTTCTGGACAGAAAGCATGTGGACCTCATCCTGCTGGACATCATGATGCCGCGAATGGACGGCTATGAGTTCACACAGATCCTGCGGGAATCCGGCAACGATCTGCCGATCCTGATGATCACCGCCCGAGAGAAACCTGCGGACAAGCATAAGGGCTTCCAGATCGGCACGGACGACTACATGGTCAAACCGGTCGATGAGGAGGAGATGATCCTTCGCATCGCGGCGCTGCTCAGACGCAGCCGGATCGCCAATGAACACAAGCTCACCGTGGGCGGTACGCTGCTGGACTACGACAGGCTGTCCGTGGATACCCCCGACGAACACATGGTGCTCCCCAAGAAAGAATTCCTGCTTCTGTTCAAGCTGTTGTCCTATCCCGGCAAGATCTTCACCCGTCGACAGCTGATGGACGAGATCTGGGATATGGACTCCGACAGCGACGAGCGCACGGTGGACGTACACATCAACCGACTGCGCGACCACTTCCGCGCAAACGCCGATTTTGATATCGTCACCGTCAGGGGGCTGGGTTACAAGGCGGTGAAGCGGGATTGAACCTTCCGACGAATCAACAGGATCAGCCGCACAAGGCCCTGATCCGGATCCGGCGAACGGACGACGGCCGCGGACACCGCCGGTGGGACTCGGTCTACATGACGCTGATGGTCTTCCTGATCGGCGTCATCGTCGCCTCGGGCCTGTTGGCAGCGGCCGCTTATGCGCTGCTGCTGCTGGTCGGCATACTGGTCAACCCCGTGGCGAGGCTCGTGACCATCCCGGCGCTCATGGTCGTGTTCATCACCACGCTGGCAGCCTATATGGGGCGCGGCAAGCTCAAACCCATCAACGACCTGGTGCACGCCATGCACGATGTGTCTCAGGGCGACTTTTCCGTGCGCGTCGACGCCGACGACGCCACCGGCGACATGGGCGCGCTGGTGGCCAGCTTCAACGACATGGCCCGCGAGCTGGGCGGCCTCGAACTGTTCCGAAAGGACTTCATCAACAGCTTCTCCCATGAATTCAAGACGCCCATCGTTTCCATCAAGGGCTTTGCCCGCCAGCTCGAGCGCGACGACCTGACCGATGCACAGCGCCGGGAGTACCTGGACATCATCATCTCCGAATCGGACCGGCTGGCCAACATGTCCGGCAACGTGCTGCTGCTCTCGAAGCTGGAAAACCAGAATATCGTGACGGACAAGACCGTCTATCGCCTGGATGAACAGCTGCGAAAGTGCATACTGCTCATGGAAAAGCAGTGGACACAAAAGGCACTGGAGCTCGATGTGGACCTGGAAGCGGTATCGTTCCTCGGCAACGAGGAGATGGTCCAGCACATCTGGATCAACCTGCTCAGCAACGCCATCAAGTTTTCTCCCGAGGGCGGCTCTGTTCAGGTCACGCTTCGCCGCAGCGGCGACATGTGTTCGGTGTGCGTTCGGGACCACGGTCCCGGCATGGACGACGCCACCCGCCGCCGCATCTTCGAAAAGTTCTACCAGGGCGATACGGCTCACGCCGCCGAGGGCAACGGGCTCGGACTGTCGCTGGTCAGGCGCATCACCGACCTGTGCAACGGCTTCATCGATGTGCAGAGCAGCCCGGGTCACGGCTCCGCCTTCACCGTTCGTCTGCCGATCGGCATCGGCGACGGGATCGACGAGGCGCACAGTGCCGCATGACGGCCCGTTCCGTCTTTTCCGATATGCGTTCCCGAATGGATCGGGCCGGACCCCGACAGGCGGCGTCCGGCCCGATCTCTTTGCCGCCTGCCGCCGTCGTGCGCGATCGGTCCGCGCCGCTTCCCCGGCCGCGTACCGTTTCGGCGCAGGCCGTGCCATCCCGACTATGACAGCAGGCGCGGATGCGTTAAGATACCAATAATTCGCTGTGCGGGCCCTTGACCCTTTGCCGAAAGCATGTTAGAATACCCTTCGGTAAACCGAGTAAATTGATCGGAATTGATCGCGCACGGCGCGGCGCCGATCTGCGATGGAGGGAGCAGCGATGAAGCTTTCGACCCGCGGGCGATACGGCATACACGCGATGTACGAGCTAGCTGTCCATGACTCGGACGGCCCGGTATCGATCAAGTCGATCGCCGAGCACCGGGGCATCCCGGAAGCCTATCTGGAGCAACTGATCGCGGTGCTCAAGCGCGAGGGACTGGTGACCAGCACGCGCGGAGCGCAGGGCGGCTACGCGCTGTCGCGCCCGGCGTCCGAGATCACCGTCGGTCAGATCCTTCGGGCGCTCGAAGGCGGGCTCAACCTGGTGGACTGTCTGGAGGAGTCGGACGCCTGCGGCAAGGCGTGCGCATGCCCCTCGCGGTCGGTCTATCGAAAGCTCCAGGACGGACTCAACGCGCTGGCGGACAGCATCTCCCTCAAGGACATGATCGATGATTTTGAACGTGCAGGTACAGGAGGCACAGAGGCATGAGCGTATACATGGACAACGGCGCGACGACCCGCGTGACCGAACCGGTCATGGAGGCGATGCAGCCCTATTTCTGTCAGATCTTCGGTAACCCCTCTTCGATCCACGGCTTTGGGCGCCAGGCCCGCAAGGCGGTGGAAGCGGCGCGGGCACAGGTGGCGAAGGCCATCGGCGCAGAGCCGCGTGAGATCTACTTCACCGGCTGCGGCACCGAGGCCGACAACTGGGCGCTGCGCGGCGCGGCCTATGCCAACGTCAGGAAGGGCCGGCATATCATCACCACGAACTTCGAACACCACGCCATACTCCACACCTGTCAGCAGCTGGAGAAGGAAGGCTTCGAGGTCACCTATCTGCCGGTGGACCACGACGGCCTCGTCACCCCCGAACAGCTGGCGGCGGCCATCCGCCCGGACACCACGCTGGTCTCCATCATGTATGCCAACAACGAAGTCGGCACCATCGAGCCCATCCCGGCGCTGGCCGCTGTGGCGGGTGCGAAGGGCGTGCTGTTCCACACCGACGCGGTCCAGGCCATCGGCCACGTGCCGATCGACGTGAAGGCGCAGGGCATCGACATGCTGTCGATGTCCGGCCACAAATTCCACGCGCCCAAGGGCATAGGCGTGCTCTACGTCCGCCAGGGCGTGCGGCTGCAGCGTCTCATGTACGGCGGCGCCCAGGAGCGCGCCCAGAGACCCGGCACCGAGAATCTCGCGGGCATCGTGGGCATCGGCAAGGCCATCGAGCTGGCCACCGCCGACATCGGATCAAGGGCTGCCGACATGCGCGCCATCCGCGATCACATGATCGGCCGCATCCTCAGCGAGATCCCCTACACCACCCTCAACGGCCACCCCACGCAGCGCATGTGCGGCAACATCAACGTCTCGTTCCGCTTCGTCGAGAGCGAGAGCATATTGCTGCACCTGGACATGCGCGGCATCGCCGCGTCGTCCGGCTCGGCCTGCACGAGCGGGTCCCTCGATCCGTCCCACGTGCTGCTGGCCATCGGCGTCTCCCACGAGCTCGCCAACGGCTCGGTGCGCTTGAGCCTTTGCGAAGAAAACACGCTCGAAGAGGCGGACTACGTGGTGGACAGCCTGGTGGAGATCGTCGGCAGGCTGCGCGCCATGAGTCCGTTGTACGACGATTTCATCCACGGTGTGGAGACCGTCGGCACCGATGACTGATCCTATCCGCATCGTTTGAACAGGAGGCTATATCATGGAATACACCGAACAGGTCATGGACCACTTCATGAACCCGCGCAACATGGGCGAAATGGAAGACGCAAGCGGCATCGGCACCGTGGGCAACGCCAAATGCGGCGATATCATGCGCATCTATATCAAGGTCGAAAACGACGTCATCACCGACGTGCGATTCAAGACCTTCGGCTGCGGCGCAGCCATCGCCACCTCCAGCAAGGCCACCGAGATCGTCAAGGGCATGACGCTGGAGGAAGCCGAAAAGGTCACCAACAAGATGGTCATGGAAGCGCTGGGCGGGCTGCCGCCGGTGAAGGTGCACTGTTCCGTGCTGGCCGAGGAGGCCCTGCACGCCGCCATCCAGGACTATCGCGAGCGCCTGGCCAACGGGCAGAAGCCCCGCACCGAAGAGGACGACGCCGGGGTGAGATACGTCTGAGCACGGCGCGCGCGCCTGATCCCGCGCGGTCACCGAAGCACCCACAGGAGGGCGACACATGATCCACGGAAACCTGACGGGCATACGCGAGAGCGTATTGACCGAGCTGGAATAGCTGTACGACGCAGAGTTCGAGCGCGATGCATTCCTGCCCGACCGCCTGCTGAGCATACTGGTGCGCTTCACCACGGCCCTGAACCGCGAGATGCTGGTCTACCTGGGACGCGACGGCTCGGTGCTGGAGATCGCCGTCGGCTCGATCGGTTCCATCGCGCTGCCGGAGCTGCATCTGCGCAGGAATCTGGACCGGCTGGCGGGCTTCCGCTGCATCCACACCCATCCGGGCGGATCCGCCCGTCTTTCGGACGTGGATCTTCAGGCGCTCAGGCTGTTGCGTTTCGACGCCATGTGCGCCGTCGGCGTGGAAGACGGCCTCTGCACCGGCATCAGTTCGGCGTTCCTGGGCGAGATGGAATACGACAACTTTTCCATCGTGGTAAAGGGACCCGTAAAGCCGGGCCGCATTCCTCAGGCGCTGTGGCTCAGAGAGATCGAGCTGTCCGAAGAGCGCGTCAGGAAGGCCATCGAGCAGGGCGGCATCGTGGAGGAAGCCGAAAAGGTCATGCTGATCTCCACGGACTCGAACGAATCGCTGGACGAGCTGGCCAGTCTGGCCGAGACCGCCGGCGCCATGGTCATCACGCGGGTACTTCAGAGCCGTCAGCGCCCGGATCCCGCCACCTACATCGGCTCCGGAAAGGCCGAGGAGCTCCAGCTGACCTGTCAGACGCTGGAGATCGACCTGGCCATCATGGACGATGAACTGACCGGCGCACAGCAGCGCAACCTGGAAAATGCGCTGGGCGTGCGCGTCATCGACCGCACGGCGCTGATCCTCGACATCTTTGCCCAGCGCGCCCAGTCCGCAGAGGGCAAGCTGCAGGTCGAGCTGGCTCAAATGAAGTACCGGCTGCCGCGCCTCACGGGTATGGGCACGGTGCTGTCCCGACTGGGCGGCGGCATCGGTACCCGGGGCCCCGGCGAGACGCAGCTCGAGGTGGACCGCCGTCGCATCCGGCGGCGCATCGACGACCTCGAAGCACAGCTGCGGGAGATCAAAAAGCAGCGCGACCTGCGCCGCGCCCGCCGGGAAAAGACCGGGCAGACCACGGTGGCGCTGGTGGGCTACACCAACGCGGGCAAGTCCACGCTGCTGAACGCGCTCTCCGGCGCGGACGTGCTGGTGGAGGACAAGCTGTTCGCGACGCTGGATCCCGTGATGCGCAGGGTCGAACTCCCGGAGAACCGCGAGTGCCTGGTCGTGGATACGGTCGGCTTCATCCGCAAGCTGCCCCATCAGCTGGTGCAGGCGTTCCGCTCCACGCTGGAGGAGGCGCTGTTCGCGGATCTGCTGGTGGTGGTCTCTGACCTGTCCAGCCCCCAGTACGCCCAGCAGCGCGCGACGGTCTTCGATGTCATCCGCGAGCTCGGCGCGGCGGACCGCCCCATCCTCGAGGCGCTCAACAAGGCCGACGCGGCGCAGATATCCGGCATGATCGAGCCGGCCGACGCCATACTGATCTCCGCCATGCGCGGCGACGGTCTGGACAAACTCAAGGCGGAGATCAGCCGCCGCATCGCCGCCATGCGCCATCGCGCCACGCTCACCGTGCCGTACGCAAAAGGCAATGTGCTCTCCCTCATCCACGAAAAGGGTCAGGTCATCTCCGAGGAATACACCTCTAACGGCACGCAGGTGGTCGCTCTGTTGGATGCCGCGATGTATCAGCGCGTGCAGGGGATGCTGAGATAAGGCGCCTCTGCCGCTCAGACGGCGCGCTGCACGTCGATACCCGCATCGGAGCCGAAAAGGCGCCCCCATCCATCCGGATGGCAGGGCGCCTTTTCCGTATCCCGCTCCAGGCATCGCGAAACGGTGTCATCTTCAAATGGGCGGCCGCAAGGACCGCCTGTATTGCGCGTCAAAAAGCGATGGCGGCGAAGGTCGCCCCCCGTCGCCATGCGGCTCAAAGCTTTCTCAGAAAATAGAGTATCCAGCTGCACGTCTCCCGGCATCGGCCGCGGGCAAAGCTGAGCGGATCCTTCGTGGAAGGCGCGGCGATGCCCGTGGCGGTCAGCCCCTCGTCGCGCGCCTGCCACAGCGCCCGCTGCAGATGATAGTTGTTGGTGCAAACGGCGCAGCTCTCAAAGCCTCGCCCCGCCATGATGGCATGGGCGTTCCTCAGATTTTCCAGCGTGCTCGTGGAGTCCGGCTCGGCGAACACCTGCGATCCCGGCACGCCGTGCGCGATGAACCAGCGCCGCATGACGATCGCCTCGGCCTCCGGCTCGTTGCCGCCCCTGCCGCCGCAGGTGATGATCGCCGGCGCGATGCCGTCCCGCCATGCCGACAGCGCCGCCTCGCATCGATAGGTCAGTGCGTTGCTCATCCGGCCGTCCATCCACACATGGGCGCCCAGCACGACGATGCAGTCCGAAGGCGCCGGCGTCCAGGTCCTTCCGGCGCACAGGCACACGGCCCCCAGGACCGCAAGCCAGCCGGCCATCCCCAGTATCAGCACCGCCGCCAGTATCCGCACAAGCATTCTCTTTATCCTCATCGCCTCAGGAGCCCACGATCTCAAAGCGCACCGACGGCAGCCGCAGCTTCAGCTCGTCCAGCAGGTCCCAGCCAGCGTAGTTTGCCGCGCGGCCCGCGACGATCACGCCCGCGCCAAGGCGCTCGGCCTCAGATGCGATCGCACTGACCACGTCGTCCGCGCGCTTCACGCTCATATCCGCGCCGTGCGTCATCGAAATGCTCAGCAGGTACTCGAGCGCCTGAGGTTCATTGACGAAACCCAGCACGTTCCCGCCCGTTCGCACCACGTGCAGCACACACAGCGCCGTCTGCTCCCGCGCGGCGATGTGCGCGCCGGTCACGATCAGCCGCTCACAGCTGCGCTGTCCCGTCACACAGACCAGAACGCTCATTTCACTCCACCCCGCTTTGTCCCTCGGCATCGACGACCTCGCAGGATGCGACGTGTCGTCCGAACAGTCTGAGCCTCACCGACGCCCCCGGCCCCGGGAACTTCCCGCGCTTGTCGTCGTTGAGATAGACGATGCGCTCGTCCCTCGGTTCCCGGAACAGCAGTATGCGCACCGGCAGCACGCGCACGCCGTCCTGAAGCTCCGGCACCTCGGCGATGGCCACCACTTCGCCGGCCATTTCGTGCGTGCGGCCCTGCCCCAGTTCCCTCAGGAACGCCCGGTAGCGCTGCGCCGGCAGCAGGCGCCATGTCACCAGAAAGACCGTCGCCAGCGCAAGAAGCGCACCGCAGGCGTACACCGCCGGCTTGACGCGCAGTATGAGCCCGGCGATATAACCGCCCAGCAGCGCGATGCCCGCGATGCACAGCCACAGGACGCAATGGTGCACGCGCCGCTCGGCTGCCTCCAGGTCCCTCTCGTCGTACAATTCAGTGATCATCCCTGGCTGCCTCCAGCACATCCCAGATGCGCTGCAGATCATCGGCATTGTAATAATACAGCGTGATCCTGCCGTTGTCAGCGTTGCCGTCCAGCTTCACGCGCGTGCCGAACAGCTCCCTGGCCATGCTCTCCAGCTCGACGAACTGCGCATCCCGCCGTGCCCTGGGCTTGTGGACCTCTTCCTTCACCGGCTGGGCGCAGATGCGCTCCAGCTGGCGCACGGACCAGCCCTGCTGCACCGCCAGGTTCGCCAGCTGGACCTGACGCTTGGGATCCACCGTCACCAGCGCACGCGCGTGCCCCGCCGACAGCTGCCCCGCCTTCAAGAGCTTCAACACGCTCTCCGGCAGTGTCAACAGCCTCAACAGGTTCGCCACAGCCGGACGGCTCTTGCCCAGGCGCGCGGCCACGGCCTCCTGGGTCAGCCCGGCCTCATCCATCAGGCGCCGCACGCCCATGGCCTCTTCCACCGGGTTCAGGTCGTCGCGCTGCAGATTCTCGATCAGCGCCGCCTCCAGCCTCCGCTGCGCATCCCAGTCCCGCACGATGGCCGGGATCTCCTCCAGGCCCGCCATGCGGGACGCCCGGTAGCGCCGCTCGCCCGCGATGATGGTGAACCGATCGCCGCTTGGCTGCACGATGATCGGCTGGATCACGCCGACCGCCTTGATCGACGAAGCCAGCTCCTTCAGCGCCTCTTCATCGAAGCTGCGCCGCGGCTGATCCCTGTTGGGGTCGATCAGTCGGATGGAAAGCGATCGCACCTCGTCCACCGGCTCGCCTGCCCTCTCCGGCGCGCTTTGCACCTGTTCCGGCTCCGCCGCGTCGCCCAGCAGGGCGCCCAGTCCGCGGCCCAGGCCGCGCTGTACTCTCTTGGCCATGCGTCAACCCCCATTTCTCTCGATCAGCTCCCGCGCCAGTTCGCGATAGGCCTGTGCGCCGGCGCAGCGCGCGTCGTACAGGTGGATCGGCAGCCCATAGCTGGGCGCCTCGCTCAGCCGCACGTTGCGCGGGATCATCGTCTCGAACGCCTCGTCCCTGAAGTGCGTGCGCACCTCCTGCACCACCTGTGCGCAGAGGTTCGTGCGGGCATCGTACATCGTCAGCAGTATGCCCTCGACGGCGAGATCCGGGTTCAGTTTTTTTCTGATGAGCTTCACCGTGTTCACCAGCTGGCCCACGCCCTCCAGCGCGTAGTATTCGCACTGGATCGGTATGAGCACGCTGTCGGCTGCCGTCAGCGCGTTCAGCGTCAACAGGCCGAGCGCCGGCGGACAATCGATGAATATGTAGTCGTAATCGTCTCTCAGGGGATCGAGCGCCCGCCTGAGCAGGCTCTCCCGGTCTTCGATCGACACCAGCTCGATCTCCGCGCCGGCGAGTTCAATGGCCGTGGGCATGAGCGACAGCGGGCCGAAGCCCGTCGCCACGATGGCCTCGCGCGCCTGCGCCTCGCCCAGCAGCACCTCGTACACGGTGTTGGAATCCGTGTCCGCCTGTCCCAGTCCGCTGGTCGCGTTCCCCTGCGGATCGATGTCCACCAGCAGCACGCGCTTGCCGGCTTCCGCCACCAGCGCGCTCAAATTGATGGCGGTGGTCGTCTTGCCCACGCCGCCCTTTTGATTGGTCACCGCAATGATCTTTGCCAAACCCATCCACCCGATTCCATATGCGTTTATTCTATTATACGGTATTTCGCGCCATCCCACAAGACGCAATACATAAATCAAATGGGGTTTATTTTGGGCGCCTGCGCCACACCGCCGGCGGGCCCGCAGCCATATAGAAACGCCGGACACCCTTCCCCGGCGGGGCGAGTGTCCGGCGCTCGCATGCAGACCGCTCATGCGGCCTTCTGCTCCCGGATCAGTCCTCTTCTTCCTCGGCCTTGTAGGCGTCGATGACCTTCTTGGCGGCGGCGGCGGGGACTTCCTCATAGCGCTCGAAGCGCATGGTGAAGGAGCCGCGGCCCTGGGTCATGGAGCGCAGGTCGGTGGCGTACTTGAACATCTCGGACAGCGGGGCCTCTGCGGTGACGCGCTGCAACTCGCCCACCTTTTCGGAGCCCAGGATGCGGCCGCGGCGCTTGCTCATGTCGCCGTAGATGTCGCCCATGTTCTCATCGGGCACGTCCACTTCCACGTGGTAGATGGGCTCGAGGAGCACGGGGTTGGCGGTGGTCAGCTGCTTAAAGGCCAGGCGGGCCGCCGTCTTGAACGCCATTTCGGAGGAGTCGACCGGATGATAGCCGCCGTCGTACAGCTCAGCGGTCAGGCCGACCACCGGGAAGCCCGCCAGCACGCCGTGGCGGATGTTCTCGATCAGGCCCTTCTCGACTGCCGGGATGTACTGGCGCGGCACGGTGCCGCCCACGACGGAATCCACAAAGTGGAACTCGGTATCGTTCGGGTCGTCGTTGGGACGGAACTTGATCTTGACGTCGCCGAACTGGCCGTGGCCGCCGGACTGCTTCTTGTGGCGTCCCTGGACGTCGATGGGCTTGCGGATGGACTCGCGGTACGGGATCTTGGGATCCTGCAGATTGCACTCCACCTTGAACTTGCTGGCCAGCTTGGCCGCCACGACGTCGATGGACATCTCGCCGATGCCGCTCAGCACGGATTCGGCGGTCTCGACGTTCTTCTCCACGCGGATGGTGGGATCCTCCTCCATCAGGCGGGCCAGACCGGAGAAGATCTTATCCTCCTCGCCGGCCTTCTTGGCGTACACGGCCTTGGAGATGTTCGGGGCCGGGAACTCCATGTCGGGGAACTGGATGGGGTTGTTCTGATCGCACAGCGTATTGCCGGTGGCGACGGACTGCAGCTTGGCCAGTGCGCACAGATCGCCGGCGCACACCTTGGTGGTGGTCTGCTGCTGCTTGCCCTTCAGGAAGTAGATGGTGCCCGGCTTCTCCGTCTTCTCGGCGTTGACGTTATACAGCGTGGTGCTGCCGTCGAGCACGCCGGAGGTGATCTTCAGCAGGCTCAGCTTGCCCATGAAGGGGTCAGCCATGGTCTTGAACACGCGTGCGGAGAAGGGCTGGTCGTCGGCGCAGACGCGCTCGGCGGCGTCGCCGGTCCTGGGGTTGGTGCCTTCCATCGTCCTGCCGGCCGGAGAGGGCATCAGGTCGATGATGTTGTCCAGCAGCTTGGCGATGCCCACGCGGGTCAGGCTGGAGCAGCACACCACCGGCACGACGGTGCCGTCCGCGATGCCCTTGCGCACGCCGTACATGACCTCTTCTTCGGTCAGCTCCTCGCCGCCGTCGAGGTACTCCAGATACTTCATCTCGAGCTCCTCATCGGCGCCGGCAGCGGCCTCGACCAGGGCTTCATGGCACTTTTCGACCTCATCCTGCACGGACGCGGGGATGTCGACGGCCTTGAGGTTCTTGCCCTCGCCGATGAACGCCTTCTTCTCCAGCAGGCAGGCCACGCCGGTGAACTTGCCGCCTTCGACGATCGGCACCTCGATGGGGGCCAGGTGCGCGCCGTACTTCCCGGTGAGCTCGCCCAGGACTTTGTCAAAGTTGGCGTTCTCCTGATCCATCTTGGTGATGACGATCATGCGGGCATTGTGGTTCTTGTCGCACATCGCCCACGCCTTCTCCGCGCCGACATCCAGACCGGATACCGCGCCGACGGTGATGAGCGCGCCCTCACACACGGCCATCGGGCCGACCTGCTCGCCGGCGAAGTCGAAGTAGCCGGGAATATCCACCAGGTTGACCTTCCGATCCTTCCACTCCAGCGGCGCCATGGCGGCGGAGATGGAGATGTGACGCTTGAGCTCTTCGGGATCGTAGTCCATGGTCGCCTGGCCGTCCTCGACGCGGCACTGGCGATCGATGACGCCCGCGGTGAACAGAAGCGCCTCAGCCAGCGTGGTCTTGCCCACGCTGCCGTGACCCACGATGGTCAGGTTGCGGATATTCTTGGCCTGATAATCTTTCATAATGGATTCCCCCTGTATTGATGTTTTACTGTGCGCACAAGCGCAGCGAGCCTGCGCCCAATGCGCGCTAAATGCCATAGTAGTTTTATTTTATCAGAATTTCATCGATTTGAAAAGCCCTTTTGGACCGGATTTCAATATTTAATGCGAAAATCGCACCGGAGAAGGCCGCTGCGCCGGACGCAGGTCGCGATTGACGCGATACGGCCGCTGTGGTAAACTGTTTCAGAGGCGCGGAAGGCCATCGCGCCGGAAGGCTCCGGAGGTATGCGGTCATGAAAAAGCTCCTGTTGGTCCTGCTGCTGATGGCGATCGGCGCCGGCTGCGCCCACGCGCACACCCGCGAAGAAGTGCGCGCGGCCTGGCGCGCCATCGAGCCCGCCGAAGCGGCTGCACCCTTCGTTGAAACGCCCGGCATATCCGCACCATACGCGCCCGGTGTCCTGTCAGAGGACGCCAGGCGCGAAGCGCTGGACGCCCTCAACTTCATCCGGTGGCTGGCCGGCCTCGATCCGGTCCGCGAGAGCATCATCTACGACGACCAGTGCCAGCGTGCCGCGGTGCTGCTGGCGGCGCTGGATTATGTCGACCACGACGCCCCCCGCCCCGCCGACATGGACCGGGATTTCTACGACGCAGCGCACCTGGGCACCTCCTCCGGCAACATCGCCCGCTTCAACTGGATGCGCAGCGGCATCCTCCGCGACGGCGTCGAATACTTCGTCCGCGACGACGGCGACGTCAACCTCGGCGTCCTCGGCCACCGGCGCTGGGTGCTCGATCCCTGCATGGCCGCCACCGGCTTCGGCCTCGCCAACGCCGCCTCCGGCATGAGCTATGTGGTGATGTACGCATGTGACCTCGGCGCGCCCGCCTCCCGGCGCGACTGGGTGGGCTGGCCTGCCCCCGGCGCCTTTCCCGCGGAGCTGATGCACGATCATCTGGCGTGGTCGGTGAGCCTCGATCCGGACGTCTACGACCTTTCAGCCTCGCGCCCACGGGTGACGCTGTGCGAGCCCGCGCTCGGGCTGCGCTTCGAATTCGATCCCCGCTCCGGCACGGGCGACGGCTTCTGCGCCGTCAGCGACGAAGCCTTTGGCGTCGGCAGCTGCCTCATCTTCCGGCCGGACTTCTCCGGCACCGGGTTTGCCGACTACCAGCAGAACCAGCACTGGTCGGTCCGCATCGACGGCCTGAAGGACCGAAGCGGCGGGGACGCGGCGCTGACCTATGAAACGGACATGGTCTCGCTCCGGGTGCAGGATCCCGCGAACATCGAGATCTCCGCGCTGGAGGCCGCCCTTCATGCGGGCGAGTCGCTCGCCCTTTCCGCCGATGTGATCCCCGCATACGCCGACGACCTGCGCGTGTCCTGGTCCAGCACCGACCCGGGCGTGGCCACGGTGGACGCGCACGGCCGCGTCACCGCGATCGCCCCCGGGCGCTGCGAGATCGTCTGTGCGGACTGCATGGGCCACACCGACGCATGCGCGCTGACCGTATCCGGCTGAACGCCCCTCCAACACCTTGCACCATTGAAGACCGGGGCCTTGCCGGGCCGCCCCTGTGCGCTGTCCCGGAGCCCATCGAAAGGAGATATCGATCATGAAACGCTGCGCGCTGTGCGCGTTCCTGTGCCTGCTGCTCGCGGCCGCTCCGGCCCTGGGCGAGGTCCTGCCGGTATTCGTCGACCGTCCCGAGGACGGCGTCCGCTTCGGCATGCTGCTTCGGGACGACGGCACGAAGCTCACCCCGGAGGACACCTATGGCTACATCTACCGGCTTACGCCCGAGGACACGCCGGAGGCGTCGAGGCTGTACAGCGTCGCGCCAAAGGTCGTCGAGCCATCTCTCGCCGGCGAGATCACGCGCCCGGACGACGATTACTTCGTCCCCGTCGCGCTCATGGACGCCGCCGGGCAGCTGAAGACGGACTATGCATACGCCGACCTGACCTGGGCCGGAGAGGATCGCCTGATCTTCCGGACCTCTCCGGATCGCCGCTGCGGCGTCATGGATGCCGAAGGGCACATCGTGCTGCCCCCGGAATACGCAAACATCGTGCCCACCGGCAGCGGCGGCTGGCTGGCGCTCCGCCTTGGGAACAGCGCGCCGGAATACGACGTCAAATATCCGATCGTGGCCATCGGCCCGGACGGCGTCAGCCGCGATACGGGGCTGCACGCCGACCAGTTTGCCTTGGGAAGCTTTTCGGATGGCATCTGCATGGTGGATGGCGTACAGGAATTTGACGGCGGCGCCATATTCGTCGATGAAGAAGGCCGGCAGCTCTTTGGCGCGCGCTTTGACGACGCATACGACTTCTGCGGCGCGCTCGCGCGGGTGACGGTGGCGGACAGGCGCGGTCTCATCGACCGGAACGGCCGCTTCGTCGTCGAACCCGGATACGACAGCATCATCCACGACGACACGCTGGACGGCGGCGTATTCATCGCCGAGCGCAGCGGCGTGTTCCACGTGTATGACGACAGCGGTACGCTCCTGCTCGATCTGCCGGTCGGCGAGGGCGCGTACGGCTGGATGCCCAATCCCGCGATGTTCTGTATATCCGGCTCCGGCCGCAGCGATATCTACGCGCTGGACGGCACGCGGCTCGGCTCCGTGACGGACGATCGGGACGTCAACTGCTGGTTTTCGTACGAATGCGAAGAAATGCCTCAGCGGCTGATCGTGAGCCAGGGCGAATGGCCCTTCGAGGCCGCCCGCCTGACCACGCTGGACGGCGAGCCTGTCGGCGGCTTTTTTCAGGCGCTCTACGGGCTGTGCTGGGCAGACGGCCGGGGCCTTTACAGGGTCGAGTCCTGGCGCAACTACGTGGATCCCTACGGTTCCTTTGTCTCCGACTGGCGCAGCCTCCGCAGCGGGCTGTGCGATCAGGACGGGCAAATGGTGCTGGATCTGAACTACGAAACGCTCGAGATGCTGGCCCCCGATCGCTTCTGGGTCACTCAGGGCAATCGTACCGGACTCATCGATATGGACGGGCGCTGGCTCTACGCCTACGACGTCTATCAGAACCTGCTGGATTGATGGGAGGAAGAAGAACATGAAAAAGACGATCGCGATGCTCATCGCCCTGACGCTGGCGCTCTGCGCCGCCGCCTTTGCCGAATGCCCGGCGCTCAGCCCCGACGAATACCCTGCGGTGGATGGCTCCACCGCCACCCTGCCGCTGAGCTATCTGCTCATGCAGACCGCCACAGGCGCAGACGAGGCGACGGCGAAAAGCACCATTTCCCACAGCAAGACCACCGCGTCCTTCTACGCGCTGGTCGAAGGCCGCGCCGATCTGCTGCTGGTCTACGAGCCCTCCCAGGACGCCTGGGATCTCGCCAAGAACGAGGGCGTCGAGCTGGAATGCCAGGCCATCGGGCTCGACGCGCCGGTATTCCTGATCAACGAAGACAACCCCGTTTCATCCCTTACGCACGATGAGATCGTGGGCATCTACTCCGGGCGCATCACCAACTGGCGGGAGGTCGGCGGCGCGGACCTGGACATCGTGGCCTACCAGCGCGTCGAGACCTCCGGCTCCCAGGTCATGATGCTGGCCCAGGTGATGAAGGGCGTGCCGATGATGGACGCGCCGACCGAACTGCGCCCGGGCGACATGGGCGAGCTGGTGGATGAGATCGCCGCCTATCGCAACACCGCCAACGCCATCGGCTACTCCGTCTACTATTACATCGACAACATGTACATGCAGGAAGGCGTCAAGCTGCTGAGCGTCGACGGCGTACCGCCCACCAACGCGACCATCGCCGACGGCGAATATCCCTATCGGCAGCCCTTCTACGCCGTCATCCGCGCCGACGCGCCGGCCGATTCCCCCGCGCGTCTGCTCTACGAATGGCTGGCCACCGCCGAAGGGCGCGCATTGGTGGAGGCCGCGGGATACGTCCCCGCGCCTCTGGGCGAATGAAGCGCACGTCCGGGCGCACTGCCGCGTCCGGCGCATCAAAAAGCGCTCCCGGAACGAGGCGGACCGGACGGTCGGCAGGCCCGAATAAAGGCCATGGGAGGCGCGGGTCTCCCCCTATCAAAAAGCGATCCCGGCGGCATATCCGTCAGGATCGCTTTTTCAGGGATAACGCCGGCGCTTTCGGAGAAAGACCGCCGCCTTCCCGCGATGAGATCTGTCTGCGCAGCACGCGGATCTGCGCGCTTTCCTCCCGTTGACGAAGGATCCGTCAAACGACATGAGACCGCCCCGAAACAGGGCGGTCTCATGTCGTGAACCGGGCTTTCGACGCTTCCGGGGCGTCAGCGCACGCTCATCAGGATATCCATATAGGATGGATAGGGCCACAGATCGTGCGGCGTCATGTCCTCGGCGGCGTCACAGGCGCCGCGAAGGCTCGCCATCGCGGTGGCCACATAGTCCTTGTAGTGCATGGCGCGGTCCAGCGTATCGTCCACCCGGTCTGCGGCGGACACCGCCTCGGCCAGCACATTCACGCCGGTATAGATCTCGTCGGAGAGCCTCGACAGCTCGCGCGCCCGCGCCTTTTCATAGCCGCAGGCGGTCCCGGCGTAACGCTCCTTGGACAGGGCGTTGGCGCACAGCCTGGCGGAGAAGTCGGACACGGCGGGCAGCACATTGCGGTCGACCATGTCGATCATCGTCTCCGCTTCGATGTGGATGAGGTTGATGTAGTTCTGGAGCAGCATCTCATAGCGGGATCGCAGCTCCGTGGCAGTGTAGACGCCGTGCCTTTCAAACAGTGCCACGTTTTTTTCGTCCAGCAGGTGGCTGAGCGCTTCCGGGGTGGTGCGCAGATTGCTGAGCCCGCGCCGCCCGGCCTCGTCGATCCAGCCGCCGTCGTAGCCGTTGCCGTTGAACAGGATGCGCTTGTGGGCGCGCACCGTGTCGCGGATCAGGCTGTGGAGCGTGCCGGTGAAGTCCTCTGTCTGCTCCAGCGCGTCCGCGTACTGCCGCAGGCTCTCCGCCACGGCGGTGTTGATGACGATGTTCGGTTTGGCGATGGACATCGAGCTGCCGGGCATGCGGAACTCGAACTTGTTGCCGGTGAAGGCGAACGGCGATGTGCGGTTGCGGTCGGTGGCGTCCTTGGGGAACCTGGGCAGCACGTGCACGCCGATCTTCAGCTGCTGATGGTCGCGGCTGTTATAGTCCGCTTCGTTCTCGATGGCCTCCAACACCTCGGTGAGCTCGTCGCCGAGGAACATGGACATCACAGCCGGCGGCGCTTCGTTCGCGCCCAGGCGGTGGTCGTTGCCGGCAGACGCCACGGAGATGCGCAGCAGATCCTGATAATCGTCGACGGCCTGTATGACCGCGCACAAAAACAGCAGGAACTGCGCGTTCTCGAACGGCGTGTCGCCGGGCTCCAGCAGGTTCACGCCGGTATTCGTGGCGATGGACCAGTTGTTGTGCTTGCCGGAGCCATTGATGTATTCGAAGGGCTTCTCGTGCAGCAGGCACACCATGCCGTGGCGGTGCGCCACCTTCTGCATGAGCTCCATCGTCAGCTGGTTGTGGTCGGTGGAGATGTTCGTGGTGGTGAATATCGGCGCGAGCTCATGCTGGGCCGGCGCGGCCTCGTTGTGCTCGGTCTTGGCCAGGATCCCAAGCTGCCAAAGCTCGTCGTTCAGCTCCTTCATGAATGCCTGTATGCGCGGCTTGATGACGCCGAAATAGTGGTCGTCCAGCTCCTGCCCTTTGGGCGGTCTGGCGCCCAGCAGCGTGCGGCCGGTGAGCAGCAGGTCCTCCCTGGCGTCCACCATCGCCTGATCCACCAGGAAGTACTCCTGCTCCGCGCCCACGGTGGTGATGGCGGTGACGTCCGTGTGCCCGAACAGCCGCAGGATCCGGTTCGCCTGGCGATTGATGGCTTCCATGGATCGCAAAAGCGGCGTCTTCATGTCCAGCGCCTCTCCGCCATAGCTGCAGAAGGCCGTCGGGATGTAGAGCACGTCGTCCTTGATGACGGCGTAGCTGGTGGGGTCCCATGCGGTGTAGCCCCGCGCCTCGAACGTCGAACGCAGGCCGCCGGACGGGAACGACGACGCGTCGGACTCGCCCTTGACCAGCTCCCGGCCGGAGAACTCCATGATGATGCCGCCGTCGCGCGTAGGCGAGATGAAGCTGTCGTGCTTCTCGGCGGTGATGCCCGTCATGGGCTGGAACCAGTGGGTGAAGTGGGTCGCGCCCTGCTCGATCGCCCAGTCCTTCATGGCGTTGGCGACGATATTTGCAACGGAGATATCCATGCGCGCCCCTTCGTTGATGCAGCGCAGCATCTCCCGGTAGGTGTCTCTGGGCAGGCGCTGGCGCATGGTGTTCAGATCGAAGACCCGCGAGGCAAACCGGGTGGAGACATCGTTCATCGTATCAACTCCCATCACGGGCGCAGGCGCCCACAGCGTTTTGGAGGACATGTCCCGGCATATCACCGGCGGCCGGCACGGTGCCCGACCGATCGATCCGGTTTTTCCTTCATTTTATGACAAAACCCGCCCCGATTCAAGCGGCGAACGGGGCGGGAAGATGGCGTGTTCGTAAAATCGCAGCGCCGTAGGACATCAGATCTCGGGAGCGGATTCGTTCTCGACGGCGATAGCCTTGCCTTCCTTGGTGACCACGGAGCCCACAGCCGCGCGCTTGATGACCACGATGTTCTGCTGGGTGCCCAGAGAGATGGTCACATCCTCGTCATTGATGGAGACGATGGTGGCGTAGAAGCCGCCGATGGTGCAGATCTTGTCGCCCGGCTTCAGGCTGTTCAGCATGTTCTTCACAGCCTTGTCCTTCTTGCGCTGGGGGCGGATCAGGAAGAAATAGAACACGGCGACCATGACGACCATCATGAGGATCATCGAAAGCATGCCGCCGTCCTGGGGCGCGCTCGCAGCGTCGTTGACAGACACGGCGCCGCCGGTGGCCTCGGCAAGCTTGAAAGCATAGTTCATCAGCATGACAGTTACTCCTTTTCAGTTCATTGTATCCATCATTATAACCGAGGCGCGCGGGAATTACAACTTTATAAGGGTTAAACGCGCCCCTGACCAGAAAATTAACGTGTCGGCGTCACCAGTTGCCGCGCCCGTGCCGTGCATAGAAGGCATTGGCCCAATCCAGCAGCGCGTCCTGCTCGATGGCCGAGCGCATCTCTTCCATCATTTTTGTGAGGAAATAGATGTTGTGGATACTGTTGAGGCGCAGCGCCAGGATCTCCCCCGCCTTGAACAGATGCCGGATATAGGCGCGGGTGTAGTTTCGGCAGGTATAGCAGTCGCAGTCGGCATCCAGCGGCGAGAAGTCCTCGGCGTACTTCGCATTGCGCACCACCAGGCGGCCGTCATGGGTGAATACGGTGCCGTTTCGTGCGACGCGGGTCGCCAGCACGCAGTCGAACATGTCCACGCCCCGCAGCACGCCCTCGATCAGACAGTCGGGCGACCCCACGCCCATCAGATAGCGCGGCTTCCGTTCGGGCATATACGGCATCATGCGGTCCAGCATGTCGTACATGACCTCCTTGGGCTCGCCCACGGACAGTCCGCCGATGCCGAAGCCGGGCAGGTCCAGCGCCGCCATCTCCTTCGCGCACGCCACGCGCAGGTCCGCGTAAAACGCGCCCTGCACGATGCCGAACAGCGCCTGGCGGCCGTCATTGCGCCAGGTCTTCATGCAGCGCTCCAGCCAGCGCAGCGTTCGGTGCATGGCGGTCCTGGCCCGGTCGTAATCGCAGGGATAGGGCGAGCACTCGTCGAACTGCATCATGATATCCGAGCCCAGCGCCTGCTGGATGTCGATGGATTCCTCCGGCCCGATGAACTGTTTGGAGCCGTCCAGGTGGCTGCGGAACGACACGCCGCGCTCCTCCACCTTTCGAAGGTCCGCCAGCGAAAACACCTGGAACCCGCCGGAATCGGTGAGGATCGGGCGGTCCCAGTGCATGAAGCCGTGCAGCCCGCCCGCCTTCTCCACCAGCGCCTCGCCCGGGCGCAGGTGCAGGTGATAGGTGTTCGAAAGAATGATCTGTGCGCCGCAGTCCTTGAGCTCTTCAGGCGTCATGGTCTTGACGCTGGCCTGGGTGCCCACGGGCATGAACACCGGGGTCTCGATCACCCCGTGGGGCGTGTGCAGACGGCCCCGGCGCGCACCGGTCTGCCTGCAAACGTGCAGCAGTTCGAATTCGAAGGGCTTCGTCATGGCCTGTCCTCCATCTATCGCAATATCGCGGCGATCCCGCTCTCATCGTGCCGGACGCCCTGCGCCGGCAGAGCCTCCGCGCATCCTTATGTGGTCATTTGATGCGATGCACAGCCCGGCGCCGGGCCGAAAAAGGCCAATAAAACAGCGACCTGCTCATGCCGGTCGCTGTATCCGTATCACGTGTCACGCCATAGCCCGGCGGCGCAGGAGTAACGCCATCACAGCGCCGCAAAGCGCGATGCCGGCAAAGGCAAATCCCACCGGCATCGAGTTGTCGCCGGACTGGGGCACCTTTTTCTCGATCACGCGCGCGGCGATGTCCATGCTCACCAGCATCTTCCCGTTCGCGTCGAAGGCGTCCAGACGGTATATGCCGGTATCCTCCGGCTGCGCATTGACGATGTTCAGCACCTTCTGGTTTGCTCCGGTGATCGCCTCATCGTTGAAATACCACTGATAGGAATCGGGCTCGACGCCGTCGATGTTGACTTCTATGGAAAGATCCTCTCCTGCGTCGACCACGGCGTTTTGCGTCATGTGCGAAACGCGCATGACGACCGTCGTGCTGATCGCGCCCTGCGCCAACGCACAGCCGCTCATCAGCAGCAACAGCACAGCGAGTGCCGCCGAAAACCACTTTGAATTGTGTTTCTTCATGGAGGATACCTCCAAAAACGCGTTTATGTTTATCATTATTCTATCCCAAGCTTGTCACAAATTCAAGGCTTCCCCAACTATATGCACATTAACGTCTAGGATAATACACAGTAAGAAATATCTTCTTAATATCTGAAAACATCCATTTAAAATCGATGACGTAATGGAGGCAGCAAATTGACGCAATCTTGACAAAGAAATCACGATTCGTCACATTTTTTTGCATCGTTTTGCCCAAAAGGTTTTACCCTGAAAGCGCGGCGGTCTCCTTTACAGAAAATGGCAGCCGGTGATATAATTGCGGAAAGAACTTTACGCCTTCCGGAGGCACTTATGATCGGGATCCTGATACTCACGGCATATCTGGCGCTGGGCGTCTGGCTGGCGAACAGCGTCTTTTACCGGCAGCAAAGGCTCGTGCGGCTGTGGCTCGGGCTGTGCGCCGGGCTCATACTGCTGATGTGGCTACCGACGCTATTCGCGTTCTTCCTGGGCTTCACCCGCACAGCGACGCTGCTGGGGCTTCCCGTCGCCGCCGCAATGGGCACAGCGGCCCAGAAGATCCTGGGCGGCAGGCCGCACCAGCGGCGCTGGACGGACATGCCCGCCTGGCTCCTGCCTGCGCTGGTGATCCCCCTGGTGCTGCTGGGCGGCTATCTGCAGTACACCCACACCATCCGCCCGTCGGACGGCGCCCTGTTCGTGGGACAGTCGACCTACGGCGACCTGTGTCTGCATCTGGGCATCGCCACATCCCTGCGCAATGCCCCCTATCCGCCTGAATACTCGATCCTGCCCGGCGCGCTGCTGGGCTATCCCTTCCTGGCCGACAGCATGGCGACATCGCTCCTGCTGTTCGGAACGGGCCTGTCCCAGGCTTTTGTGATCACCGGCACGCTGATGCTGGCGCTGGTGTTCTCGGGCTTCGTCCTGCTGTGCTGGCGCCTGACCCGCTCCGCCGCAGCTACGGTGGTCGCGACGCTGCTCATGTTCATGAACGGCGGTCTGGGCTTCATCTACGCGCTGGACGGCGTCGGGCGGGACGCCTCGGCCTTCAACGCGATCTTCACGGGCTTCTACAAGACCCCCACCAACCAGCCGGATCTCAACCTGCGCTGGGTCAACGTGATATGCGACATGATGATCCCCCAGCGCACGCTGCTCTGCGGCTGGATGGCACTGCTCCCGGCGCTGTATCTGTTGCTCGAGGCGATCGAAGGCGGCACGGCGGCCGATTTCATCACGCTGGGCATCTGGGCGGGCACGCTGCCCATGATCCACACCCACTCCTTCCTGGGCCTGGGGCTTTTGAGCGCCGGTGTCATGGCCTCATGCGCGATCCACGCTCCCGCCGGGGCGCGGCTGCGAACGCTCGGCCGGTTCCTGCTCTACGGCGCTTCGGCGGTGCTGCTGGCCGCGCCGCAGCTCCTGACCTGGGCCGTGCCGCAGACGCTGAAGGGCGGCTCCATCCACTTTCTGTTCAACTGGGTCAACAACCGGGGCAACGGCCGCCTGATCGACGGATATGTGTGGTTCTGGGTGAAAAATGTGGGGCTCATCTGGCTACTCATGGTCCCCGCTGCGCTGTTCGACGACCGGGGGCCGCACCGCGCCCAGACCCTCGAGCCCGGGACGGATACCCGCGCCGCGCGCCGCGCGCTGGGGCTGGGCGCGCTGTGCATCTACGTCGTGGCGGAACTCATCGTGTTCCAGCCAAACGTGTACGACAACAACAAGCTGTTCTACGTGGCCTTCATGGTCATGATGCCCGCCGTCGGGCTTTACCTCGTGCGGCTCTTCGAGCGGCTGCAGGGGCTTCGCGGCCGGTATCTTCTGGCGGCCGCCTTCATGCTGGTGTCGCTGCTCTCCGGCGCGCTGAGCATCGCGCGGGAGGTCGTTTCGAACTACCGGCTTCTTGGACCGAGCGAGGTCGCCGCGGCGCAGTATATCGAAAAGGCGCTCCCTGAAGACGCCGTCTTCCTCACCGGCGACCAGCACAACAATGCCGTCGCGGCGCTGACCGGGCGTCACATCGTCTGCGGCACGGGCAGCTATCTGTACTTCCACGGGATCGACTACGCCGCCCAGGCGTCCGACGAACGGCAGATGCTGGAGGACCCCGCCGGCAGCGCGGCGCTGTTCGGGCGCTACGGTGTTTCCTATGCCTACATCTCGAGCTATGAGCGCATGTCCTTCGACGTGGACGAGGCCTGGTTCGAGCGGCACGGCGAGCGCGTGTTCGATATGGGCGATGTCACGATCTATGCGCTCCCGACGCCCGCGGAAGGCGAGTGGACCGATTGACACGATATTTCCCTTCCAAATATGTTGATTTTTCATATTGAGTGGTATACAATATAATAGATTTTATGCGCGATTCTCGCGCGTCCCGCCGTTTCGGCGGCGCGGCGCGCTTTGGTTCATTCGGAGGTCTGGACATGCGGAACCGGAAGATGCTTTGGCTGGCCCTGCTGGCGGCGTGCGCGCTGCCGGCGCTGTCCGGCTGCAGTCAAATGGACGAGAGCTTTCTGGATACCGAAGCCAACTACTCCGTGGATATCCATGTGCCCTACGCCACCGCCACGCCCCTGCCGGCCTATCTGGACGTGCCGGACGCCATCGTCATCGACCCGGACGGCAACGTCACGCTGAACGACGCGTCCATCATCGAGGGCGATTTCCAGTCCGCCCGCAGTCAGACGGAGCGCACCGAGTACCGCAGCCTGAGCCTTGGCTCCAACGGCATCGCCGTTCAGGCGCTGCAGGCGCGGCTCCAGGAGCTGGGCTATTACGACGGCGAGGTCACCGGCCTGTACGACACACAGACCGAGTCTTCGGTGAAGCGATTCGAGCAGACCTACGGCACGATGCAGACCGGCGTCGCCACCCAGAAGCTGCAGCTCAGGCTGTTCGCCTCCACGGCGCCGGTGTACCTCAGCAGCGAATACAGCCAGGCGGTGCTGGCGCAGTACCAGGTGCTTCGCCCCGGCACGGTCGGCAGCTCCGTTTATGCGCTCCAGCAGCGCCTGAAGAACCTGAACTACCCCATATCGGACCTGACCGGCGCCTACGACGAACAGACCGCCTATTGCGTCCAGCTCTTCTACCAGTCCTACGGGCTGGCAGCCAGCGACGTCGCCGATGTGAACATGCAGCGCGAGCTCTACAGCGAGACCGCCCACACCTATGACCCGTCCATCGAGTCGATGGCGACGGCGCCGCCTGTATCCGTGCTGGAGGGCGTGGTCATCCCCTCTGACGACGGCGGAGAAGCGGAAGGCGACGGTTCATCCATCGCGCTGGGCAACTCGGGGCTCGCGGTGTCCCAGATCCAGAAGCGACTCATCGATCTCGGCTACCTGAACATGAACAGCGGCAGCGGCGTGTTCGACGAGGCCACGCAGAGCGCGGTGAACCGCTTCCTGCAGGCCATCGGGCGCGCGCCCAGCGGCGTGCTCACGCAGGAGATGCAGCGCTTCCTGCTCTCAGACCAGGCCCCCGAGTTCGGCGGAGAGACCGGCGACCAGCAGTACGAGAACCTGAACCCCGGAGACAGCGGCAAGGCGGTACTCGATCTGCAGCGCAGGCTGGTGCAGCTGGGCTATGCCAGCGGCACCCCCAACGGCCAGTACGGCAACGCCACCATCAGCGCGGTCCAGCTCTACCAGCAGGCCAACGGCCTGGACGTGGACGGCCTGGCTTCCGCGTGGCTGCAGTCGACGCTGTTCAGCCGGAACGCAAAAACCTACGCCCAGACCCAGGGGCTTGAAGATGCCGAAGCCGCTCAGGACGATCCGATCGCATCCGGATACGACGCGGACGAGAGCGGCGACGCGCTGTACTTCAACCTCAAGCTCGGCGAGACCGGCAATGCCGTGGCGGTGCTCCGAAACCGCCTCCAGGCGTTGGGCTATGCCGTCACCCCGGGCATCGCCTATGACGAGCAGACCCAGCAGGCCGTCATGGCTTTCCAGAACGTCATCGGCGTAGAGGCCACCGGAGAGGCATCCGCCTCCCTGCAGCGCTACATACGCAGCCGGGCCGCGCCCGGCCCCGGCGTGCGCTTCTTCAACAACCCCCAGCGCTTCGAGCTGCTCCAGCCCGGCGACACCGGCGATCAGGTGACGCGGCTCCAGCGTCAGCTGTTCTCCCTGGGGTATCTGAAGCAGGATAAGGTGCGCGACAGCATCGGCACCTACAACGATGGCACGCGCCAGGCCGTGACCGACGCGCAGCTCGCGATGGGCTACGACAGCGCCGACGGCGTCGCCGGGCCGGAGTTCCAGAGCTTCCTGTTTTCAAAGTATGCCAAAAAGATCAAACGATGACCGGCAGCGCTGCTGTCGGACAGGCCATTTGCGACCCTGCGGACAGCAACATATCCGCAGGGTCGTTCATTGTCATGGCCCCGATCCCCGCGGGATCGCCGCCGTGCGGCGGTCGCGTAGCGCCGGTGTAAACTTTTGTCGCGCTCCGGCTTTTTTAAGATTATTTCAAGTTTCGACGAATATGATGTCCCCATCCAAACGGACAACCACGGAGGTCCCGCCATGAGAAACAAGAAGAGGAAATGGTTAAAGCGCATCGTATGGCTGGTGATCCTCGCGCTCATCGGCTGCGGGGTGTACTTCATCGGCCTGCCGATGTTCAGGGCGAGCGTGACCACCACCTACGACACCTACACCGCCACCACGGGCTCCATCTCCAACGATCTGTCGTTTTCGGGCAGCTTCGCGCTCAAGGATCAGGAGACGCTGACCGCGCCGTCGGCGGCCACGGTGCGCAGCGTGTACGTCTCCCCAGGCGACCGCGTGCACTCGGGCGACAGGCTCGTGCGGCTGTCCACCGGCGACACGATCAAGGCCTCGATCGACGGCACCGTCAACACCGTCGACATCGCCGCAGGCGACGAGGTGACCGCCGGAGCGCAGCTCTGTCAGATCGCGGACTTCGACATGCTCTCGGTGTCCATCCGCGTGGACGAGTACGACATCGGCGAAGTCTCCCTGGGCGATACCTGCACCGTCACGGCCACCTCCCAGGAGAAGAGCTTCGAGGCGCGGATCGACAGGATCAACTACGTTTCCCAGTCCACCGGCAACGTGGCGTACTACACCGCCACCGCGGACGTCGCCGTCTCCGGGGACATCTATCCCGGCATGCAGGCAACGATCACCATCCCCAAGGACTCGGTCGAAAACGCCGTGATCCTGAAAATGGACGCGCTGAGCTTCGACCGAACGAACCAGGCCTATGTCTGGATGAAGGACGAGACCGGCGAACTCCGGCAGGTGAACGTCGAGGTCGGCATGGACAACGGCAGCTACGTCGAGATCAAGTCCGGCCTGTCCGATGGCGACACGGTCTACGTCGAGGCGAAGGAAGAGGAGACGACCGGCGGCCTGCTGTCCCTGTTCAGCGGTCTGAGGCGCACCCAGTTCAATGCCGAGCGCGGCAGCCGCGGCAACTGGAACCGGAACAACAACGGCAGCGGCGCAACGGGCAACAGCGGCAGCTTCTCCGGCGGCATGCCTGGCGGCGGCATGCCCGGCGGCATGCCCGGCGGCGGCTTCCCCGGCGGCAACTAGGCGGTGATGCGTATGCTGTTCAACAGACAGGCGCCTCCGCCGCCGGCAGAGAGGGACACCTTCTTCGCCATGACGGACATCCACAAATCCTACCCGCTGGGCGACGAGGACCTGGAGGTGCTTCACGGCATCAGCCTGACGCTGGAGCGGGGCGAATTCCTCTCGATACTCGGACCGTCCGGAAGCGGCAAGTCCACGCTCATGAACATCATCGGCTGTCTGGACACCGCCACATCGGGCGATTACATCCTGAACGGTCAGCGCATCGAGGACATGTCCGAGGACGAACTGGCCAGGATCCGCAACCGCGAGATCGGCTTCATCTTCCAGAACTCGGAGCTCCTCTCCAAGCTGGACGCGCTGCGCAACGTGGAGCTGCCGCTCATCTACGCGGGCGTCCCGGGCCGCGAGCGCACCCGACGCGCAAAGGACATGCTGGAGCGCGTTGGCCTGGCCGACCGCATGCACCATTATCCCGGCCAGCTCTCCGGCGGCCAGCAGCAGCGCGTGGCCATCGCGCGCGCGCTGGTCACCCATCCCACCCTGCTCCTGGCAGATGAGCCGACCGGTGCGCTGGACCAGAAGACCGGCCGGCAGGTGATGGCGCTGTTCAAAGAGCTCAACGAAGAGGGCAACACCATCATCATGATAACGCACGACACGAACATCGCCCGCAACGCCCGGCGCGTGGTGTACATCGTGGACGGCGAGATCACGGAATCGGAGGGGGGCGTGGACTATGCCTGATCCCTTCAGATCCCTTCGGGCGGCGCTTTCGATGCTGGCGGAGAACGTCCGCATGTCGGTGTCGAACATCGCACAGAACCGGCTGCGCTCGGCGCTGACCGTGCTGGGCATACTGATCGGCGTCACGGCGGTCATCGCGCTGATCACCACGGTGAGCGCGGTGTCCACCTCGATCACCAGTTCGTTCGCGTCGATGGGCGCCGGCACGCTGAGCCTGTCCGTCACCGGCAGCGACCTCAAGACCGGCCTGTCGGCGGACGACCTGGACGAGCTGACGGCGCTGGACTGCGTGGACGGCGTGACGCCCACGGTGTCCACCCGCACCCGGGTCAGCCGGGGCAGCAAGTACGAGACCCGCATATCCGTCGCCGGCCGCAACCCCTACTGGTTCTCGGTGAACGAGGACACCGTCACCCGCGGCCGCGCGCTGAACATACTGGACATGCAGGGCATGAACTTCGTGTGTCTCATCGACCAGACGATGATCGACACCTTCTTCTACGGCGAGGATCCGCTGGAAAAGACGCTGTACGTCTCGGGGCTGCCCTTTAAGGTGGTGGGCATATTCGACGCCGACAGCGACACCTCCGTCGCCGGCATGATGTCGGGCACGCCGGACATCATGATCCCCTATACCACGGCGCTCAAGCTGAACAACACCTCCGAGGTCACGAGCCTGACGGTCTACCTGGCCGCGGGCTGGGACAGCACGTCGGCCACCGAGGTGCTGGAGGGCACATTGGACGAGATGTTCAGCTACGAGGAGGACTGCTACGAGATCACCACGATGGACGGCCTGGAGTCCACGATGGAGAGCATGACCTCCATGCTGGCCGCGCTATTGGGCGGCATCGCGTCGATCGCGCTGCTGGTGGGCGGCATCGGCATCATGAACATGATGCTCACTTCCGTCACCGAGCGCACCACCGAGATCGGCCTCAAAAAGGCCCTGGGCGCCAAGCCCGGGCAGATCCAGGCACAGTTCCTGATCGAATCCTTCCTGCTGTCCCTGTCCGGAGGCGTCATCGGCACGGTCATCGGCGTCGGCGTTTCCTTCGGCCTTTGCAAGGCCATGGGCGCGGGCTTCACCGTCTCCAGGGGCGCCATCGCGCTGGGCGTGGGCTTCTCTGCCGCGGTGGGCATCATCTTCGGCTGGGCCCCGGCCCGCAAGGCCAGCAAACTCAACCCGATCGACGCTTTGAGAAGGATGTAGCCAAGCATTACCGACCCGTTCCAAACACATCCAAAGGAGGTCTTCCCATGAAACTGCGCGCTCTGTGCTCCCTGATCCTCGCCTGCGTGCTGCTGCTCGGCGGCGCCGCGCTGGCCGACTACGAATTCGACGGCACCGTGGTGTGCGTCAGGCCCGACTATGTCACCGCGTCGATCGGCGGCACGGTGGCCGGCGTGCCGGTGCTGACCGGCCAGCTGGTCTCCTCCGGCGACGTTCTGGCGGAGCTTGCCACCACCAAAGTCTACGCGGCCGTGGACGGCGATGTCACCGGCATATTCTGCGCCCCCGGCGACAGCATCTCCGACATCACCGGGCGCTACGGCGCGCTTTTGTACCTGGAGCCCGACAGCAAGTACAGCCTGACCGCCTCCACCGATTACGCCTACAACGCCAGCGACAACAAGTACATCCACGTGGGCGAGCAGGTATATCTGCTGTCCTCTGACGGAAGCTACAAGGGCACGGGCTTCGTCACGGGCGTCAACGGCACCGATTTCACCGTGGAGGCCTCCGGCAGCTTCTATGTCAGCGGCACCGTGTACGTGTACCGCGCAGAAGCGCATACCGCCCGCACCCGCATCGGCCGCGGCGAGATCGAGCGCGCCGCCAGCGTGGCCGTTTCCGGCTCCGGCGAGGGCGGCAGCGTGGTCGCGGTCCACGTGTCCGAAGGCGACCATGTCCAGGCAGGCGACCTGCTGCTGGAGACCCTCAACGGCGAATACGACGCCCGCTACTGCACCGGCAGCGCGCTCAAGACCGACGCCGACGGCATACTGGCTGCGCTGAACGTTTCCGTGGGCGCCGGCGTCAACAAGGGCGACGTCATCGCCACGCTCTATCCCAGAGACGCGCTGCAGCTCGAGGTGGACGTGAACGAGGCCGATCTGTCGGCGCTGCCCATCGGCGCGGACGTCGAGATCAGCTTCAGCTGGAACGAGGACACCGACGACGCCGCGCCCGTCAGCGGCAAGGTGGCCCAGGTGCTCTACACCGCCGTCGGCAGCGGCGAGAGCGCGCCCGAGGGCAGCAGCACTTCCTCCAGCGCGTTCGCGGCCTACATCGACTTTGAGGCCGACGAGAACATCCGCCTGGGCATGACGGCCGTCGTGCGGCCCGCGGGCAGCGCGGACACCGACGCCGCGCCGGACGCCGAGGCAGACGCGAATGAAGATGCGCCCGATGCGGACGCCCCCGACGCAGACGCACAGGACGGCCGCGCGGCCCGCGGCGATAAGGGCGGCCGCCGTGAAGGCGCGCATATACCGGATGCCCCCGACGCGGACAGCGCGGACTGAAGAAAGCCGCGATCCCATCGACAAGGAGTGATCTGATATGAAGCGATGGCTCTCGATACTGCTGGCCGCCGCGATGGCCGCGGGTCTGGTCCTGCCGGGCCTGGCCGAATCGGATGGCGGCGACTCGGACGGCGGCTCTGACAAGCCCGCCGCGGAAACGTCCTCCAAGCCATCCTCGGAGTCCAAGCCCAAGGCCGCCTCAGAGAGCAAGCCGAAGGCCGCCTCTGACTCCGGCGAGAAGTCGGACGGCGCATCCGCCAAGGCCCCCGACTCCGGTTCGAAGTCGAGCGACTCGGGTTCCAAATCGTCTGATTCCGGCTCGAAGTCTTCCGATTCCGGTTCCTCTGACTCCGGTTCGAAGTCGAGCGACTCGGGTTCCAAATCGTCTGATTCCGGTTCCGGCGACTCCGGCTCCAAGTCGAGCGATTCGGGTTCCAAACCGTCTGATTCCGGTTCCGGCGACTCCGGCTCCAAATCTTCCGACTCCGGTTCCGGCGACTCTGCCTCCAATTCGTCAGAAAGTGCTGACAAGTCGTCCGATCCGACCCCCGCTTCCGGCGGGTCCGGCTCCAAACCGACCGAAGCCGAAAAGATCTCTGACAGCGAGGGCAAAGCCGATACGACCCCCGGTGCGGACGGCAAAGCAGCCGACGACGAAGGCAAGACAGACGGTCCCGGCTCTGCCGCTCAGGATGCCAGCGGCACCTCGAATGACGATCAAAAGCCCGCGGATACCGTCGACGGCGCGTCTGACGCGCAGCCGCAGGCTGCCGTTGATCCGTCCGACCCGGCTGCGGACGCAAAACAGCCTCAGAAGGGCGACGATGCACGCGCGGATGACACGGAAGACGATGCCGGTTTGACCGAGGCGCAGATCCGGAACGTGCAGACGTGGCTGATCCGGCTGAAGTATCTGCCCGCGGGGCACGTCAACGGCAAATACGACGATGCGACGCGCAGCGCCGTCAAGCGCTTCCAGGCCGACAACGGGCTGCCGGCCACCGGCGAGTGCAGTTCTGCGACCTATTCGGCGCTCTCACGGGCCGCCGCCTCTGTCGGCGGGGCATCCGCAAGCGGAACGGACGATGCCGGCGCGAAAGACAGCCGGACCGATGCTCAGGAAAACGACGAGGATGAGACCGACGCGCCCGAGGCATCCGACGATGACATCGATGAGATGGACGGGACAGGCGAGACGACAGACGACGGCGAAACGACAGACGACGGCGAGCCGGAAGGCGCGCCCGATGAGGCGGACGCTTCCGAAGGCGAAGCCGGCATCGCTCCGCTAGGATCCGTCGAAACGGAAGCCCTGTTCATCCCCGCCGCCGCCGCGAAGGCGCAGGATTACGGCAATGCCGACGATGCCGACGAGATCGACGAGACCGGCAGCCTCAACGATGAACAGAAACAAAAGGTGCAGGCCTGGCTGACCGAGCTCGGCTACCTGACGGATGAAGCGGGCGCCGAGATGACGCAGGAGGAGATCGACGCCGCCATCTCGGCGGCCATCGCGCAGTTCCAGACGGACAACGAGATGGAGGTCACCGACAGCTGCGACGCCAATACCTACCGGCTCATCTACCAGGCGTTCCAGGCGGCGGCCGGCGACGATCCGCAGGGACCCGGCAACGACCCGCAAAAGCCGGGCAGATTCCCCGGTGGCAGGTTCCCCGGCAGATTCAGGTTCCGCGGCAGCTGGCGGCGCAGCTTCAGGGGCGGCGTCGGCGGGATGGCGCCGGGCGATCAGGCGGACGACCCTCTTAACGGCATCACGCCCGGCGAGGCGCTGACCAGCACCCACCGCAGCGGCGACAGGGACGACACCCTCTACGGGGCGCTCGCCTCCCTGGCCGACCTGACGGACATCGCGCTGTTCACAGGCGCCAGCGAGGATGCGCTGAGCGCCGCGGACATCACCGGCAGCGCCGAGAGCGACCGGACGCTGTGGCTGGACGGCGGCGACAACGCGGTCCAGCAGTGGACGCTGAGCGGTCTGACCCTTCGCACGCTCTTCCGCAGCGGCGTGGATGCACTGGTGCTGACCGGCTCGGCCGGCAGCGCCGTGATCCGCACCTCCGGATCGCTGGATGGCCAGGTCTACCGCGCGCTGCGCGCACAGGGCTGGACGGACAACACCTTTGAATACACGATTACTTTCGTCGACGGCGCGGTCAGGATCAACGCAGCCGCGGGCGGCGCGGTCTACGCAGCCTCCGCGGAGGGCGGCACGCTGACGCTGATCGACGGGGAGGTCTGACCCATGAGACGCATCGTCTGCTTACTGGCGCTGGCGGCGCTGCTGCTCGCCGCGCCCGCGCTGGCGGAGGTGACGGCGGAGGGCACGGTCGAATGTGCCGGCAGCGTCATGCTGACCGCCGATGCCGGCGGCACGGTGTCCGGCGTGACGGTCTCCGTCGGATCGCTGATCCAGGCGGGCGACACCGTCGCGACGCTGTCCACCTCCCGCGTCTACGCCCCCTGGGACGGCACCGTGAGCGCCGTGTTCGCCGATGCCGGCGACAGCGCCGACGACGCGACCGCCAAATACGGCGGCGTGCTGACCATCGCCCCGGAGAGCCAGTACATGATGTACGCCACCGCGGAGTACGCCTACAAGAGCGCCCGCACCACCCGGCTCAGCCTGGGTCAGGTCGTGTATATGCGCTGCACGGCGGACGGCTCCCACCGCGGCACGGGCGTGATCACGAAGCTCGACGGCGAGATCTTCTACATCGAAGCCACCGGCGGCGCGTTCTACAACGGCGAGACCGTCTACGTCTACCTTGAGGACGACTACGGGACCGCAGACCGTCTGGGCAAGGCGACCGTGGTGGCCTCCGCCGCTGTGGCCGTCGCCGGAACGGGCGACGTGGCGCGGCTCTACGTGGACGAGGGCGACTTCGTCGAAAAGGGCCAGCTGTTGTTCGAGACGCTCGGCGCGCTGCCCGATGCCGATGAGGGCGATGCCCTTCATCTGACCGCGGATCGGTCCGGCTACGTTACCGAGGTCGTCGTACAGGCGGGAGAGACCCTGACCCGGGATGCGCCGCTGCTGGCGCTGTGCCCGGAGGATCAGCTGGTCGCGACCGTCGCCGTTCCGGAATCGGACCTCGGCGCGATCCGCGACGGCGATGCCGTCGCGCTCAGCTTCGAGACCGGCGAGGAGACGCTGCGGCTGTCCGGCACGGTGCGCGACATCGCCTGGCTCCCCCGTGAGGGCGCGGATACGGCGGCTTACGATGTGCACATTTCCTTCGACGCCGATCCGCGCATCCGGCCCGGCATGGCCGTCACGGCCGCCTTCGGTCGGGAGACCGCATCAGCCCTGCGCTGACCCATGACGCTTTGCCGTCCGCCATTGCGCGGACGGCCTTTTTGTGTTAGAATGGTCAGGGGTATCGGACGTGCGCCGTTCGGCAAAGCTTATCGTCGCCGGCGCGGACGCAGTCCGAAGGAAGAGGAGCGTGTGAAAGATGTCTCAGACAAGGAAGCTGTCTACAGGGAAAGTATGGTGCTTCGCCATCGGCCAGTTTGGCTGGTCGGTACTGGCGGCGCTGATCTCCAGCTGGCTGGTGCCCTACTATCAGCCCGACCTCGCCACGCAGCAGGCGGGGCAGCCGATCCTGATCCCTCAGGGGCGCGTCGTGCTGGGCCTTTTGACGATACTCGGCGCGATCACGGCGATCGGGCGCATATTCGACGCCGTCACGGATCCGCTCATCGCCTCGCTGTCGGACCGCTGCAGATCGAAGAACGGCCGGCGCATCCCCTTCATGCGCGTGGCTGCCATACCGTTCGCGCTGTCGTGCATACTCACCTTCTGGTCGCCCGTGGGACGCGAGAGCTGGCTGAACGCCGGCTGCCTGTTTGTGATGCTCATGCTGTTCTACCTGTTCATGACCATGTACTGCACGCCGTACAACGCGCTGATCCCCGAGCTCGGCAGCGACCAGAAGACCCGCATGGCCATCTCCACCTCGATCTCGTTCACTTACATCGCCGGCATGGCAGTCGCCTATGTGGCGCCGGTGATCTGGGGGCTGCTGGAGAGATCCATGCCCCGGGTGACCGCGATCCGCGTGACGTTCACGGCGCTGTCGCTGATCGGCATGGTCTGCATGTTCGTGCCTGTATTCGCCATCCGGGAGCGCGACTACATCGACGTCGTCCCCAACGACACCCCCGCCCTGCGCTCACTGGCGGCCACGTTCAAAAACAGGGACTTCCGGGTGTTCGTGGCTTCGGACATCGCGTACTTCCTGGGCATCACGATGTTCCAGACCGCGCTCCCCTTCTTCGTCACCTCGCTCCTCAGACTGGACGAGAGCATGTCCACGGTATACTTCGTGCTGATGACGGCCCTGTCCATGCTGTTCTACGTGCCCATCAACCGGCTGACCCCGAAGCTCGGAAAGAAAAAGCTGATCCTCTTCGCATTCACGGTGTTCACGCTTTGCTTCCTCTACACCGCCTGTTTCGGCAGCCGGCTGCCCTTCCCGCCCGCCGTCCAGGGCTACATCCTCTGTGCAGTGGCCGCGCCGGCGATGGCCGTATTCGGCATACTGCCTCAGGCCGTGGTGGCGGACATCGCCGAGTGCGACGCGCTCGAGACCCACGTGAACCGAAGCGGCATGTTTTACGCCGCGCGCACGTTCGCCTTTAAAATGGGCCAGTCCATCGCCATGCTGATGGTCACGGCCTTTGCGACCATCGGCCGGGAGACCGGCCTCGGCTATCGCATCACCGCCATCGCCGCGGCGGCGGTGTGCGTGCTCGGCGGCGTGCTGTTCGCGCTGTACAACGAGCGCAGGGTCTATGCGCGCATCATCGAAAAGTCCTGACCGCAGGGGGTGATCTCATGTCCGGCGATCCCCGGTTGAACGCCGAAGGCCTGGCGCTTTCCGATCGCTATGC
This sequence comes from Clostridia bacterium, assembly GCA_017430945.1. The sequence goes on along the minus strand of JAFRMB010000015.1, from coordinate 6,339 downwards.
CGAGACCATGCGCGAGGTCGTACTGCCCCGCATCGACAGCTGCCGGACGGATCTGGTCGTGCCCGGCGACGGCGGCCGTCCGCTCTTCGTCTCGCGGTTCGACGCGAGTGCGCCGCGCGGCACCGTGATGCTCCTGCACGGCTTCACGGAAAACATCGAAAAATACGCCGAGCTCATCCATTCCCTGCTCGAGTGCGGCATGAGCGTCGTCGCCTACGACCAGCGCGGTCACGGGCGCTCGTGGCGCGATCCGGCGCTGGCCGACGCTTCGCTGACCCACGTCGACGCGTTCGACGCGTACGTGCGGGACATGTCGGTCGTCTGCGCACAGATGCTGCCGGGCATGCCCATGCCCCATCGCGTGTTCTGCCACTCCATGGGCGGCGCGGTGACGGCGCTCTTTCTGGAGAGCCACCCCGGGTTCTTTGACCGCGCCGCGATGTGCGCGCCGATGATCGCACCCGACCTACACGGCATGCCGAAGCCATCCGCGCGCCTGATGTGCCGCGCAGCCATCGCGCTCGGGCGCGGCCGGCAGCGCATCTTCACCTCAAAGCCCTACACCTGGCCGGATGATTTCGACACCTCCTGCGCCACCGGGCGCGCGCGCTTCGACTGGTACGAGGCGCAGCGGCGCGAAGAGCCGCTGTTCACGAACAACGGTCCCAGCTACGGCTGGACGCTCGAGTCCATCGACGTGACCGACCGCATCCTCGCTCCCGGCGCGGTGGAGCGCATCGACGCGAAGGTGCGGCTGTATACCGCCGCGCTGGACGCCACCGTGCTGCCCGTCCCTCAGAAGATGTTCATCGACCGCGTGCCGGACGGCTCACATGTGACCGTCCGGGGCGCGAAGCACGAGATCTACCGTTCCGCAGACGAGGTCCTGTTCCCCTGGTGGCGCGATGTGCTGGCCTTCCTGTCCGTACGCGCGCCGCAGACGCGCTGACGCCCTCCAAAGCGAAAAACGCTCCCCCTCAAAGCGCTGCCGCGCCTCGAGGGGGAGCGTTTCATCGCCGCGTCACGCCGTCACGGAGTCTGCTTGCGCGGGAAGGGCGATGCATCCGGGTCCATATGTCCGTCCCGGAACATGGAAAAGCTGTCCATCGGATACTTCTCCAGGTTCTCAAGGATCTTTCGCCCGTCGGCGTTCGCCAGGAGGTCCTTGCGCGCCTGTATGACGATCGCCTCAGCCTGATGCTTGGAAGGACCGCCCACACAGCCGCCCGGGCACATCATGCCTTCGATGAAATCCTCGTTCAGGCGCCCGGCCTTCAGCTGCATCAGTGCCTTCTTGCACGCCTCGCCGCCGGCGCAGGTCAGCAGGTTGATATCGGAGACGTCCTCGCCCATCTCGCGCATGACCTCGAGCACGGCGTCGGCCACGCCGCCGGTGCCCGCAAAGCGCTTGCCGAACACGGAGGCCTCCTGATAGTCCTCCGGCACGGGCTCCAGCAGGATCTGTCTGGAGTCCAGCATCGCCACGATCTCGCCATAGGTCAGCGCGTAGTCGGCGGAGTCGGCGATATACGGGTTCAGCGTCTCGCCCTTCTTCGCGATGCACGGCCCGATGAACACCGTCACGCAGTCCGGATCGCGCGATTTCAGATAGCGGGACACCGCGACCATGGGCGACACCGTGTCGGACTTGTTTTCCTCGTACTGCTTCGGGAAGTGATGGCGCAGCATGGAGATGAACGCCGGGCAGCAGGATGTGGTCATCTTGCGACTCTCTTTCCGGGCTTCGATCCACTCCAGCGCCTCATAGGCCGCCGTCATGTCGCCGCCCAGCCCGACCTCGACCATGTCTGCAAAGCCCAGCTTCATGAGCCCCGCGCGCACGGCCGCCATGCCGATCGCCTTGCCGAACTGTCCCTCGGTGGCGGGAGCGCACATCGCGATGACGCGCTTGCCGCTCTGGATGGCCCGGATCACGTCGACCGCGTAGATCTTGGAGCCGATCGCGCCGAAGGGGCAGCTGTGGATGCAGTGGCCGCAGTGCACGCACTTCTCCTCGTCGATCGTACTGATGCCCGCCTCGTCGTAGGTGATGGCGCCGACCGGGCACGCCTTCTTGCAGGGGCGCTCCTGGTGTATGATGGCGCCGAAGGGGCAGGCCTTCGCGCACATGCCGCAGGACTTGCACTTCAGCGGATCGATGCGCATCTTGGCGTCGCCCGGGGCGATGGCGCCGAACCGGCAGGCGTTCAGGCAGGCCCTGCCCAGGCAGAACCTGCAGATGTCGGAGACGAAATAATCCTGGATCGGGCAGTCATCGCAGGCCGCGGGGATCACGGCCACCACGTTGTTCGTCTGATGGTTGACGTCGGGACACTGGCCCATGGCCAGGCGGATCCTGCCGCGCGTGATCTCGCGCTCCTTGTAGACGCAGCAGCGATACTTCGGCTGCGGTCCCGGGCTGACTTCGTAGACGATCTTCTCCGTATTCTCCGGCGTCAGCTGCCCCTCCCATGCCAGGCGGCATACCTCTCTGAGTACAAAGTGCTTGAGCTCCACGATGCTTTTGTCATTCGTGATCATGTTCTTCCCCCGATTCCTTTCGTTGAAATGATCATCCCGGTCGTTCCGCGGCACCCAGGGCCGGGTCCGCGGCCGTTGATCTGAGCGACGTCGCGCTATGCGCCGACGACGTCGATCACCACAAATTCGGAAAAGGTGCCGGTCTTGAAGGGGATCGCCCAGCCGGAGATGCCGGAGGTGACGATGAAGGTGGTGTCCCCGCGCGTCTCGATGCCGTAGACCCTGTCGTTGGCCCCCATCGCCAGCCCGATCAGCCCGGCCGGCCAGATGTGGCCACCGTGGGTGTGACCGGAGAGCACGAGATCCGGCCCCGCGGCCGCCTCCGCGGCGTAGTCGTTCGGCTGGTGATCCATCATCACGGTGTAGCCTTCGCCGTCCACGCCCGCCATCAGCTCCGACGGCGACGACCGGTCGTGCATGGTGCGATCCCGGCGCCCGACGATCCACAGATCATCCCCCGCGCGGACGGCCTCGTCCGCCAGCACGGTCACGCCGTTCTGCTCCAGCGCGGCCAGCAGCTCGCCCGCGCTGAAATTGCGGTATCTGAAATAGCCCATGTCGTGATTGCCGTAGGAGAAGTACACGCCACAGCGGGTCTTCAGCCGGCCCAGCGCCGCGCAGCCCTCGCGCATGTCGGCCGCGCTGGTGTCGTCATCCACGAAGTCGCCGACGATCAGCACCGCGTCGGGCTCGAGCGCCTGCACGCGCTCCATCTGCCGGGCAAAGCGCTCGCCGTCCAGCGTGATGCCCAGGTGGGCATCCGCGATCTCCACGATGCGCAGCCGTTCCCCGGCCGGGATCTCGTCCGTGACCAGTCGGTAATCCGTCCGGAACACGTGGTGCGCCATATACCAGCCCGCACCCAGACAGACGACCGTCAACGAGAGGCCGCCGATGGCGGCGACGTCGCGGCTGTATGGGCGCCGCGCGGCGCGCGCCGCCAGCCGCACGAGCAGCGCGCTGAGCTCCCAGATCACCAGCAGGTGCAGCAGCACCACGAAGGCCGTCGTCACATTGACGCACAGCGCAAAGGTCAGCCCGACCGCGGCGACCGGCAGCATGGCCAGCGGCCATGAGAGGATCCTGTGCTTTTCCCGGACGCGCGCGAATACACGCGTCCCCCGCACCCGCGCCGCCAGGCGGGCCGCCAGCGCCACCGCCATGACCGCCATGGTCGTCATGATCATCGTCCACATATCGAATCTCTCCCGCCGCACCCGATCCACGGCATGCCGCGTCCGTCCAAAGGGCTCTTCACATTCCTATCATATCACATCCTTGTTATTTTTGCCACCATCCGCGCGCTTGACAATGCCGTTCGACCGATGCTATCATGGAGGCAGAAGTGAGCTGCAAGGAGGGTTCAGCATGTCTGTAATCCGATCGTTCCTGGAAGAGGCGCATGCCGACCGGCCCGTCTACATCTCCCGCGTCCGCGACGCCTTCCAGCAGGCGGGCAGCCGGCCCTTCCACATCCACATGCATCTGTATGACGGCTCTGTGCGGCGCTTCGCGCTGCTGCTGCCGGCAGAGGAGGACGCGGCGTCCCGCGCGTTCATCGAGGAATACCTGACGGCCACGCTCTACAACGCGCTGTCGGCCCTCGGCGCGCAGGCCGCGCACATCTACGTCGACCCGGCGGATCGGACGCTCTCGGAATTTGCCGCCCGCCTGAACGCGATCTTCCAGTCGGATGCGCCGCTTGCCGCGCGCGCGGGCTGGGGTAAGTGTCTGAACGTCAACCAGCGCGTGCTGGCATCGCTGCTGGGGCCGGACGTCCGCTTCCGGTTCGACGTCCGCGACATCGCGTGCGAGCCGCCGGTGCCGTTGTCGCCGCGCGCGGGCGGCGCGCCGGTATTTGCCGATGCGCCCGCCATCGCCGCCCGGGGCCGTTATATGGGCATGGACATCGGCGGCACGGACATCAAGCTGGCCGCCTCTCTGGACGGCCACCTGTGCGCGTTCAAGGAATACGACTGGAACCCGGCCGCCTGCACATGCGCCCGGCAGCTGCTCGATCCGCTCGAACTGCTGACCCGCCTCATGCGCGCCGCGGTATGCATGGCGGCCGAAGGCCTGCAGGGCGAACTGCCGGCCGCCGCGTTCGACCGCACCGCCTCAGACGGCGACATCGCCGCAGCGGTGGCCGCCATGGAAGCCCGCCTGGGCGACAGGCTCCGGCCGCTCGACGGCATCGGCCTGTGCTTTCCCGACGTGGTGATAAAGGGCCGCATCGCGGGCGGCGAGACGCCCAAGACGCAGGGCATCCGCGGCAACGCCGCGCTGGATTACGAGTCGGAATTCGGCAGGCTGTCGTCGCTCGGCGATCGCCTGGCCGCGTTCGTGCGCCCGGGCGGCGCGGTGAGGATCGTCAACGACGGGCCCATGGCCGCCTTTACCGCCGCGGTGGAGCAGGCCGCCGCGGGCCGCGACCTGTCGAACGGCTGCTTTGCCCATTCGCTGGGCACCGATCTCGGCACGGGCTGGATCCTGCCCGACGGCGGCATCCCCGAGATCCCGCTCGAGGTGTACAACTTCATCATCGATCTGGGCTGCCATGGCCAGCGCGCCTTCGACCCGCATGACGTGCGCAGCACGCGCAATTTCACCACCGGCCTTCCGGGGTCCCTTCAGAAGTACGCCGGGCAGTTCGGCGTGTTCCGCATGGCCGCAAAGCAGCTGCCCCAGGCGGATCCGGCGCTCTACCGCAGCCTGTTCGACGAGGGCCTGTTCCGGTGGTCGGGCGATCGCCTGATCGTGCCCACTGCCCCGGACGACATGCGCAAGCCCTGCCTCGAGCGCTTCATGCAGGCCGCGGCCGACCCTGCCGCGCCGGCTGCCGAGCTGTTCCGCGGCGTGGGCGAAGCGCTGGCCGTCACCTGGCGTGAGACGAAGTACCTGCTCTCCCCCGCCTGCGACGACCGGTCGCTGTTCGGGCGGCTGGTCAAGCATCCCCCCTGCTTCCGGGCCATCTGCGAAGGCGCTCGCCGCATCACACCGGCCCTTCAGCTGGAGGCAGCGGACGAAGGCCTCGCCAACACTCCCCTGATGCGGCAGCTGGCCGCCCATCCGGATCTCACCGTGGCGCAGTTCGCACAGGCCGTCGGCGCGATCCACTTCGCCTGCGTCCGGCCCGCCTGACGGAGGGCCCGCGGCGCGCCGATCCCGTGCCGTCGCAAGGCGAGGCGTCCTGACCGGTTGCCTTTCACCCTCCTTTGCGACGCCTGTCCCGACTGCCGGCGATTGTTAACTTGCCTGAAAGTTGCGGCGAATCCGCAATTCGCCCTTGACATCCCGCGGCGCCGATGCTATAATTGTTTTGTTCGTTAAGTGACAGCGACGGACGAAACATAAGGTCGCATGGCTCAGTTGGTAGTACGTACTGGTCGAGTTGTCAAACTAAACAAGGTCGCATGGCTCAGTTGGTAGAGCACATCGTTCACATCGATGGGGTCACAGGTTCGAGTCCTGTTGCGACCACCAAACTGGAGAAGCCCTGAAAATCAAGGCTTCTCCTTCCTTTTGCCCTGCTTTTCCCGGTTTGAATACGATTCAAATTCTCGATGTAAACAGTATGCCCCCGCCAACAAAGCTCCACAATTTCGGTGTGGCTTTATTGACAGTCATACTGTCGTCGATGTGAACGCTTTGCCAGCTTCGATGTGAACGGCATGGTATCGTCGGTGTGAACACTATGCTGGAAACAGAAAAAGACCCGTGAGGCTCCAATGTCCTCACGGGTAATCCTCTCTACATTATGCCGCTGTCCCGGTGTACTGTTCCACGCTGATGCGGAAC
>JAFRMB010000105.1 GCA_017430945.1 Clostridia bacterium | reverse complement strand
TCATGGTCTTGGACTCTTCGACCGTGATGACGCCGTCCTTGCCGACCTTCTCCATCGCGTCCGCGATCAGCTGGCCGACGGTCTCGTCGCTGGAGGAGATCGCCGCGACCTGGGCGATCTCGGTCTTGCTCTCGATGGGCTTGGACTGGGCGGCCAGGCTCTGCACGGCGGCGTCGGTGGCCATCTCGATGCCCTTCTTGATGATCATGGGGTTCGCGCCGGCGGCCACGTTCTTCAGGCCCTCGCGCACGATGGCCTGAGCCAGCAGCGTGGCGGTCGTGGTGCCGTCGCCGGCCACGTCGTTGGTCTTGACGGAGACCTCGCGCACCAGCTGCGCGCCCATGTTCTCGAAGGGATCCTCGATCTCGATCTCCTTGGCGATGGTCACGCCGTCGTTGGTGATCAGGGGAGCGCCGAACTTCTTGTCCAGCACGACGTTGCGGCCCTTCGGGCCCAAGGTGATCTTAACGGTATCGGCCAGCGCGTCGATGCCGGTCTGCAATGCTTTGCGAGCTTCCTCGCCGTACTTGATCTGCTTTGCCATATTGATTTCCTCCGATGGATTTTGATATTGGGTTCACGCGGGGCGAGGCGTCATTCGACGATGCCCAGGATGTCGGACTGGCGGACGATGATGTACTCTTCGCCTTCCAGCTTGACCTCGGTGCCGGCGTACTTGGAATAGATGACCTTCTGGCCGACCTGAACGTTCATGACGATCTCCTTGCCGTCCACATTGCCGCCCGGACCCACTGCCAGGACCTCGGCCATGACCGGCTTTTCCTTCGCCGAATTGGTCAGGATGATGCCACCACGGGTGGTCTCCTCCGCCTCCAGATTCTTGATGACCACGCGGTCACCCAGCGGCTTGATCTTCATGTGTGATGAACCTCCCAAAGTATCATGATGTTTTGTGTTTGTTAGCACTCAAAATATTTGAGTGCTAACGCTTACAATGCATAGTGTAACCGTTTTATATGGATAAATCAAGGCTCAAAGTACCGATTTTACCGTTAAATATTGGTAAACTCTCGCATTCGTGCCGCCATTTCCGAATTTGCGCCGCGATCCGCCGGCGTCAGCCCCGTCGGGCGGAAAAGCGGCCGGCGCGGATCGCGTGCGCACGTGCGGCGGTCACAGTGCAGGGGCGATGCCCTCATCGCCCGCCGCCCCGCGTACGCGTCCAAGCCGGCTCACGGGCGACCGTCATCGCGTCAGCGAAAAAAAACCGCAGCGCCGTCCTTGCAAACCTGTCATATATATGATATACTTTTCCCGCAAAGCTATGGGAGGTAAGTGGACCATGCTCAGATCAGGCATCCTACGCGCAGGCGCCATGACGGCCATCCTGCTGCTCATGTTCGCATGGGCGGTCGGTGGAATGGCCGCGTCCACGGACGCGGTATGGCCTGCCGCTGACGGCGCGGACATCCGCGCGGACGGCAGGCTCGAAGTGGATGCCAGCAACATCTCCCTCGGCTACGTGATGGTCCGGGCAGCCGAGCCCTCCAAGCGCGCCCTCAAGATCCGCGTGGCCTTCGGCAAGACCCAGCTGACCTACGATCTGAACAACCAGGGCGAATACGAAGCCTTCCCGCTGCAGCTGGGCTCCGGAAAATACGAGATATCGCTCTACGAGAACGTCAAGGGCTCGAAGTTCTCCGCCGAGGGCAAGGTCAAGCTCGACGCGAAGCTCGTCGACGAGAACGCCGCCTACACCGTGCCCAATCAATATGTGAATTACGAACTGTTCACCTCGGCCGTTCAGAAGTCCGACGAGCTGTGCAAGGGCGCCGGGCCCGAGGAGTGCTACCGCATCATCACCGATTTCATAAGCAGCGAATTCGCCTATGACTTCGTGCGCGCCAAGACCATCTCTTCCGGCGCGCTGCCCGACATCGACTACTGCTATGAGAACCGCATGGGCATCTGCCAGGACCTCTCCGCCGTGATGTGCTGCATGCTCAGGGTACAGCACGTGCCCTGCAAGCTGGTCATTGGCTACGCGGACAAATACTATCACGCCTGGACGAGCAGCGTGCTGAACGGCAAGGATCAGTTCTTCGATCCCACCGCCGCCATCGGCGCGCTGAAGGCGAAAAAATACAAGATCGAGCGAATGTATTGACCCCGTGCCGCGCATCGCGCGACAGGGCGGGATCCATCCGGCAACGGGATCGCAGAGGAGGTTATCGTTCATGGCCGGTAAGAGAAATCGTGGCATCACTTCCGCGGAGCTGTCCAGCTTCTGCAGCCAGATCGCACTGATACTGTCGGCGGGCCTTCCGCTCTACGACGGCATGGAGACGCTGGCGGAGACCACCAAAGGCTCGGAATACGCCGACCTGTACGCTTTGGCCAGCCAGCGCGTCAACGAGACGGGCTCGCTGCACGAGGCGCTCAAGCAGGACAGTCGCTGGCCCACCTACCTGGTGGAGATGGCCGGCATCGGCGAGCAGACCGGCCAGCTGGAGAGCGTGATGAACGGCCTGGCCGACTACTACGGCCGCGAGGACCGCATCCGCACCTCCGTGGTCAGCGCGATCACCTATCCGCTGGTGCTGGGCGTCATGCTGGTGCTCATCATCATGATCATGCTGTGGAAGGTGCTCCCCGTGTTCCAGCGGGTGCTGAACTCCATGGGCATGGAGCTGACCCGCTCCGGCTCGGCGCTCATGAAGCTGGGCTCCACCATCGGCTGGGTGGTGCTGGCGCTGGTGGGCCTGGTGGTGCTGGCCGTGCTCGTGTGCGCGATCCTGATGAAGACCTCCGCCCGCGAAAGCGTGCTGGGCTTCCTGCGCCGGCTGTTCCCGCCGATCCGCACGCTCAGCATGAAGCTGTCCGCCTCCCGCGTGGCCAGCGTGCTCTCGATGATGCTCTCCAGCGGCTTCCCCACCGGCGAGGCGTTCCGGCTCCTGCCCTCGATCATCTCCGACGGCGAAGCGGCCCGGAAGGTCGAAGGCATCCGCAGCGAGCTTGACTCCGGCGCGTCCTTCGCCGACGCCGTATCGCACTCGAAGCTGTTCGACGGCCTGCACGACCGCATGATCCGCATGGGCGTGGCGGCCGGCCGGGAGGACCAGGTGATGGCCAGGATCTCCGGCATCTACGAAGAACAGGTGGAGACCGGCATCGCCCAGCTGGTGGCGATCATCGAGCCCACCCTGATTGCGCTGCTGTCCATCGTCATCGGCGCCATACTGCTGTCCGTGATGCTGCCCATGGCGGGCATACTCTCCAGCATGCTGTGACGCAGCCGCGTCCGACTTGAAAGGGGGAAAGGGCGATGATCAACCGCAGGGAGGTCGCAGTGGTGCTCCTGCTGGTCCTGCTGCTCGCGGGCGTGTGGGCGGTGGTCTCCCGCGTCGGCACCGCCCACAGCGGCGCGCAGACGCAGTTCGTGGAGGACGCGGTGCACAACGCCGCGCTCACCTGTTACGCCGTCGAGGGCGCCTATCCGAGCGACCTGGAATACCTCCGCGAGAACTACGGCCTGGCTTACGACGAATCGCGATACTTCGTGACCTACGAAGCCTTCGCCTCGAACCTTGTGCCGGAGATCTACGTGACGGAAGTGGAGGCGGATGAATCGTGAACAGGCGCAATATCAGGGTCAGCCACAGCGTGCAGGGCGTGTTCGTGTTCGTGCTGCTGGGGCTGTTCGCGGTGATGTCCACGCTGATGGTGCTGCTGGGCGCGCAGATGTACCGCGGCACCGTGGACCGCTCGGACGCCAACAACGATCACCGCGTGCTGAGCGCCTACGTGCGCAGCATGATCCGCGCAGAGGACGGCGCGGGGGCCGTGAGCGTCGAGCAGCCGGAAGGCATCACGGCGCTGGCGCTGCGCGAGGAGATCGACGGCGAAGGGTACATCACGTGGATCTACCGCTATGAAGACCAGCTCTACGAGCAGTTCACCGGCGACGACGGCGACGACTTCGACCCCGAGGACGGCACGCCGATCTGTCCCGCCGGCAGTTTCGACGCCGCCGTCGAAGGCGGCCTGGTGACCGTCACGATGACAGACGTCAACGGCGAGCCCTGCACCGTGCAGGTAGCGCTCAGGTGCAAGGCATAGCGCCGATCATTCACGTGTCATACGATCCGGGAATGTGTTAGGAGTTCAACATGGGCAATAACAACAGATCGAACGTGCTCCTGGTGGAGATCCTCATCGCGGTGCTGTTCTTCATGCTCGCCTCCACGGTGGTGGTGCAGGTCTTCGTGACCGCGCGCAACCTGGCCGTAAAGGCAGGCGTGGAGACCCGCGCCCTGGCCGAGGCCCAGAACGTCGCCGAGGCGCTGTGCGCGGCGGACGATCCGGACGCGGCGCTCGAGGCCATGTCCTTCCGGAGCGCTCACGGCGCCTGGACCCGCGCCGGCGACGCGTACACGCTGTACGTCGAGGGCGATCAGACGGACACCGATGCCGGCACGCTCTGGCAGGGCAGTGTCCGGGCGTTCTACGATCTGCGCAACGTGGATCAGGCGAGGCAGGTGGACGAGGAGCTCTTCTCGCTGCCCTGCGTCGTATACAGGGAGGGACCGCTGTGAATCGCAAGAGCAGGATTTCCTTCGGGCCCGGCGCGGCGTCGCTGATCCTGATCGTCGTGGTGCTTTCGATGAGCGTGCTGGGCATCCTTTCGCTGATGAACGCCAGGAACGACAGCCGCCTGTCCGCCCGCAGCATCCAGGTGGTGCAGGCCGGCTATCAGCTCAACGCCGATGCGGAGCGCCAGCTCGCGCGGATCGACGCCATCGCCGCACACTACGCCGAGGTGGCCGAGGACGACGCGGCGTACGCGCTGGCCGTGCGCACCTATCTGCCCCCGGAGATGAAGATGGACGGCCGCGTGATCCGCTGGAGCCAGACCGACGGCTACCGCACGCTGGACTGCGCCGTCGAACTGAACCCCTTGGGCGGGGATAAGCGCTTCACATGGGTCGACCACCGCCTGACGGCGATCACGGAGGATACATGGAACTGAGAGAGATGCTGGACCGGGCCTACGAGCTGTCCGGTTCCGATATATTCATCGTGCCCGGCGCGCACGTGACCTGCAAGGTCAAGGGCCAGATGATCCCCCTGACGGACGACATCGTCAAGCCCGCGGAGACAGAGGCGCTGGTGCGCGCTGCCTATGAGATGGCCAGGCGCGACATCGCCAAGCTGCAGGACGACGGCGACGACGACTTCTCCTTCTCGCTGGTCGGCAAGAGCCGATTCCGCTGTAACGTATATTATCAGCGCGGCACCATGGCCGCCACGCTGCGCATGGTGGCCTTCGGGCTTCCGGATCCGGCTGCGCTGGGCATCCCCGACCTGATCATGGACCTGGCGCGCTTCCGCAACGGCATGATCCTGGTCACCGGCCCCGCCGGCAGCGGCAAGTCCACGACGCTGGCGTGCCTGCTCGACAAGATCAACCGCGAGCGCCACGGCCACATCGTCACCATCGAGGACCCTATCGAGTACATCCACAACCACAAGAATTCGCTGGTCAGCCAGCGCGAGGTCCCCAACGACTCCCCCACCTTCGCCCGCGCGCTGCGCGGCGCACTGCGCCAGGCGCCGGACGTCATCATGCTGGGTGAGATGCGCGACCTGGAGACCATCCGCACGGCCATCACCGCGGCGGAGACCGGCCACCTGCTGCTCTCCTCGCTGCACACCACCGGCGCGGCCAAGACCGTCGACCGTATACTCGACACCTTCCCCGCCGAACAGCAGGCGCAGGTGCGCGTGCAAGTCTCCATGGTGCTGCGGGCTGTGGTCTCCCAGCGCCTGGTGCCCAAAAAGGATGGCGGACAGGTGGCGGTGTTCGAGGTCATGACCGCGAATCCCGCCATACAGAACCTGATCCGCGACGGCCGCACCCACCAGATCGACAATGCCATATTCGGCGGCGCCGGCCAGGGCATGCTGTCCATGGACGCGGAGCTGCAGCGGCTGGTCCGCGCGGGCGTCATCACCCGCGAGACCGCGCTGCTCTACGCCGTCAACCCCGAGACGCTGATGAAGCGCATCTGATGTGTCCGCCCCGCGCTACTGCCTTCGGCAAGCGCGGGTTTCTCCAGGCGAGTCCTTCGGATCGCTCGGGCTCAGTCCGGCTTCCGCCGGACGCTCATACCGCCCCGCGCTACTGCCTTCGGCAAGCGCGGGTTTCTCGGCGAGTCCTTCGGATCGCTCGGGCTCAGTCCGGC
>JAFRMB010000104.1 GCA_017430945.1 Clostridia bacterium | reverse complement strand
ATGCCGCTCTCGCCGTGGGGCACCTTCAGGGAGGTGTCGCGGACCTCGCGGGCCTTCTCGCCGAAGATCGCGCGCAGCAGGCGCTCTTCCGCGGTCAGATCGGTCTCGCCCTTCGGGGTGACCTTGCCGACGAGGATGTCGCCGGCGGTGACCTCGGCGCCGACCATGATGATGCCGCGCTCGTCGAGGTATTTCAGCGCGTCCTCGCCGACGCCGGGGATATCGCGGGTGATCTCCTCGGGGCCGAGCTTGGTGTCGCGCGAATCGCACTCGTACTCTTCGATGTGGATGGAGGTGAACACGTCCTCCATCACCAGACGCTCGTTGAGCAGGACGGCGTCCTCGTAGTTGTAGCCCTCCCAGTTCATGTAGCCGACCAGGATGTTCTTGCCCAGCGCGATCTCGCCCTGTGCGGTGGACGGGCCGTCGGCGATGACGTCGCCGTTCGACACGCGGTCGCCGACCTTGACGATCGGGCGCTGGTTGATGCAGGTGCCCTGGTTGGAACGGGCAAACTTGATGAGCTTGTAATCGACGGTCTCGCCGGCGTCGTAGCGAACGGTGATGTAGTTCGCGTCGACGCGCATGACGGTGCCCTCGCCCTCCGCGAGCAGGCACACGCCGGAGTCGACGGCGCATTTATTCTCGATGCCGGTGGCGACGATGGGCGCCTGGGTGGTCATCAGCGGGACGGCCTGACGCTGCATGTTCGCGCCCATCAGGGCACGGTTGGCGTCGTCGTTTTCGAGGAAGGGGATCATCGCCGTGGCGATGGAGATCATCATCTTGGGGCTGACGTCGATATAGTCGACCTCTTCCCTGTTGACTTCGATCGTATCGTTGCGGTGACGGCAGGTGATACGCTTGTTGACGAGGCAGCCGTTCTCGTCCACGGGCTCGGAGGCCTGCGCGACGATATACTGGTCCTCGACGTCGGCGGTCATGTACTCGACCTCGTCGGTGACGCGGCAGCTGCCCTTTTCGACCTTGCGGTAGGGCGCGACCAGGAAGCCGTACTCGTTGGCGCGCGCATAGGAAGCGAGGTAGGAGATCAGGCCGATGTTCGGACCTTCGGGCGTCTCGATCGGGCAGCGGCGGCCGTAGTGGCTGTAATGGACGTCGCGGACGTCGAAGCTGGCGCGCTCGCGCGACAGGCCGCCGGGGCCGAGGGCCGACATACGGCGCTTGTGCGTCAGCTCGGCCAGCGGGTTGGTCTGGTCCATGAACTGGCTCAGCGGGCTGGAGCCGAAGAACTCCTTGATGGCCGCAGTGACGGGCCGGATATTGATGAGGCTCTGGGGAGTGACGATGTCCAGATCCTGGAGGGTCATCCGCTCCCGGATCACCCGCTCCATGCGGGAGAAGCCGATGCGGAACTGGTTCTGCAGCAGCTCGCCCACGCTGCGGACACGGCGGTTGCCCAGATGGTCGATGTCATCCGGCTCGCCGATACCGTGGGCCAGGCAGCAGAGATAGTTGGCCGCGGAGAAAATGTCGTCGCAGATCACGTGCTTGGGCAGCAGGTCGTCCACATTGGCCTTCAGGACTTCCTTCAGCTCCTCGCCCTCGTACTGCTCCATGAACTGGCGCAGCAGCAGGAAGCGGACCCGCTCCCGCAGCCCCAGCTCGTCCCGGAGGATGCGGCGGTTCTCCGCCTCGTCGTCGGAGAAGTGGAGGAAATCGGCGGGATCCACCATGCCGTTGGTGAAGACGCGGACGGTCTCGCCGCTCTCCAGGGCGAGCATCACGGACATGACGCCCTTGTGCTCCAGTTCCCGGACGCGCTCCCGGGTCAGCACCTCCTCCGCCTCGGCGAGGATCTCGCCGGTCAGAGGATCAGCCACGGGCTGGGCCAGCTTGTAGCCCGCCACGCGGGGGTACAGGGCCAGCTTCTTGTTGAACTTGTAGCGGCCCACATTGGAGATGTCGTACCGGCGATGGTCGAAGAAAAGGTTCTCCAGCAGCGTCTCGCTGCTCTCCACCGTGGGAGGATCGCCGGGGCGCAGCTTCTTGTAGATCTCGATCAGGCACTCTTCCCGGGAGCCGGTGGTGTCCTTGTCCAGGGTGGAGACGATCCGCTCGTCCTCGCCGAAGATCTGCTTGATGCGCTCGTTGGTGGTGGCGCCCACGAAGGGATCGTCCACGCAGCTGAGCCAGGTGGCGGGCTTGTTCTCGTCATAAGCGCCCATGGCCTTCAGGAACCAGGTGATGGGGAGCTTGCGGTTCTTGTCGATGCGGACGT
>JAFRMB010000103.1 GCA_017430945.1 Clostridia bacterium | reverse complement strand
GCAGCCGCGGGCAGCGGGCGGCGAGTCCTCCGGATCGCTCGCCCTCGGTCTGGCTGGCGCCGGACGCCTATACGGCAGGTGATCTCGTGCCCCATCCCGTACCTGCGACCATCGGTCGCCATATCTCAGCATCCGAATGGACCGGGGACGCGGACGCCAATTATGGCGTCCCTACGGCCCCGCGTCATTGCACATCCGTGCAGCCGCGGGCAGCGGGCGGCGAGTCCTCCGGATCGCTCGCCCTCGGTCTGGCTGGCGCCGGACGCCTATACGGCGGGTGATCGCGTGCCCCATCCCGTACCGGCGACCATCGGTCGCCAAATCGGCAGAAGCCATTGATCGCCACTCCGTAGGGACATCATGCATGGTGTCCGCATGACTCCCTCAGACTGCTTCGCAGCCAGCTCCCTCGAGGAGGAAGCCTGAAGTCCTGCTCACATGACTCCGTAGGGACGCCATACTTTGGCGTCCGAATGGACCTGGAGGACGCGGGCGCCATGAATGGCGCCCCTACGATAGTCTCCGTTTCCAAATGATATACGAGATGATCGAACGCAACGGAGCAAGCCGCGCCCTCAGTCCTCCCGTTGGTCGGGCGATGGCGCATCGGCATCGCCTCCCTCGATGGACGCGGATCCGTCGGGAAAGAGCACGATGCCCGGCATCCGGTCGCTCTCGATCCCGTCGTCGACCATGAGGCCGACGTGCTTTGCCAGCATGTCCAGCGCCTTCATCTTGTCGTACAGCTTGATCTCGCAGTCCACGCCGGAACCGCTCTGCTTGTACTTGACAGACGCCACCGCCGCCATGCATTCCCGGGAGACATCCTCCCTGGGCCGCACGCCGGAGGTAAGATCCGCAATGTCCGCGAGGCTCGAAAACGCGATGCGCGCGTATTCGCGCAGCACCCGTTCCGCGGTGATGCCCGTGCGCCGCGCCATGCGCGCAGCGATGGCTTCGCGGATCGCCGGCCGGCACCGGCCGCTCTCCGGCCTGAGCCAGTCCGGAGCCTGATCGGCCCTTTTGAGCGGATACCCGGCCCGCAGCGCCGCGGCCCGCGCGTCCATATCGACCAAATACTCGTCGCAGAACCGCGCATCCCGGTCGTTCACGCGCATCCTCCCTTCTCGGCACGCAAAAGCGGCAGCTGTCCGCTGCCGCCTTACCGCGCGATCATTTCGATCCGAATCGCGAACATCTGCGGTCCTCTTCCCCGCTGTGCTTCGGCAGAACGAAGGATCCGCTCAGCGTCTGTTCACTTCCAGATCGATCTCTGTATAAAAACAGGGCGCCTCTGCGGCCGCCCTGCTCTTTTCGCGATTATGATTATAGCACGATCCCCTGGATCTGTAAAGGCGCGTCTGTCATCTGTTTTGCATGTGTTTGCGATGTATTTTCGCGCGGAGGCAAAAAAGGTGCCGACGCGATATCGCGTCGGCGCGGTTCAGTGGGGATCAATCCTCCGCGGCGTCGGAGGCCTCAGGCTCAGCGGGGGCCTCTTCCGGCTTCTCGTCGGAGTACAGGCGCAGCTGGAATTCGGGCGTCGCGGTGCCGTTGTCGTCCATGCCGAACGCCTTCTGCGCGGCGCGGACGGCATCCTGGGTCTTGGCGCCGTAGTTTCCGTCGGCGGTGCCGGACAGATAGCCCAGCTCGATGAGCCGCTTCTGCAGGTCGAGCACTTCGTCCTTCTTGTCGCCGCGGGTCAGCGTGGTGTACTGATCCAGCGGATCGGGCGTGGGCGCCACGCTGGACTTCAGCTCGAAGCGGATGGTCTGGGGCACGCCGTTGTTGTAGGTGGTCACCGCCAGATACTCCATGGGCTCGCCGGAATTGGTGAAGGCGTAGCGCTTCCACAGCAGCTTCGGCACGTTCGTCTCCAGCGCCACGTCGGTGTTGCCGGAGATCTCGCGGTCCATCAGCTGGAAGCCCAGGTTCTCGGAGTTGCCGGACGCGCTCTCAAAGGCGATCTTGATGATGTTCTGGGGGATGATCGTGGCGCTGCCGGTATAGTTGTCCAGCGTCAGCTCAAAGCCCGCGCCGGCCTCGTTGCCCTGCAGCTTGTACACGTTGCCCCACTTCTCGGCGAAGTTGGAGGGCAGCATGTATTCCTTCATCGTCAGGTCGAAGTTCAGCGTCTCGAAGGGTTCGTCGCTGGCGGCGATGCGCGCCGTGCCGTCCTGCTTGATCTGGGTGGAGAAGCCATAGCTCTCGCCGAAGGGCACCACCACGTCAGCGGGCTCCGGCGTGGGCACGGGCGTGGGTTCGGGCGTGGCCGTGGGCTCCGCAGTGGGCGTCGCCATCTCGATCGCCAGGCTCTCGCCGCCGTCGGCCTTCTCGGGCTCGGCGTCCTTGGACTCGTCGGGCTGTGCGTCGCCGGCCTCATCAGAGCCGGCAGCCTCGTCCGGACCGGCGTCCTCGTCGAAGCCTGCGTCCTCATCGAAGCCGGCGTCTTCGTCAAAGTCGTCCCCGTCCATGCCGTCGCCTTCATCGAAGTCGCCGCCCTCGTCCACATCGCCGAAGGTGCCGAGGTCAGCGGTCCCTTCCACTTCGTCGAACGGCGCGGGCGTCGGGGTCACCATGACCTCGACCACGCGGGCAGGCTCCTCTGACTTGAAGAACTTGCGGTCCGCCAGTATGCCCAGCGCGATGCCGATGATCAAAAAGATGATGGCAACGATGATCATGCGCTTGCGATACTTCGCGCGCAGTCTGCGCAGACGTGCCTTTTCAGAAGATTGATGCCTCATTGCAATTGCTTCCTCTCGTATGATAAATGTGACAATTTGATATTATTATAGCTTTATCCCTGTATCGCCGTCAAGGCAGTTTTGCAAAATAATCGTAAAAGGGAGGCGATCAACGTCACACCCCGATCTCGCCCTCCGGTGCGTTCAGATCCACGCCGGGCAAGTCGTCCAGGCTCTCCATGCCGAAGTGCTGCAGGAACTTGTCGGTCGTGCCGTAGAGGATCGGCCGGCCCAGCGTCTCCCGACGGCCGCGCTCCTCGATGAAGCCCTTGTTGAGGAGCGACTGCACCGAATAGTCGCACTTCACGCCGCGCACCGCCTCGATGTCGCCCTTGGTCACCGGCTGCCGGTAGGCGATGATCGACAGCGTCTCCAGCACCGCCTGTGACAGCGGCTGCTTCTGCAGCGGCTGCAGGAACGCCTCCACCTGCCGGGCGTACTTCGGGCAGATGGACAAAAACACCGTGTTCCCGCTGCGGTTGAGCTGTATGCCCCGGCCCTCCAGCGCCAGATGGTCCGACAGCGCCGAGAGCGCCTCTTCCAGCTCCGACACCGTGAGATCCAGCGCGTGCGCGAGCGCGTCCGTGCGCACCGGGTCGCCGGAGACGAAAAGGATCGCCTCGATGACCGCGCTAAGATTTTCCATGACGACGCCTCCGCCCTGAATTGATCTTTCCACAGTTTACCACATCGCCGGCACGCGAACAAGCACGTTCGCGTTGTTTTTGAGGGGCGAGCGACGGGGCGGAGACGCGGACGCCCTGAATGGCGTCCCAACGGCAGGGATGGCGACCGATGGTCGCCGGTACGGGGAAAACCGTCCGTCGTAGCGGCGGGCATCGCTCGCCACGGAACATGGCGTCCCCACGGGGCGCAAGATCGCCACCTTGTCACCCATGGGCGATGAGGCGAAGACGCGGACACCAATTATGGTGTCCCTACGGTGGGGTACCGCACAGACCTGTCGTATAGGCATCCGGCGCCGGCCGGACCGAGGGCGAGCGATCCGGAGGACTCGCCGCCCGCTGCCCGCGGCTGCACGAATGTGCAATGACGCGGGGCCGTAGGGACGCCATACTTTGGCGTCCGGGCAACTCCCCCAGTCTGCTTCGCAGCCAGCCCCCTC
>JAFRMB010000102.1 GCA_017430945.1 Clostridia bacterium | reverse complement strand
TTGGTGGGGTTAAATGGGCTCGAACCATCGACCTTTACGATGTCAACGTAACGCTCTGACCAACTGAGCTATAACCCCGAACACAAGAGCTATTTTACTACATTTGAGCGCCCTTGTCAATACCCGGCGGAAAATATTGTTGACGCCTCAGTCAAAAGGGCCGGGATGGCAGGGGCGCCTCCATGCCGTCATGCGTCATTCCATCACCTGAAGGATCATACACTTCAGGTATTTTGTCTCTACGGACTGGGGCAGGATCGGGTGATCGTAGCCCTGCGTGCGATACTCCACCAGGCGGATGCGCTTTTTGGCATCCCTTGCCGCCTGATTCACGATGTCCTGGAACATCTCAGGCAAAATGTGCTGGCTGCAGGAGCAGGTGACCAGGAACCCGCCCGGACGGACGAGCTTGAGGCCCCGCAGATTGATCTCCTTGTATCCGCGCACCGCCGCCTGAACTGCCGCCTTGTTCTTCGTGAACGCCGGCGGATCCAGTATGACAAGGTCGAAACACGCGCGCGCGTCATCCAGCTCGCGAAGCAGATCGAAGCAGTTGTGCGCCTCAAAGCGAACGTTATCAAGTCCGTTCAGGCGCGCGTTCTCCCTGGCGACCTCCAGTGCCTCCTCTGAGATATCCACGCCCAGCACGGACGCGGCGCCGTATCTGGCCGCATGAAGCGAGAAGGAGCCGTTGTGGCAGAAGCAGTCCAGTACCCGCGCGTCCCGGCACAGAGGCTTCATGGCGGCGCGGTTCCACTTCTGGTCCAGGAAGAAACCCGTCTTCTGGCCGTGCTTCACATCCACGAGAAAGTGGATGCCGTTCTCCACCATATCCACGCGATCGGGCACCTCGCCGCGCAGCAGCCCCGTGACCTGCTCCAGGCCCTCCAGGCGGCGCACCGGCACGTCGCTGCGCTCGTAGATCCCGGTCGGTCCCACGACTTCCATCAGGATGTCGCAGAGCATATCCTTGATGCGCTCGATGCCGAGCGACAGCGACTGAAGCACCAGCACGTCCCCAAACTTGTCCACGACCAGCCCGGGCAGGAAGTCCGACTCCGAATAGATGAGCCTGCAGCTCATGGGATCACAGAGCCGCTGGCGGTATTCCCAGGCGTCGCGGATGCGCCGCTCAAAAAAGGCGCTGTCACAGGGCTCCTCGCTGCGGGTCAGTATGCGCAGCGAGATCTGGCTCTGCGGATTGTAAAAGCCCCGCCCGATGAACTTGCCGCGGAAGTCGCACACGTCGACGATGTCTCCGTTTTCAAAATCGCCATCCACGCGCTCGATCTCCGAGGCGTAGATCCAGGGGTGCCCGCCGCGCACCCGCGTCTCCCGGGTCTTTCGGAGCGTCACCTTTGCCATCGCCATCATCCCATTCCATATTGATAATTCATCATAACATAACTGTGTAAACTTGTCCACAAGTTCAAATTATGATAGAATGGCTCTGACAAAAGTGAGGTCGTTTTCTATGGACAGCAAGGGTCCGGGCATTCGCCTGAACAAGTATATCGCAGACAGCGGCTACTGCTCCCGCCGGGAAGCCGATCGGCTGATCGGCGAAGGAAGGGTGCGGCTGAACGGTCGACCCGGTGCGCTGGGAGACCGGGTGCTCGATGGCATGGAGGTCACTGTGGACGGGAAGCCGTTGAGCGCCGAAAGCGAAAAGGTATACATTCTGCTCAACAAGCCGCGCGGCATCGTATGCACCGCCGATCCCCGGGAACCGATGAACGTCGTGGATTACGTGGGACATCCCGTCCGCATATTTCCCGTAGGTCGCCTGGACAAGGACAGCGAGGGGCTGCTGCTCATGACCTCGGATGGCGGGATCGTCAATCGGCTGCTGCGCGCCGCCGGCAGGCACGAGCGCGAATATGAAGTCACCATCGACAGGCCGGTGACCGAGGAATTCGTCCGACACATGATGTCCGGCGTGCCGATACTGGACACGGTCACGCTCCCCTGCCGCGTGCGCAGGACCGGCGAAAACAGCTTCAATATCGTGCTGGTACAGGGGCTGAACCGGCAGATCCGCCGCATGTGCGAGGCGCTTGGGGCCAACGTCACGCATCTGCGCCGCGTGCGCATCATGGATCTGCGGCTGGGCCGGCTCAAGCCCGGTCAGTGGCGCGACCTCACCGGAGAAGAGCTTGCCGCGCTGCTCAGAGCCTTGGATGAGCGCGATCATAAGGGGGCGACTGACCGATGAAGCGCGTTCGTTTGATCCTCGGCGCGGTCGTGCTCGCCATCGTCGGCGTCGCCGCGCTCCTGTATCTCACCGGCATATGGCAGTTCAACCGTCCTGCGCTGCCGGTAAAGGGCGTGGACGTCTCGCATTTCCAGGGACAGATCGACTGGCCGACCCTCGCCGCCGATGGCGGGCTCAGCTTCGCCTTCGTGAAGGCCACCGAGGGCAGCGGCACGCGGGACGAGGCCTTCGAAGCCAACTGGGCCGGGGCCCGTGCCGCCGGGCTGAGGACCGGCGCCTATCACTTCTTCAGCTACGATACCCCCGGCTCTTCGCAGACGGCGAACTTCATCGCCACCGTTCCCGTCGAATCCGATGCGCTCCCGCCCGTCATCGACGTAGAATTCTACGGTGCTTACTACCGTACGCCCCTTCCGCCGGACGAGGTCGTTCCCGAGCTCGAGGCCATGGCAAATGCGCTGCGCGAGCACTACGGCGTACGCCCGATCCTCTATGTCACATCCAAATCGTATTCCATGTATGTCCGGGACCGTTTCATCGACTGTGACATATGGTTCCGGAACGTGATCTCGAAGCCCTCGCTGTCCGACCGTCGGGACTGGGCCTTCTGGCAGTACGCCGATCGCGCGAGATTGAAAGGCTATGCCGGTCCGGAGCGCTTCATCGACCTGGATGCCTTCAATGGAGATGCCGCGGCGTTCGACCGCTATCCGGAGAGGTAAAGCGACATGAAAAGACAAAGAAGGCGCTCGCCCTTCGGGCGCGTCCTGCGGGGAGCGATACGGCTCGTCATCGCGTTCGTCCTTTTCCATGTCATCGCGGGATACGCGCCGTTTGCCGTCCTTCCCGCGCCGGGTGCGGACCTGCTGGTCCAGGCAGAGCAGCGGGCCGACGAAATGCAGCGCGACATCACCACCGGCGACCGGGCGATGCTCCTGGAACGCGGCACGGACGGTCTGGACGCCCGCATACAGCTCATCGAACAGGCCCGCGAGGAGATCGTCATCGTCACCTACGAATGCCACGACGGCCGGAGCACCCGCGACATACTGGCTGCCGCGATGGCGAAGGCCGATCAGGGGGTCCGCGTGCGCTTCCTGGTCGATGGCATCGCCGGTCGGCTGGATCACATGGGCGCGGACCTGTTCCGCGCCGTGGCGGCGCATCCCAATGTCGAAGTGCGGTTTTACAACCTCATCTCGCCGCTCACCCCTTGGAAGCACATGGGGCGCATGCACGACAAATACGTCATCGTGGATGACACCGCCTTCATACTGGGCGGGCGCAATATGTTCGACAAGTTCCTCGGCGACTATGAAACGCCGGTACGCAGTCTGGATCGCGAGGTGCTCGTCTGGAACAGCGACGGCAGCGCGGACAGCAGTCTGTTCGCCCTTCGCGCCTATTTCGAGGGCATGTGGTCACACGAGGAGACGAGCGTCCATCTGGTCGACGCGCTGAGCGACGCCCGCTGTCAGGCGGTGTACGACAGCCTGTCCGACCAGCTGGAAGGCCTGCGCGCCAAGCGTCCGGAGCTGTTCACGCCCTTGGCGCTCGAAAGCGTCACCGTGCCCACACATGGCGTATGGCTGATCGCCAATCCCACGACCATCTACGCCAAGCAGCCCGCCGCCTTCTGCCAGCTCGCCGCGTTGATGCGCCGCGCGAAGCGGGACGTGGTGCTCCACTCTCCCTACGCCGTGTTGAACGGCTACATGCGCAGTACGCTGTCCGGGGTCGCCGCTCAGGTGCCCCTTACGCTGATGGTCAACGCCGTGAACACCGGCGCCAACGTGGTGGCGGGCAGCGATTATCTGTATCACCGCACCGGCGTACTGTCGACCGGCGTTCATCTCCTCGAGAAGTATCGGGGCGACTCCTATCATGGAAAGGCCGCCGCCATCGACGACCGGATCTCCGTCATCGGCTCCTTCAATCAGGACATGCGCAGCGCCTATATCGATACCGAGCTGATGCTCGTCATCCGGAGCCCTGAGATCAACGCCCGCCTGAGGGGGTATCTGGACGCACTCCACGGCGACTGTCGTGAGATCACCGACGACAGCGCGCCCGCATTTCCCGAGGGCGATGCAGTCGCCCAGGTCCCTTTGTGGAAGCGGATCGCCATGTATGCGATGGGGGCACTGCTTCAGCCTTTCAGGAACCTGCTGTAGAAGCCCGGCAGATCCAAAGCCGGTCCTCCTGTTCGAGCCATGCGATCCGCAGTTGATCCGCGGATCAGACAGAGATACCGCCCGGATCCTCGATAACTCGAGGATCCGGGCGGTCCGCATTTCCTTGTGTTTATAGGCACATGCACAGCTGCGTCGCGCACATCCGATCGCGTCCCGGAGCGGGACGGATCATTCGTAGATCGGGAATCGCTTGCAAAGCACGTCCACGCGTTCGACGATCTCGCTCTTTTTTGCCTCAAAATCCCGTGCGGCCATAGCCAGCAGTTCGCCGACCTCGCGCGCCTCTGCTTCCTTGAAACCGCGGGCGGTGACAGCCGGCGTGCCGACGCGGATGCCGGAGGTCTCCCTGGCAGACCGGGGATCGCCTGGGATCTTGTTCTTGTTGACGGTGATGCGCACGGAATCAAGGCGCTCCTCAAGCTCCCGGCCGCTGATGTCCTCGTCTCTGAGATCGACCAGCATCAGGTGATTATCCGTGCCGCCGGTGACGAGCTTCACGCCGTTTGCCGTCAGCGTATCCGCCATGACTGCCGCGTTCCGGACGATCTGATGCTGATAGGCCTTGAACTCGGGCTTCAGCGCCTCGCCCAGCGCCACGGCCTTGGCCGCGATCACGTGCATCAGCGGGCCGCCCTGTCCGCCCGGGAAGATGGCGCTGTTGATCTTCTTGGCGATGTCGGGATCGTTGGTGAGGATCATGCCGCCGCGCGGGCCGCGAAGCGTTTTGTGGTTGGTCGTCGTGACCACATCGGCATAGGGCATCGGGCTGGGATGCTCGCCCGCGGCCACCATGCCTGCGATGTGCGCGATGTCCACCATCAAGTAGGCGCCGCATTCCTTCGCGATCTGGCTGAACTTCTCAAAATCGATGACGCGCGGATAGGCGGAGGCGCCGGCGATGATCATCCGGGGGCGGTGCTTCATGGCCAGTTCGCGCAGCTGGTCGTAGTCGATGAGCCCCGTAGCAGGGTCGCAGCCATAGGAGACGGCGTTGTACAGCTTGCCGGAGAAGCTCACCTTCGCGCCGTGGGTCAAGTGCCCGCCGCAGGACAGGTCCATGCCCATGACAGTATCGCCCGGCTGGCACAGCGCAAAGTAGACGGCCTGGTTCGCCTGAGAACCGGAGTGGGGCTGCACATTTGCGAACCGCGCGCCGAACAGCTGCTTTGCGCGCTCTATGCACACGCTCTCGATCTGATCCACGTACACGCACCCGCCGTAGTAGCGGTGTCCCGGGTAGCCCTCGGCTTATTTGTTGGTGAGCACCGATCCCATCGCCGCCATGACAGCTTCGGAGACGATGTTCTCCGAAGCGATCAGCTCAAGATTCCGGCGCTGCCGCCCCAGCTCCTTTGCCATCATTCCGCCGATCTCGGGATCATACCGCTGCAAAAACTCCATGCCCTGCTGAACCATGTCTTCTTCCTCCTGTTGCGCTTTCGCCTGCCAGACGGCAGACGTTTTCCATCGTGACCGCAGCGTTCAACGACTGCACACAGCCGCTCGCGGGCCGGCCATAAAAAACCGGCCTGGACCCAAGCGTCCGGCCGCATGACATTCGTCCATGGGCACGACCCATGAATGATGTGTCTGCTCTGTCCTTTTGCCTGAGAGCTTCGCAGGCTCTGCCTGCTTTCACCTTCGGCCCCCGGTCTGCCCGGGCGTCTCCAGAGTGCCATCCGCCTACAGTCCTCATTCCCCAACGGGAAAGCCTGAGAGTGTATCCCCTTCGGCGGGACGCCGGTCGCCGGCCCTCAGGGCCGCCGCAGCCGGAATCTGTCCGCTCTCCTGCAAGCATCAACGGCTGTATTCACTTTTCCGGATTATAGCACCCGCCGGACATCAAGTCAATAAAATGCATGTAAAGCCTTTCGGTCCGCATGCATCGCGCATATCGTCCCTCAGAGGTCCCTTGCATCTGAAACGCGTCAAAACCGGGGATTGCACCGCAAGCCTTTCTCTGTTATAATAAAGTGATGATGCCGCACAGGATCCTGTACGACAAAGCTTAAATGCACTATACTGGGCACCGGCCCTGTCATCCGCAAATGGAAGGGAGATGCATCGCCCGATGACGATCACCTGCAGACTGGATCGCCTTCTGGAAGAGAAGCACGTCACCGTGGAAGCGCTCGCGCTGGCCAGCGGGATCCCCGGTGAAAGGATCCTGGCATACTGCGACAGCACGCTGGACTATGTCTCGCTTCGGGAGATCGGCGCAATCATGTCCGTACTGGGCTGCACCGAGCTGTCAGACTTCTTCGCGCAGACACCTGACGAAGGCGAGCTTCCCGAGAGTGACGATATGCCACCCATCATGGAGGCAGAATGGTACACGCCCTGTCCGGATGCGCTCGACGGCAGACACCACTGGTACAAGGACACGGACGTCTCGGACAGCATCTATCAGGAATTCGTATGCCGCGCGTGCCGGCGCAGGCTGTCTGTGATCCTGTAGCGGCTCCAACACAGGCAGGAGCTGCCCGCCTTGGCGCGATCTTACAGGCCGAGCCACGCCTTGTCACAGCGGATCCGACAGTCCGGGCCGTCACGGGACCGGGCTGCCGGATCCGACATCCCACGGTCATATCGGCCTCTGCCCTCATATCCTCATGACCAAAGAAAGACCGCAGGCGCGTGACCCGCGGCCTCTGTCGGACGACAGAGAGAACACGCTGCCCAGCCGAGCGATCGGCATGGGCAGCGTCTTTTGATTTCGGCATCGATGACGCCCGTCAGCACTGAGCCATGTTTCCGCTGCTCTAAAACGTTGTCACGCCTCCACAGGCACCGGTCCGAGCGTCTCGCCCTCGATGAGGCGAACGGGCACCAGCGTCGGCTCGCCGACCTCTGTCCCGGGATTGACGATCCGGTCGATCAGCAGCAGCGCTGCCTCCTGGCCCATGGCTTCGGCGTCCTGAAGGATGGTCGTCAGCTTCGGATGCAGCTGCTGCGTGAGGCGGATGCCGTCGTAACCGGCAAAGGAGACATCGTCCGGCACGCGAAAGCCCAGCGCCGTCGCCGCCTCCAGCGCGCCCAGCCAGGAGGCGTCATCCGGCAGGAGGATACAGGTCGGGCGCTCGGGGAGCTGCAGCAGCTGCGACGTGAGGCGCCGGGTATGGGCAACGTCATCGTAACGGCCCTCAAGTATATAGTCCTCCCGCACCTCCAGTCCATGTGCAGCCATGCTCCTGCGGAAGGCGGCGATGCGCTTTTCGGTGACGACGGAATTGCGCTGCCCGTGGATATAAGCGATCCGGCGATGTCCTTTGGAGACCGCGTGGTCCACCAGCATCCGCATGCCGGCAAGGTTGTCCGAAAACACACAGGCCCGGCCTTCGAACATGTGGTCCACCGTCGTGGTCGGGATATCGCTGTTCATGAGTTCCGCCACTTCGCTGGAATAGAAATCGACGCATGCCAGACAAACGCCGTCTACATTGCGATATCTGCAGTGCTCCAGATAGGTCATCGACATGGTGCCGATATTGTGGTTGATGAAGGTGATGTCGTAGCCCAGCATCTCCGCCCGCGCCTTGAAAGCGTTGAGCATCGCCGCGAAAAAAGGATGCGTCAGACCGCTGATGTTCTCATCCACGAACAGAACGCCGAGGTTATAGGACCGGTTCGTTTTGAGCGCCCGCGCCAGCGCATTCGGCTGATAGCCCATGTCCCGTGCCACGCGCAGCACCTCGTTGCGCGTCTCCTGGCTGATGTCGGGATAAGCGTTGAACACCTTGCTGACCGTGGAGATGGACATGCCGCACTGCCGGGCGACGTCCTTGATCGTCACTGTCATCCTCTTTCCCTCCCGAAGCGCACGCAGGTCTAAAACGATTTCGAAGCATCTTGAGTATACATTATTTCGCTGAAAATTGCAAGGGGCTGCCACAAAATGCGTCATGGCGCATAAAAAAAGCAGGATCGCCTGCCGCAAAATGCATAATCATATCGAGCTCTGACGGGGGAATAGCCGCCTCCCTCAGTCGGACCCTTCAGCCTGTCCGCACCTTGCGCCGGAAATCGATACAGCGCAGCACAGAGCGGAGCGGCTTGTCGCACTGAAACGGCTCATCGGATCATCACGGTCCTGATCCAGTACGGTGTCTGTCCGGACAAAGCGTGCACATGCGAGAAGATCGCGCAGCCCGAACGACTGCCATCCGACGGCATCCTCGCATGAACGGCGCATAAACGCACATCGGCCGGGCCACAAGCCCGGCCGATGTGCATCGATATCCAAAGCGATCCGGTACGTTAGACCGCACCTGATGCTGCGAGCCGTGCCGTTACGGCCAAAGCTCGGTACAGGTGCCCGCGATCTTCAGCGCCATGCTGTTCGACAGCGCCGCTTCACTGTCACGATGGAAATTGAAGCCGATGACGCAATCCGAGGCGGGTATCAGGATCAGCAGGCGGCCGACGTCCGTATCGTTGATCACGGCGACGTCAAGTCCGTTTGCAGTGCCCAGGGTGTAGGCGTCATCCACGTTCGCCTCCGCCCAGTCAGACAGTTCCCCGCCGTCAAAGGTATCGTCATAGACGACGATGCCGAGCTCCGCGGCGCCGTCAGGGCTCTCCGCAAAGTAGTACTCGTCTTCGGCAGCCTCTCCCGCACGCCAGCCTTCCGGCAGGAAGAACTCGATCTGCAGGTCGTCCACGCTGACCCACTCACCGTTGTAGCCGCCGTCATCGAAGGTGACCTCGTAACTCTCATCGTCGTCCGATCCTTCGAGATCGTCCTCATCGAAATCATCGTCGGAAAGCTCATCATCGCCAAAGATGCCTTCATCGAAGATCGCACTGAAATCGTCCGCGTTGAACTCGGCATATGCGGCAGCATTCACTGCGAGCAGAAGGCATGCAAGCATCAGGGCCAGCAGTTTTTTCATGTTGAATCGCTCCTTTTCAGACGACTGGTCCGGGCAGCTTCGTCGCCGCCCACGGTCATTATAGCGTCTCAGCGCAGAAATGTCCATGCCGGGCGATCAAATGCCCTGACACTGCCGCAATTTGGACAAATTGCGGCACGAAGCGTCACTTCACCTTTATGGTGCACACGGCGAGCTTACCATTGGAGGACCGGACACCGATCTTTGCCGTGCCCTTGCCCACGGCGGTCACGTTGCCCTCCATATCAACCCATACCACTTTCTCGTTGCTGCTCGCCCAATCCAGTTCGATACTCGGATGAGCGATGGGCTTGATGACCGCCTCGAGTTTCAGCAGATCTCCGACCTTCATCGTGACTTCCTTCCGATCCAGTTCGATGGAATCCACCATGATGCCGTATACTTTCACCTCGCAGGCCGCTTCAACGCCGTTGGACAGCCGGGCGATCACCTGTGTCGTGCCTTCCTTCGCGCCGATGATCTCACCGTTTGGCATGACCAGCAGCACGCTGGGATCTGCTGAGATCCATTCGCCGGTGACGCCCTTCGGGGCCTTGGGAAGGATCTTTGCCTTGAGTTTTTTGCTCTCTCCGACGGCGATCTGAACGTTCTGAGGTGCGATCTGAACGACCGTATCTTTGACCTCGATGTCCACCGACGCTGTGATCCCATTCAGCGTGGTGGCCGTCACGGTCGCCGTGCCCGGGGCGATGGCCTTGACGCGGCCGTTCGAGACTCGGACGACGCCCCGGTCAGATGTCTTCCAGCTGATCCATTCCGGCTTGCTCGTCGAGCCGGGCGACGTATCGTACGCAAGAGTGTACTCCTGTCCCGTGTAGAGCGCAGGTACCGGTGAAAGCTCTATATCGGTCAACGGGTAACCGGTCCGCACCTCAACAGCATCGTCCCGACATATGATCGCGACATTGCCATGCTTTTTTGAACCCGTTATATAGAGCGCGCTGCCGCATGCCTTCACCAGCTTTTGGTATTCCCGGTCCGGCTGGTTCTCGTTTGCGGTGCAGACCACCGTGATCTTCGGTGACAGGAACTTCAGGACGTCCTCGTCATGTCTGCCGTTGTGATGGGGGTTCTTGAACACGTCCACGTCCAGCTCTCCGGGATATGCCTTGTTGATGCTGCGCAGGACATTGTCCGTGCTGTCGCCCGTAAACAAAAAACTGCGGCCGCGATAATCCATGCGCAGGACCAGGGAATTGTAGTTCTCCTTGTAGGCGCCCGTGCCGCACTTCTCCAGCACCAGCGGTCCGAGACACCTGACCTGAGCACTGCCGATCGCGAATGAATCTCCGGGCTTCAGAACGATGGACTTCGCATCGCGGACGGCGGACGCTTCCGACTTGTTTGCTTCTTCAAGTATGGCGTTCAGTGTCTGTTTGCGGTTCAGGTAGATCTTCTTTGGCCTGAATGTGCCGATGATCCGCGACGCGCCGCCCACATGATCCGAATGGGCGTGGGAAGCGATGTAGCTGTCCAGCTCGCTGACACCGAGATACTTCAGATACTTCGTTGCGGACACGGCGTTCTTTCTATAGCCGACATCGATAAAGCTCGTCTCGCCGTCGCATCGTATCAGGATGCCGTCCACGCGGCCGAGATCGAGGAAATAGACCTCCAGACCATCGGCGAAGTCCGCCGCGCCCTCCCCTTCGCCCAGCTCATCCGTCCAGTCCGGCTGACCATCGTCCAGGGGCTCTTCGGCAGCTCTGCCCGCACCGTCGTCCTCCGGTTCATCCGCCTCCGGCAGAGCACTCCCGGCCAGCGCAGGGCGCGCCTGAACAGCCGGGATCAGAAAACAAAGCGCCAGAAGCAGCATCATCAGCCGCAGCAGATACCTCATACGGAAAACACCCCTGTGATCTTGAATCATCGACATCCCCGACGCACCACTGCCAGGCTCGCCGGCCGAAAAAAACAATGCCATAAGCCAAATAAATGTAAGGATCCCTAACGATCCGGGTATTACTATACCATAACTTCCCGGGAAACTCAAGGCAGGGCGCGATTAACATTGCATGAAACACGCGCCGGGCCGATCATGAGGTCCCGTCGATCCGGGATGCCGCCACCGCTGTCAGCAGTGCCTCCTCCTGCGTCTCGTCGAACAGCGCGATCCCCCTGGCCGCCAGCGCTTCCGCCGCCATGCCCATGCCGGGGACCAATGTCCCGTCGAAGTTGCCGTCGTAGATCTCCCGGACGCCGCAAGAGGGACTGCGAGCCTTGAGAAGCGCAAAGCGGGCTCCGGCCTGCTCCGCCAGCCTGACAGCCGCTGCCGCTCCGCGCGAAAACGCATCGGTGACATCCCTCCCGCATCGGTCGATCACCCTGTCTCCCTGCCGCTCTGCGGGCGCGCGCGGCGTGGGCAGACCGCCAAGCTGCTCCGGACAAACGGGCAAGAGCTCGCAGCGCTTCGCCAGTGCCGCCGCCACGGGGCAGGCATTGTCCCGTCCGTCATAGCGGCAGGCCACGCCCATCAGGCACATGCTCACCAATACCACCGGCCGTTCCGGCATCCTCCTGCACCTCCTGTTCATGGCGCGGATCCCGGGTCGCGCGTATGCGTGCATACGTCGACGCGCCCGCGCGTTTCGAAGGACCCTGCCATATCATGTTACCACGGATGCCGCTCCCTGTCCATGCCTTGCGCCGATCGCCGGTCCTGGCCCCTGATCGCCTCCGATCCCGATCCATGGGTGCTGTGGCTTTGTATCACAATCTTCCTTTATGTATTTATAAAGAATCCTTTGTTAAAAAAGATAATTTCCAGTAAAATCCGTGTTGACATTCGGGCATTTTCCTGCTATAATAACCTCAGAAAGCGGGAGAACAAAGATTCCCCGTGGAGACAGCAGGTCTCCAATAAGAGCAAGAGGGAGGCGGTTCCATTGTACTACAATGACAGCAAAGCACAGTCCAATGCCCGTATTTCCCGATCGCATACGCATTAACGGATCACCGGGAAATTTCCAAAGTGAAAGACATCCATAGTTGAAGAGAAAGAGTTGTTCACGGGAAATACGGGTAGATCAGACGCCCACCCATCGGGGCGATCAGAATCGTATAAAACTGAATAGTCCAGACAGATACAATCCCCGCCGGCAGCAGATGCCGGCGGGTTCGTTTTCGTCTGAACGCGCTGTCCGCCCTTGCCGGGATCGCAGCGCGTGAAAAACTAATGTAACATAAACCATTCAGGCATTGAAAAACGAAAGGACATGTGCTAAAATCATATGGACGTTTTCAGGCGGATCTGTTAACAGCGTCTGAAGGCGATCGGTCGCTATGGAGGAACGCGGTCTGCCGTCGTGGCAGCCGCAGCGCGTATGAATCGGATCAGCAAGTCAGAGAGCGGCGGAAAGAAAGGGCGCTGGATCGTACTTTTCTTCGTCATTGCGGCACTCACCATCTGGGCAGTCACATCGCAATGGAAGGGCTTTACCCTGGCGGCATTCTTTGATTTCGTCTCCGGAGCAGACGTCCGCTGGCTGTCATGCGCAGTACTGGCCATGCTGGGCTTCGTCGCGTTCGAGGGATTCGCGCTGCACACCGCCTGCCATGGGCTCCACAACGATGTACCGTTGAGAAAGTATGTGGGTTATGCCTCCGCTGACATCTATTTTTCGGCCATAACCCCCTCTGCCTCAGGTGGCCAGCCGGCCTGTGCGCTGTTGATGATGCGCGACGGCATCCCCGGCATCGTCGCCACAGCCGTGCTGCTTTTGACGCTTTCGATGTACGCACTGTCCATACTGGCAGTCGGCATGGCAGCCATCATACTGGATCCTTCGATCCTGTCGATCTTCGGTGTACCGTCCCTCGTGCTCATCGGCATCGGCTTTGCCGTGCAGGTCGGTCTGGCGGTGTTCCTGTTGCTGCTCATCCGTAGCGAACACCTGCTCGAGGGGATCTGCCGCGGCACGATCCATCTGCTGGCCAGGCTTCATCTCATCCACAACGAGGACCGGCGACAGCTCAACCTTCGGGACACCATGGCGGAGTACGCGCGCTGTCTGGCACTGCTCTCCGGCCACCGGACGATGCTGACGCGCGCCTTCCTGTTCAATCTGCTTCAACGCGTTTCGCAGCTGGCGGTCACGGTGTTCGTATTCCTTTCCAAAGGCGGCGTGCCCAGGATGGCCGGCCACGTGTTCGCCATGCAGACGCTGGTGGTCATCGGCTCCAACTGCATCCCTGTTCCCGGCGCGATGGGCGTGGCCGACTACCTGATGCTGGACGGTTTCGAAGCATTCCTCCCCGCGGATCAGGTGATCGGCATGGAGCTCATGAGCCGATCGATCTCCTTCTACAGCTGCGTTTTGCTGTGCGGACTGATCGTGCTGATCACGACTTATCGAACGAGAAAGGCTGACGGACGATGATTGGTTATTACGATTATACCGTCATACTCACCTATCTGTCCCTTTTGTCTGCGACGACGGGCATCGTCGTCGCGCTCTCGGGCGGCGGCCATCCCTATTACGGATGCTTTTTCCTGCTGTTCTCGGGGCTGTGCGATGCCTTTGACGGCAAAGTCGCCCGAACGAAAATGGTCCGCACCCGCGCCGAGATGAACTTCGGGATCCAGATCGATTCCCTTTCGGACCTGGTCGCCTTCGGTGTGCTCCCCGCTTGTATCGGAACAGCGCTCATTCGCGTCTCTCCGCTCATCAATGCGGCGCTCATGGGCATCTCCATCCCCTGGCACATCGCCGCGGGTCGCTTTCTGCTGCACGCGGTGCTGGTGTTGTACGTGCTGACGGCGATGATCCGGCTGGCCTATTTCAACGTGACCGAGCAGGAGCGACAGGAAAACGAGAGCGGCGCCCGCAAGGAATACCTGGGGCTGCCAGTCACCTCAGCTGCGCTGATCTTCCCCTGCGTGCTGCTCATGCAGTACATCCTCCCCACCGACATCACGCTGGTGTATCTGGGCGTCGCCGTGCTGACCGGACTTCTGTTCATATCGCCCTTCCGCATGCGCAAACCCGGCATGCAGGGCATACTCATCATGGTCGGCATCGGCGCGCTGGAATTCCTGTTGCTGCTGCTGTGGAAGGTGATCTTCAAGTGAACGAGACAGACATCAAAGCGAAGGAGAGCCGAGCGCTCTCTTTCCTTTATCATACGGCATTGGGCCGCATGCTGCTGAAGCCGATGACGAGCCGCTGCCTTTCCCGGGCTGCAGGCGCGTTCATGGATTCGCCGCTGTCCCGCTGCCTGATCCCGGGCTTCATACGGAAAAACGGCATACGCCTTTCGGACTATGAAGAAGCGCGCTACCGCTGCTTCAACGATTTTTTCTGCCGCCGCGTGCGCAGCGAGCTCAGGCCCATCTGCCGCGACCCGCAGGCGCTGATCGCACCATGTGACGGCCTGCTGAGCATCCATTCGATCCGCGACGATACGGTGCTGCCCGTCAAGCAGAGCCGCTATACCATTTCAGATCTTCTGGGCGGCGACGCCATTTCCGAAGCTTATCGGGACGGCCTGTGCCTCGTGTTCCGGCTGTGCGTGGACAATTACCACCGCTATTGCTATCTGGATGACGGGGTCAAAGGCGCGAACACCTTCCTCCCCGGCGCGCTGCACACCGTGCGCCCCATCGCGCTGCGCGCCGAGCCCGTCTTCGTCCGGAACTGCCGTGAATACACCGTCATGGAGACGGCGCATTTCGGGCCGGTCACCCAGATCGAAGTCGGCGCCATGCTGGTGGGCAGGATCCTGAACCACCACGGCCCAGGCCCTGTCCGGCGCGGCGACGAAAAGGGCATGTTCCTCTACGGCGGCAGCACCGTCATCGTATTGCTCCGGAAAGGACGCGCTGAACTGGCGCCCGAATTCCGGAATGCGCTGGACAACGGATGCGAACTGCCGATACGGATGGGGCAGCGTCTGGGGAGCGCCGCCCTCTAGCGCGGTCTTCCCCTATGGTACATACACAGCCATTTTGCCCAAAACTTAACTTGCAAATAATGCATCTCCCGGCCGTTCTGTGCTATAATTTTTCGGAAAACGCACTTCTGCCGATTCGTGCGGCGGTTGACCGTAGTGCGAACGGATCTCCGTTCGCTCATGGTGCCACGCGGAGTTGAAGCAGGGGGTGGAAAAAACAAGGAGGGAAACCCAATATGGCAGTTATTTCCATGAAGCAGCTGCTGGAGGCCGGCGTACATTTCGGCCATCAGACCCGCCGCTGGAACCCGAAGATGGCTCCGTACATCTTCACCGAGCGCAATGGCATCTACATCATCGACCTGCAGAAGACCGTCCGCAAGATCGACGAGGCGTACATGTTCGTGCGCGACATCGCGATGGAGGGCAAGTCCGTGCTG
>JAFRMB010000014.1 GCA_017430945.1 Clostridia bacterium | reverse complement strand
GGTTCTGCGAAAGCTCGCCCAGCAGGCCGAAGATGTCCTTGCCGCCGTCCACGCGGATGCCGTTGGCGCGCAGGTGGTTCTCGATCACGCCGTCGAGCTCCTCCACGACGATCAGCCTGTCCACCTTCGCGGCGAAGTCGGCGAGCCGCTTCACCGGCATCGGGTTCACCAGGCCCAGCTTGAACACGCTGGCGTTCGGGAAGGCCTCCTTCACATACAGGTAGCAGGTGCCGGAGGTGACGAAGCCGATGGCGGTGTCCCCCATCTCCTCGCGGTTGAGCGGCGTCTCCTCTGCGAGCGCCTGCAGCGCGACCATGCGCTTCTCCACCTCGATGTGGCGCTTCACGGCGTTGGCCGGCGCCGCCACGTACTTCTTCGGATCGCGCACGTACGGCTTCAGCGCGCGCTCGTCCCGTTCCTTCATCTCCACCGCGCTCTGGCTGTGGGCCACGCGGGTGCAGGTGCGCAGCATCACGGGCGTGTCGTAGGTCTCGGAGATCTCGTAGGCCGCGGCCACGAAGTCGCAGCACTCCTGGGCGTCCGAGGGCTCCAGCATCGCCAGCTTCGCCGCGATGGCATAGTGGCGGGAATCCTGCTCGTTCTGGGAGGAGTGCATGCCCGGGTCGTCGGCCACGGTGATCACCAGGCCGCCGTTGACGCCGACGTAGGACGCGGTGAACAACGGGTCCGCCGCCACGTTGAAGCCCACGTGCTTCATCGCGCAGAAGCTGCGCGCGCCGGCCAGGCTCGCGCCGACGGCCGCCTCCGCCGCCGCCTTCTCGTTGGGCGCCCACTCGGCGTAGATCTCGTCGTAGCCCGCCGCCTGTTCGGTGATCTCCGTGGACGGCGTACCCGGATAGGACGACACGAAGCGGCAGCCCGCCTGATACAGTCCGCGCGCCACCGCCTGGTTGCCCAGCATCAGTTTTTTCATGTAAGGACCTTCTTTCTGTGACCAGGGTTCAAAACCAATGACACTATAATAGCACAACGCCCAAACGCATGCAAGTAAACAATAGATGCATCGGGCGGCCTATCCCGCGAGCATCATGCGCCCGAAGTCGCACGGCTGGTGGAAGTTCGGCGTGGCGCAGGTCACCGGGTTCCAGGCCAGGTAGTGCTCGCGCTCGGTGAGGTCGCCGCACTTGTAGCAGTTGGCGCGGATGATGTCGCCGGGCCGGGGGTCGAAGCCCGGGAACAGCTGCCGGACCAGCGCGAACGGCACCCGGTATTCGACGCCCCAGCCGCCCTCCAGACGGAAGGCGCGCGGCTCCAGCCAGTCCCGGTCGGGCACCAGGCGCGTGCGCGCCAGGCCGTCGCCCAGCCCGAGGCAGCAGCACGCGTTGGGGTTGAATTCGATGTTGATATAGCGCGGATCCGCGGGCATGGGCGCGAAGAAGAACTCGAGGCAGCTGTCCTGCCAGGGGCGGCCCAGCGGACCCGTCTCCTCGGCGCGGATGTTCGCCTCGCGCGCGGTGAGCCGCACCCGGAACCCTTCGTCGTCCCAGGCCAGCTGCGCCCAGGCGGCGATGTC
The DNA here is from genome assembly GCA_017430945.1 of Clostridia bacterium. Next base: position 2,071 of record JAFRMB010000014.1, on the reverse strand, counting down.
CACGGGCTCGCGCCAGAGCTGTTCCGCGATCTGAAGCGGCGCCACCCGCCGCCAGTCGATGAACCGATGCAGTACGTAAGTCTTCATAGGCCGCCTCTCAGCGCGCCGCGAAGCTCGTCCGCGAACGCGTCCTCCAGTCCCAGATCCCAGATCAGCGAGCCGCACAGGTACTTGTCGCGGATGTCCCGCGCGCCGAGGAAAGCGTCTACGACCTCGTCCTCGGACAGCCCCAGCGCCGCCGGCGTCATGGGCATGCCGGTAGCCGCCATCGCCTCGGTGAGCTGTCGCTCGTCCGGCAGCTCTTCTCGGATGATCGCAAGGATGTCGTCCCAGTGCCCGATGATGCGCTCGAGCCGCTCCGCGTGCCGCGCGGGATCGTTCTTGCGCTGCGCCTTCTCCATGGCGATGATCTGCCCCGCCGTCCTGCCGAACAGCCGGCGCACCTGCGCCTCCCACTTATCCGCGCTGAACGCGCGCATATGGGCCTCGGCGCGGGCGCGGTCCGGGACCACCTGCCTGAGCTTTCGATAGATGCGCATGCACAGCACCGTGCCCACGCCCACCTGTATGCCGTGCAGGTCGCAGAGCTCGCCCCGCTCCAGCGCCATCATCTCCCACATGTGGCTGAAGTAGTGCTCCATGCCCGACGCGGGGCGCGACACGCCCGCGAACGCCATGCCGATGCCCGCCAGCACCAGCCCTTCGGCCACGGAGGCGATGGCGTCCGGGTCGCGGCGCGCGATCCCGCCGGACGCCGCCATGATGCGGCGCAGCGAGGCGCGCATGAGCTCCGCGACGTCCTCGCAGTAGTATTCGCCGGTCACCAGATGGGAGATGCGCCACTCGCAGATCGCGATGTACTTCGCCACCATGTCGCCCAGGCCCGCCTGCAGCATCCGCATCGGCGCCTGCGCCATGCACGCGGAGTCCAGCAGGATCCCCTCCGGCCCGCGGACGTACATCGACACCTTCACGCCGTCCCGCTCCATGGAGCCCGAGTCCGAAGCATAGCCGTCCATCGAGGGCGCCGTGCCCACCACGGCCGTGGGACGGCCGGTGGCGAAGGCGCAGACCTTGCACAGGTCGTTGATGACGCCGGACCCCACCGCCAGGAACATGTCGCAACTCTGGTCGAAGTGCATGATGATGCTGCCCACCGCCTGTTCGGACGGCGTCACGCGCTCGCCCTGCGGCGGCACCACGTAGACCGTGTGGGCCACGCCCGCATCGGTCAGGATCGCGTCCACCCGCTGTCCCGCCGCGCGCCAGGTGTTGTCGTCGCAGACCACGAAGGGCCTGTGCTTCCCCATCGCCGCGACCATCGCCGGCACCTCCGGCAGGATGTCCCTTCCGATGTTCAGATACTTCAGCGCGCACGTGTGGCGCCGACCGCAGGCGCACGGATGTCCCTCCGGCCGCACCAGCTCCGACAGGCGCATGTTCGCAAAGTCCGGCATGCCTGGACCGCCTCCCGTCATTTCGTTCGTCTCCGAACTATTATAGCACGCACCGCGCGGCTGTGATGCGCATTTTCTGTTAATCGCCCCGCTTTGCGCTGCGCGCGTCCCCCGCCCTTCTGCCCCGCGGTGCGCGGCGCGCACGAACGTAAAGTTTCTAAGACCATAAAAAAAGGCTTGCAAATCCCACGCCGTTGCTGTATAATGGTTCATGCGTTCGACAACAACGGGACGTGCTGATGTAGCTCAGTAGGTAGAGCGCATCCTTGGTAAGGATGAGGTCGCCGGTTCGAATCCGGCCATCAGCTCCATGAAAAGCCTGGAAGCATTGCGTTTTCGGGCTTTTTCTTTTTAGCCCGGAGCCGATCCCCAAACGGCACCGGGAAAGGCGCCTGCCTGCTTCGGAACGCGGACCACCCGATCCGTCAGATCGGCCGATCGATGGGACCGGGCTTCGATATCGTGAGAAAGCCGCCGGTCCGTTGAACACAAAAGGTCCGTCCCGCGAGTTATAGAAGGAATTGAAGGCCATTGGGATATCGGTGCGGCAGCAGGAACGGCTGACGGGGATCGATAGAGGCGTCATCCAGAAAGTCTGAACGACTATCGATGGG
>JAFRMB010000101.1 GCA_017430945.1 Clostridia bacterium | reverse complement strand
CTAGAACCTGAATCTAGCGCGTCTGCCAATTCCGCCATTCCCGCAAGATGGTGGGCAGGGGTGGATTCGAACCACCGAAGCGTTCCGCGGCAGATTTACAGTCTGCTCCCTTTGGCCACTCGGGAACCTACCCACATTCCCATATTGCCGAACCATCGTATGATGGAGCTGGCGATGGGACTTGAACCCGCAACCTGCTGATTACAAATCAGCTGCTCTGCCAATTGAGCTACGCCAGCCTATCGTACGATCGACGGCGACACCTTTCGGCATCCCGGGCATAAAGCCTCATTGCGTCGGCAACGATATATATTATACACCTTTCAATGGAAAAGTCAATACCCCTGTTTCCCGTTTATTTGCATTTTACACGCCTGATGCAGTGTCTTCAAGATCGACGAAAGCGCCCTTTTGCGGCCGGCCGGCGCCGTTTCGGCCCCGCTTCCTTCATATCGTGAAAGTACACCGGTTTGCGCTTGAACGGCGGGCAGGCGCGTGTTATAATGCACTTGAAGGGGCGCCATGTGCGCCGCCGGATCGGGCTTTCCCGAAGCGCGCCATGCAACCACCCGAGCAGCGACGCAGCGCGCCGCACGAACGATCGAAAGGCAGGTATCACCTATGAGAGAACGCCAGTTTGTCGCCGATATGGTTTCCGGGACCAGGGTCCCGAAGATGTTCCGGGCGCGCCAGATCTTCCCCCGGCCGAGGATCGATCCCGCGGATATCCCGGGCATCATCGACGGGCTGCTCAGCCAGGAAAAATTCGCCTCGCGCGTCCGTCCGGGCATGCGCATCGCCATCACGGCGGGCTCCCGCGGCGTCGCCAACAACGCGCTGACCACCAAATGCATCGCGGATTTCTGCAAAAAGCAGGGCGCGCTGCCCTTCGTGGTGCCCGCGATGGGCAGCCACGGCGGCGCCACCGCCGAGGGCCAGCGGGATATCCTGGCGGGCTACGGCATCGTCGAGGAATATGTGGGCTGCCCCATCGTGTCCTCGATGGAGGTCAAGAAGGTGGGCACCAACGAAGAGGGCATCGACGTCTACATCGACCGGCACGCAGCCGAGGCGGACGGCATCATACTGGGCTGCCGCATCAAGCCCCACACCGCGTTCCGCGGCCCGTACGAGAGCGGGCTCATGAAGATGATGGCCATCGGCCTGGGCAAGCAGATCGGCGCACAGCAGTGTCACGAGGCCGGCTTCAAGAACATGGCCAAGAACGTGCCCATGTGGGGGCGCTGCATCCTGAAGAACGCGCCCGTGCTGTTCGGCGTGCCCACCATCGAGAACGCGTTCGACGAGACCTGTAAGATCGTCGCCGTGGCCGCCGAGGACATCGAGGCGCAGGAGCCGGAGCTGCTGAAGGAGGCCTTCAGCTACATGCCCCGCATCTGGGTGGACAGCTGTGACGTGCTGATCGTCGACCAGATCGGCAAGAATTTCTCCGGCGACGGCATGGACCCCAACATCACGGGCACCTTCTGCACGCCCTACGCCACCGGCGGCATCGACGCCCAGCGCGTGGCCGTGCTGGACCTCAGCCCCGAGACCCACGGCAACGCCATCGGCCTGGGCTATGCCAGCGCCACCACCAAGCGCGTGTTCGACCAGCTGGATCTGGCCTCCATGTATCCCAACGCCATCACCTGCACGGTGCTGGGCGGCGTGCGCATCCCCATCGTGATGGAGAGCGACCGCGAGTGCATCCAGTGCTGCATACAGACCTGCAACGAGATCGACAAGGAGAACGCCCGCCTGGTGCGCATCCCGAACAGCCTGCACCTGGAGCACATCATGCTCTCGGAGGCCTATTATGAGGAAGCGAAGGCCGATCCGCACCTTGAGATCGAGAGCGAGCCGGAATATCTGCCCTTCGACGCGGACGGCAACCTCTGGTGATCCGCCGGTTTGTAAAATGTCTAAAAAACTTCGCGATTTTCAATTGCAAGCCGCTCGATGATGCGGTATAATGATGTTTGGCGCATCCTTGCCACGATGGACCGATCGTGGCCGAAGTCCATAAGGAGGTGAAAAGACATGAACCAGTATGAAGTCATGTACGTTATCGACCCGACGCTGGAGGATTCCGCGCGCGCTGAGCTGATCGACCGTTTTTCCGATCTCGTGAAGAAGAATGGCGGTGAAGTGGACCGCGTCGACGAGTGGGGCAAGCGCCGCCTGGCCTACGCCATCCAGTACAAGACCGAGGGCTACTATGTGCTGATGTACATCAAGGCGCCCGCCGATCTGCCCCGTGAGATCGAACGTAACATGAAGATCTCTGACGCCGTGCTGCGCTATCTGACCGTGCGTTACGAGGGTGAGCTGCCCGCCAAGCGCGAGCCGCTGAAGCCCTACGTCGCCCGCGAAGCCGCGCCCGTCGCCGAGCCTGCTGCCGAGCCCGCGCCTGCCGCTGAGCCCGCCGCCGAGCCCGCTGTCGAGCCCGCGCCCGTCGCTGAGATCGTCGACGACGAGAAGCCTGAGTCGGAAGCTGAATAAAGACCGACTTTGCGACGAGGAGGCATCGTTTATGAACAGAGTCATCCTGGTTGGCAACCTCGCGAGCGACCCGGAAGCCCGCACCACGCAGAGCGGGATCTCCCAGTCGACCTTTCGCATCGCGGTGCAGCGCCGCTTTTCCAACCAGCAAGGCGTGCGCGAAGCGGATTTCTTCAGTGTCGTCTGCTGGCGGCAGACGGCCGACTTCTGCAACCGCTACCTGACCAAGGGCACCCGTGTCGCGGTGGAGGGCAGCATCCAGAACCGTTCCTATGATGCGCAGGACGGTTCCAAGCGCTACATCACCGAGATCATTGCCGATAACATCGAGTTTGCCAGCAATCGTCGTGACGAAGGCGGCGCACCGCGCCAGTATGAAAGCGCCCCCACGCCGCCGCCGGCCAAGCCCGAAGCGCCGTCGATGAACGATTTCACCGAAGTCGACGACGACGAGCTGCCGTTCTGACAAGGGTCGGCCGCCGAGCCATCGGCCCGTCGATCCGCCGCATTTGGAAACGTCGTTTCCGCATTTCTTCTTTGGGGCTGTCACAGGGCATCCCCTATAATCCGAAAAGGAGGAACCAACCATGTCTGAAGATCGTGGCGAGCGCATTCGCCGTCCCCGTGGCCGCAAGCCGCGCAGGAAGGTTTGTGCTTTTTGCGTAGACAAGATCCAGCATATCGATTATAAGGACGTCAATCGTCTTCGCCGTTTCACCAGCGAGCGCGGCAAGATCCTGCCCCGCCGCATGACCGGCACCTGCGCAAAGCACCAGCGTCAGCTGTCCATCGCCATCAAGCGCGCGCGTACCATCGCCCTGATGCCGTACGTGTCCGACTGATAGCACCGGCAAGCGCAAGGGAGGGCCCGAGGCCGTTGGCCTCGGGCCCTCTTTTTGCGCCGCTCCACATCACTTCATAGCATCCGGCCCATAGCCGATCGCGAAGAGCATCCCCGCGAAGAGCACGTGGATAAACACGAGATAGAAGACGCCCGCCCAGCCGCTGGAGTAGGTCTGCTTCCAGAAGTCGACGGCGGCCACGACCACCGTGGGCACGCCCGCCGCCGCGCACAGCACGCCGCGGACGACGCTGTTTTTCAGCTTGTCCAGCCCCAGCTTCCGGTCGATCCATGCAAAAAAGTACAAAACCCCCACAAAGCCTGCGCTCACGAGAAAGGCCAGGAACGGGAAGCCGATCTTCTCGTCCATCCAGTGGGAAAACAGGTTCAGATACTTCCACGCCAGGAACCCCAGTCCCCAGCACACGGCCAGCTTGCAGATCCAGTCAATCGCATTTTTCACGGTGGTGTCTTCCTTTCGTCGGTTCGTCGGTCAAGAGCGTCAGGGGGAACGGGTCTACTGGCCCTGCCTTCACCCGGCCAGCTCGAACGGTTCGGTGGCGCCCAGCACGGTGCCGTCCCGGGCCACCTGGGCGACGGTGAAGCGTTCGATCTCCGCGTCGTCGTCCACGGGTGCGATGATGTGCTGCGCGTCCACATAGGCGGTGGCCAGCGGTTCATCGTCCACGACGACCCGCGAGAACTCGGTGAAGCCGTCACCGGTCACGAGCAGCCGGTGATACTCCAGCGACGCCTCGCTCACCTCGACGGGCGCGCTGCCCATGGCCATGTCTGTCGGCGCGTAGGGCGATTCGCCCTCGAAGGCCTGCATGTCGCCGTAGAGCATGTCGTACTGCAGCATCTCCAGCTTGTCCAGATACGCCTCCCCCGCCTCGCCGGGCTCGTTGGCCTGGTGGTAGCGGGTCACGACGTCGCCGGAAAAGCCCAGCTGCTTCATCAGGTTGGCGCCCAGGCGGTAGGCCTGCAGGTCCGGCGCCTCGAACTGCGCGCCGTAGTTGTTCCATATGACGTAGCGGCTTGCGTAGATGGAGCCCGTGGTCAGCATGTCGCTCTCGAGCTCCATGGCCGGCAGATGGTCGCCGTAGGCCACGACCACGGTAGGCTCGTTGAAGCGCACCAGGCTGTGGATCAGCGCCCTCAGGAAGTCGTCGGTCGTGGGCAGTATGTTCACGAAGTTCTGGAACGGCGCCAGCGGGATCTGCTCCGGCAGGCTCAGCACCTCGATGTCGCCCTCCTTCGGCTCGTAGGTGTCCGCGTACTTGCCGTGGGACTCCACGGAGATGCAGAACACGAAGTCGCGCGCTTCGCTGGACTCCAGCGCCCGCAGGATCTCGCCCGTCAGCTCGGCGTCCTTCGCCCAGCCCAGGCTGTTGTACTTCATGTCGCGCATGTACTCCAGCGGCACGAAGCGGTCGAAGCCCAGGTTCGGGTACACGATGTTCCGGCTGTAGAACGTGCCGGAGTTGTTGTGCATGGCGGTGGAGACATAGCCGTACTCCCGCAGGTCCGTGCAGGCGGTCTCCACGGCGGTCTCCTGCAGGATGGTGTTGTAGGGGTACTCGCCTGCGCCGAAGAAGTCGAGGTTCAGCCCCGTCAGCACCTCGAACTCGGTGTTGGCGGTGCCGCCGCCGATCGTGGGCACATACAGAAGCCCGCTGGGGAAGTTCCGGCACAGCCGATCGAAGTTGATGGTCGGATCGGCGGACACCTCGCACCCCTTGATGGTGGAGACGTCGAAGAAGGACTCCAGCTGCACGAACACGATGTTCGGATGCGAAAGGTTGTCGTCCTCGTCGAACACCGGGTAGGTCAGCTCGGCGTCGGCGGGCTCGGCTTCGATGTCGGCGAGGATCTCCGCCACGTTCTCGGTGGAGTACTGATCCGGCTTGGAGATGCCCCGCGCGCCGAAGGTGAACGTGAAGCACGTGGCGAAGCCGTAGTCGTTGTAGGCGTCCACCAGGTTCTCGAAGCGGCGCGGGAAGAAGCCGGAGTGGATGCCCATCGCCGATAGCATGGCACACAGCTCCGCAAGGCCCAGGAACACCAGCACCGACACGGTGTAGTTGACGCGCCGGCGCCGCTTCATGCGCGTGAACAGCACCACCACCAGCGCGACGGCGGCAAAGCCCGCCGTGAACATCAGTATGATCTGCGGCCAGGTGTAGTAGATCGTGATCAGCGAAAAGGCGTCCTTCAGCATCAGGATGTCCACCGAGCAGAAGGGCTGCGTGCGGTCCTTGATGACGATGTACTGCACCACGCCCAGCACCACCCACGCGATGCACGTGGTGGCCAGCACCGCCCTGCGGCGCTTGAACAGCTCCGAGAAGGCCAGCGTGGCCAGTATGATGAGCACGTTGTACAAAAACGCCAGCGGCCGCCCCGACACGAACTGCCACAGCCGCGCCGGCGACAGGCCGCGGTTGAATGATTCCACGATGAGCGCGAGCCCGAGCGCCAGCGCCGGCAGCGCGATCAGCCGCGTCACGGGCCCGGTATGGTCATGGTGCCGGACCTTGCGCGGGCGCTTCTCCGCCGCGCGCTCATGCTTCTTTGCCATTCGGACACCTCCTCCCCCCGTCAGGATCGACATGCGACCCTGAAACATCGCCGGCGCGGCCCGGAGCTCGTCGCCCGGGCCGCGCCGTGAAAGCCGTATATCACCAGTTGTCGGAATCGTCCCCGGGGATGACCAGCTTCATCGCCTCGATGGCGCACTCGATCATGCTGT
>JAFRMB010000100.1 GCA_017430945.1 Clostridia bacterium | reverse complement strand
TTGAAATCCGCTGTGGCTTCACCTTCCCGGAACTGTGCCCAGCACTCCAGTGGGAGCGGGTTCCGCATGAAGTCCAGCATCGCTTCCGCTGTGCCGCAGTCGTCGCACACGTAGATGCCGTCGGCATGTCGGCTCAGCGCGTTGGTGTGCAGATCCGGCTTCATGGTGTCCCGTCCGCATCGCGGGCAGGGCATCTTCTCTCCGGCTTCCTGCCGGGCTTTCAAATCCAGCAGGGCTTCCTGAATGCTCTTACTCATTGGTGTTCGCCTCCTCAACCATGACCTCCAGCACCGCCGCTTCCTGTTCAGCCAGCCTGTGCTCCCGCCGGAGGGCGGGGTACTTTTCCTTGTGGGCCTGCATCTTGTCGCCGCTTCCGAAAGCACAGTAGCCTTTCAGGTGGCCCAGCAGGATTTTCCGCTCCGCTTTGAAATCCGCACCGTGGTATCCCAGCCGCTGGAGCCAGACGTGCGCGAGGTACTTCTCGTTCTGGTCGTCCGGCTCCACCCGCTCCGGGAAAACCCGTGTGGCCTTCATCGCCGCGTCGTAAATCCGGTTTAGCAGGTTGGCGTAGGTTGTCCAGCGCTCCGGCTGTGTCTCGTCAAAGGGAAACGTCATGCTGACCTTGCCGTCCCGGAAATCAAATCCTGTCAGTTCTGCCACCGCTCTGGAATCGTCCAGCAGGCTGGTGAGATCCTCCAGGGTTTCCGGTCCGGCGCCGATGCGCAGGCCGTCGTCGGAGAAGGCGGACTGGGTGCGGCCGTACACGATCTGCAGGAAAAGCTCGCGCATGGCGGTGTTGATGGCGTCGCATACCAGGTCGGTGTTCATCGCCTCGAGGATGGTCTTGCCGGGCAGGATCTCAGCGGCCATGGCTGCAGAGTGGGTCATGCCGGAGCAGCCGATGGTCTCCACCAGCGCCTCTTCGATGATGCCGTCCTTCACGTTCAGGCTCAGCTTGCAGGTGCCCTGCTGGGGAGCGCACCAGCCGATGCCGTGCGTATAGCCGGAGATATCCTTGATTTCCTTGGCCTGTACCCACTTGCCCTCCTCGGGGATGGGTGCGGGACCGTGATGCGGTCCCTTACAGACGCACACCATTTCCTCAACTTCGCGAGAGTATTGCATGGTTCTTCCTCCTTTTGTTGCTTCACACGGGGTGAAAAGATGCAATGGGCGCGTTTACACGCTGTTCCAATATGCATTATACCATAAGAGAAACCAAAGATAAACAAACAATGTGTTATGTTGACCGCTGAAATCATTATAAAGCGTCGATATAGGGCATGAGGCCATAGAAATCCCGGATCACGCCGCGGACCTGCGGGATGTGCGCATATGCGCCGCCATCGGGCTCAGCATGGAGCGCGATGATGGTGTCTATGCCGGCGCCTACGGCAGATTGTATGCCGGCAGGGGAATCCTCGACGACGATGGTATCCTCAGGTGCGTATCCCAGGTGCCGCATCGCCTCGCGATAAGGGGCAGGATCCGGTTTTCCGGGCAGTGTGCCATCGGAGCAAAAGATCCGATCGAAGTCGAACCATCGATCCAGACCGAGGACGTCCATGTAAAACTCACAGTTGCTGCGGATCGACCCCGTCGCGATCGCATACGGCACACCCATCGCCGTCAGTCGGTCGAGCACCTCTGGCGCCCCTGCGGTCAGGATCTGAAGGGTCGGGTCCCCGATGATGATATCGCGGTAGATGTCCTCTTTTTCCTCGGACAGCGCGTCGCGCTCCGCATCGCTTGTGATCTGAGGCATGATCTCTGCGAGGATGACCTGGTTGGCCGGCCCGTACATGGTCCTGTAAAACAGATCCCGCGAGTACGGCAGGCCATACCGTTCGCAGAACATGCCCCAAGCGCGGTAATGGATCTCTGTGTCCTGAAAGAGCGTACCGTTAAAATCGAATATAAAGCTTTTCAATGCTACCTCCTGGTCAGATCGGCGTATGTCGCATCTGTCACTGATATAAGGTCGTTCGGCGAGAGGATCAGCTGCTCGCCGCGCATGCCGGCGGAGACATAGACCCGTTCGCACAGCGTGGCGGTCTCGTCGATCCATGTCGGATACTTTTTCTTCATGCCGATCGGCGAGCAGCCGCCGCGTATATAGCCGGTGAGTGCGAGCAGATCCTTTACGTGGATCAGTTCTATCCGCTTGTCTCCGGTCGCCGCGGCGCATTTTTTCAGATCCAGCTCCTCAGCTACGGGGATACAGAATACGCAGATCCCGCGCTTGTCGCCGCGGGCGACCAGCGTTTTGAACATGATATCCGGATCGATGCCGAGGGCCTCTGCCGCGTGGACGCCGGAGAGATCGCTTTCATCCACCTCATAGGACGATGTGTCAAAGGCTATGCCTGCTTTTTGCAGCATGCGCATGGCGTTGGTCGTGGTCACTCAATCGCTTCCTTTCCCACAGGAGGAAGATCCTCTGATCCGTAGAAGACCTCCATGAGCGTAAGACCCTTGGCAGGCGCCGTGACGCCGAGATCCAGCCTGTCGCCGGTCTCTATGGCGCGCTTCAATGCGCCGGAAGGGAGTTTTCCCGAACCGATGTCCCTGAGCGTGCCGGCAATGATGCGCACCATGTTGTAGAGGAAGCCGTTTCCTTCGACGATCAGCTTCACTTCATCGCCCGCGCGCGAAACGTCGGCCCGCCAGATGGTCCGCACCGTGTCCCTTACGACCGATCCGCTGGCTGCGAAGGCGGCGAAGTCGTGCGTGCCCATCAGCACATCGGCCTCTGTCTGCATGCGGTCGACATCGAGCGGATAGATGCTGTGGGCGTGTGTGAGGCGGTTGAGGGCGCCCGCATGCCTCGCATCCCAGAACAGGTATCTGTAGCGCTTGCCTTTGGAGGAAAAGCGTGCGTGAAAATCCGCGGAGACCTCCTCGGACATCCTAACGCGTATATCGGGCGGCAGCAGCGTATTCACGGCGAAGCTGAACTTTTCTGCCGGGATGCGGCTGCCTGTATCAAAATGAGCGGATTGTCCCAGCGCGTGGACCCCGGCATCGGTGCGGCTGGCGCCGTGGAGCACGACGCGCTCACATGTCAACCGCCCGAGCGCTTCCTCGAGCACCTGCTGCACGGCAAGCGCATTTTCCTGCCGCTGCCAGCCCGCGTAATTCGTGCCGTCGTATTCGACGATCAAATGGATCCTTTTCATGAAGCGCCTCAGAATGGGCAGAAACGATTCAGAGCAATCAGTGCGACGAACAGCGCGGCGATAACGAGCCCGGCGATCAGGTCGATCGACTTGTACTTCAACTGGTTCATGCGGGTGCGGCCCGCGCCGCCGCGATAGCATCTTGCGTCCATGGCCAGCGCCAGCTCCTCGGCCCGGCGGAACGCGCCTACGAACAGCGGTACCAGCAGCGGCACCATGGATTTTGCACGATGAAGGATGCTGCCGGTCTCGAAGTTCGCGCCGCGCGCTTTCTGCGCCTTCATGATCTTGTCAGCCTCGTCCATCAGCGTGGGGATGAAGCGCAGCGCGATGGACATCATCATCGCGATCTCATGGGATGGGAAGTGGATGACGTTCAGCGGTCGAAGCAGTGTCTCCAGGCCATCCGTGAGCGAGATGGGCGAGGTGGTCAGGGTGAGGAGCTGGGATGAGACCACGAGCAATATGAGGCGCAGCGCCATGAACGACGCCATGCGAAGGCCCTCCGAGGTGATCTTGAGCTTCCACAACTGTACGAGCACCCTTCCGCCGGTCTGGAAGAAGAGGTTCAGGATGAACGTGAATATGATGATGAAGAATATGGGCTTCAGTCCCTTGACGAGGAACCTGAGATGGACGCCCGTCGACAGGGCGGTCAACACCACGAAAGCCGCGATCAGCGCAAAGCCGGCGAAGCCCCTGGACACGAACACCAGCGCGATGAGCGCGATGGTCGCAAGCAGCTTTGTGCGGGGATCGAGCCTGTGCACAAAGGAATCGCCCGGGAAGTACTGGCCTATCGTCACGCTTTTGATCACAGGTCACACCCCCTTGCGCACATTTGACAGTATGGCTTTGGCGACATCGTCCATCCGGTAAATGCCCTGAGGCATATCGAATCCGCGCTCACGCAGAAGATCGGCGAGCTTCGAGCACTCCGGCACGTCAAGACCGATCTCGTTGAGTGCTTGCCGATGCATGAAGACTTCCGCGGGCGTTCCTGAAAAGGCGATCTCGCCGTGACTGAGCACGAACAGACGGTCGCAGTACTTGCCGACATCATCCATCGAATGGGACACCATGACGATGGTGACCCCGCTGTCGTGGATGTCCCGGATCAGCTCGAGCATCTCGGACCGGCCGGCCGGGTCGAGACCGGCAGCCGGCTCGTCCAGCACGAGGATCGAAGGCGACATGGCCAGCACGCCCGCAATGGCCACGCGTCTTTTCTGGCCGCCGGAGAGCTCAAAGGGAGACTTGCCGCCGAGACTTGCATCGAGACCCACCTGGTTCATCGCGTGAACGACGCGACGGTCGATCTCAGCCTGATCGAGCCCGAGGTTCGCCGGACCGAAGGCGATGTCCTTTGCAACGGTCTCCTCAAAAAGCTGGTATTCCGGATACTGGAACACCAGGCCGACCGTGCGCCTTATGGCGATGAGGTCCGTATCCTTTTCACCGAGGTCGACGCCGCCGACAAAGACCACGCCGGGTTGTGCGCGCACAAGGCCGTTGAAGTATGTGATGAGCGTGGATTTCCCGCTGCCGGTATGGCCGATGATGCCGACGAATTCGCCCTCTTCGATGGCAAGGCTGATATCCTTGAGCGCCCTTGCCTCAAAAGGGGTACCGGGCATGTATACATGGGTCAGTTTGTTGACTGTGATCGACATTGATCCACCGCCGTTTCATCGCCCGAATGCAGGGCGTGGTCCATCCTGATGTGCGGATTCCTTCAGTGCGCAAAGCGCGTCAGCCATCTCTTCGACGGTCATGAGCCCTCGGTCGAGTTTGAGGCCCGAAGCGGAGAGCTTTGCCGCCAGCTTCATCATGACCGGGACATCCAGGCCCAACGAGATGATGGCATCTATCTGCGAAAATACCTGACGGGGCACGCCCTCGAGGGCGATCCGCCCGCGATCCATCACCACGAGCCGATCCGCCTGCGCGGCCTCCTCCATGAAATGCGTGATCCAAACCACGGTGATCCCTTCTTCGCGGTTGAGCCTGCGTGCAAGGTCGAACACATCCCTGCGACCTACCGGGTCGAGCATGGCCGTCGATTCGTCGAATACGATGATCTTCGGCCGCATGGCCAGTACGCCCGCGATGGCGATGCGCTGCTTTTGCCCGCCGGACAACATGGACGGGGATGCTTCGGCGTATTCCGACATGCCGACCGCCCTGAGCGCTTCGTCGACGCGTTTTCGTATCTCAGAGGGTTCGACGCCCATGTTTTCAAGTCCGAAAGCGCAGTCCTCCTCCACGATGGTGGTGACGATCTGGTTGTCCGGGTTTTGAAACACCATGCCGCAGGAGCGGCGCACATCATAGCATTCGTCCTCACTGGCCGGCTGGAGACCGTTGACGGTCAGCTTGCCGCCCGTGGGCAGCAGCAGCGCGTTGAGGAGTTTCGCGAACGTGGATTTGCCGCTGCCGTTGCGCCCGAGGACAGCCAGGAATTCGCCGGGCTGTACGGAGAGCGTGACATGGCTGACCGCGTCCCGAACGGCCGACTCGTATCTGAAAGAGACGTCGCGCGCCTCGATGATCGCATTGCTCATGGATGCCGATACCTCCTCATCAAAAGCATTATAGCATGATATCGTTAAATGTAGCATTGGCAATGGGTTTTGTTTCGCGGTATTTGGGCCAAATCCGCCGATGAAACGCAAATTTTATGAAGCAACGGCTGCAAATCCCCTTTTATTTTCGCCCGTGATGTGATAGAATGAAGTCACAATCATTATAAGGAGTGATGACCATGAATCTGAATAAGATGACCATCGAGGATGTTCAGGTCAAGGGCAAGAAAGTCCTTGTGCGCTGTGACTTCAACGTGCCGCTGGATGCGGATAAGAATATCACCGACGAGACCCGCATCAACGCCGCGCTGCCAACGATCAGATACCTGCTCGACAACGGCGCGGCCGTGATCCTTTGCTCTCACCTGGGCCGCCCGAAGGGCGAGTTCAACATGAAGTATTCTCTGGCGCCCGTTGCCAAGCGTCTGAGCGAGAAGCTGGGCTTTGAGGTCAAGCTGGCTGAGGACGTCATCGGGCCCTCTGCGAAGAAGCTCGCGGCTGAGGTGAAGCCCGGCCAGGCGATCCTGCTCGAGAACGTCCGCTTCCATGCGGAAGAGGAAAAGAACGATCCCGCCTTTGCCAAGGAGCTTGCGAGCATGGCTGAGCTCTATGTCTCCGACGCCTTCGGCACCGTGCATCGCGCGCATGCCTCTACCGCCGGTGTGGCCGACTATCTGCCCGCAGTTGCCGGCTTCCTGATCGGCAAGGAGCTCACCTTCCTGGGCAATGCGGTCGAGAATCCGGTCCGTCCCTTCGTGGCGATCCTGGGCGGCGCCAAGGTGAAGGACAAGATCGGCGTCATCACCAACCTGCTTGAAAAGGTCGACACCCTGATCATCGGCGGCGGCATGGCCTATACGTTCTCCAAGGCGATGGGCGGCGAGATCGGCGATTCCCTGCTGGATGCCGAGCGCATCGATCTGGCGAAGGACATGATGAAGGCCGCGGAGGCGAAGGGCGTGAAGTTCCTGCTGCCCGTCGATACCGTCATCGCCAACGATTTCGATGCTCCGACCGAGATCAAGACCGTCGATGCCGGCTGCATCCCCGCCGGCTGGCAGGGCCTCGACATCGGCCCCAAGACCATCAAACTGTTCTCCGAGGCCGTCAAGGCTGCCAAGACCGTCGTTTGGAACGGCCCCCAGGGCGGGTTTGAGAAG
>JAFRMB010000099.1 GCA_017430945.1 Clostridia bacterium | reverse complement strand
TTGACCCGTTTACGGGTGAGCCGGTAAAAGATGGCAAGAAGTAACCCCTGAGGGGTTATAACAGTTCGAGCAGCCACTTGAGTGGCTGCCCGTGAACGATCAAGCGGTTGGCAGATCGTTTCGATGCGCCTTGAGGCGCTTCGCTAGTACTGGGCCCTTCTAGGGCCTAATCAAACCACCGGCTAAGCCGGTGGTCGTGATTTGACCTGAAGATAAGCTGCAAATCGCCGGACACAGGCGCGATCGAACGTCGGCTTCGGGGAAAAGCGCGGGTGCTCCGGGATCGCAGCCGGGGCCGAGCGTCTGTCCGACCGCTTCAAAGCCCGCTTTCAAAGGGCGCAGGACAGAGGATCATCCTCTGTCAAAGCCACGGGCATCACTGTTCGTCCGCCCTATAGGCGATGCCCCAGCTCTTGCGGGCATCCTCGATGATCTGCGCGATCACGCGGCTTTCCGCGTGGGTGAAATCGGCGCACTCCGGCGCGCCCGCCCGCAGGGCGTCCTGCACCGCCATGATCTCGAACTGGAAGCCCGTCGCCGCGTAAGGCGCCTCGAAGCGCTCCACGACGCCGTCCGCCCGCAGCTCCGCCACCGAAGGGCACCAGAACGCCGGGCCGAACGACAGGCTGCCCTTCGTGCCCACGATGCGGGCCGTGTGGTCGCCGATCTGGTTGAAGGCGCCGGCAGCGTAGGCGGTCCGGCCGTCGCCGTAGTCCAGCAGCAGGCGGCAGGCGTCGTCCACCTCGCCGTTGAAGTGCATCGTGGAATACACCGCCACGGGCGCTCCCGGGAAAGCCAGGTTGGCCACGCCCAGCGAATAGATGCCCACGTCCCTGAGCGCGCCGCCCGAGTGGGCGATGCCCGCCTTCCACGGCTGCCAGTCGTCGTAATCCGGCTGGATGTCGAAGCTCACGTTCACCGTCAGCACGTCGCCGATGCGGCCCTCGCGGATCCACTGCCGGACCTTGCGCACCGCGGGAAAGCAGCGCGTCCACATGCCCTCCATCAGGAACAGGCCCTTGCTCCGCGCCTTCGCACAGACCTCGTCCAACTGCGCCACGGTGTCCACCATCGGCTTTTCGCTGAGCACGTTCACGCCGCTGTCCAGCGCCCGGTGGATGCAGTCGTAATGCAGGTCGTTCGGGATGCCGATGTATACGACGTCCGGCTTTGCGCGCCCGAGCATCTCCGCAAAATCTGTGTAGACCGCCTGTGCGCCGTACGCATCCGCGAACGCCCGGCCCGTCTCCTCGCGGCGAGACACCACCGCAGCCAGCTTTGCGTCCTTCACCTCGCGCATGCCCGCGGCGAAGCGGTTCGCGATGTGCCCTGTTCCGACGATCGCCCATCTGATCTCATGCATATCCGTGTCCTCCCGAATAGGTATTCTGAGTCCATTATACACGATCGCGGGCCGCCGGGCAATGCCCTGCGGCCCGGACGGGATGAGGCTCCCGCGCTGCGTCACTTCCGACCGGCGATGGACAGCGGCAATTCCAACCGGTTTGCCTCCAGGAGCGCGCGATCGCGCAGGATCCGCCCGGCGGGCCCGTCAGCCGCGATGGCGCCGCCGGAGAGCAGGATAACCCGATCACAGGTGTCCAGGATCATGTCCAGATCGTGCGAGGCGATCAGCCGGGTCTGATCGAGCTGCCGGATCACATCGATGACGACGCGCCGATTGTAGGGGTCCAGCGCGGAGGTGGGTTCGTCCATCAGGATGGCCCGGGGCTCCATCGCCAGGATCGTCGCGATGGCCGCCATCCGCTTTTCGCCGCCGGAGAGCTTGTGGTTGTATCGGTGCTTCAGATCCTGAAGGCCCAGGCGGGCGAGCACACCGTCCACGCGCGCCTCCGCGGCCTCCCGGCCGACGCCGTAATTGAGCGGCGCGAAGATCATGTCCTCGTAGACCGTCGGCATGAACATCTGGTTGTCCGAGTTCTGCAGCACGAACCCGAGCGCCTGCCGGATCTCCGGGAGCGTCTGTCGCGCGACCGCCACGCCGTCCACCGATATGTGCCCCGCGCCCTGCAGCAGCCCGAGCAGCAGCTTCATGACCGTGGATTTGCCCGCGCCGTTGGCGCCGATCAGCCCGACCGATTCGCCGTCTTCGATCGTGAAGGAGAGGTTTTGGATGACCGGCACGTCCTTCTCGTAGGCGAAACTCACATTCCGGAATTCGATCATACGCATCACCTCAAAAGGATCCCGCCGAGCCGCTGGCTGACCTCTGCCAGCCGCAGAAACGCAAGGACGGCCGCCTGGGCGGCGAGATAGAGGGCGTCCTTCGTGCAGAAGGCCCCGATCTGCGCGTAGTGGAAATGCTCGTGGTAGCCGCGCAGCAGCATGCTGGCGTACAGCTCCCTGGCGCGATCCATGCTGCGCAGCAGCAGCTGCCCCAGAAAGGATCCCCAGGCGGAGATATGGATGCCCTTCTGACCGGGCGCGCGCAGGCGATAGGCATCGGTCATGATCGCCAGCTCCTCCGTCATCACGCCCACATAGCGGTAGGTCAGCAGCAGCAGCGTGACGAGCAGTTTCGGCACGCGGAACCCCCGCAGCGCTGCGCAAAGACTGTCGATGCGCGTCGTCGCCATCAGCAGGAAGGACGCCATCAGGCAGAACACGCCCTTGAGCATCAGCGTCAGCATGGAGATCACGCCGCCGGAAACGGCGATACCGCCCAGCCGCAGGGCGATCGTCCGGTCAAAAAAGGGGTTGAACAGGCCGACCGCCATCACCAGGGGCAGCACGAAGCGCAGCTTGTGGAAGCAGGCATGCACGTCGATCCCGCTCAGCAGAAAGAGGATCACCGGCCAAAGCAGCATGGGGATCAGCCCGCCGATGTCATACTTGTCGAAGGAAAGCGTGACGAGGATGTAGGCGACGGTCGCGATCAGCTTCGCCGCGGGATGCAGCCCATGGATGAAAGAGCTCCGCGCGGCGAGCTCGTCCATCTCTGCAAATTCATGCAACGCCCTGTCCATCCTGTTCATGACCTGTCCACGCTCCGTCACGATATTGCAAACGGGACTGTCTCAAAACAGCGTCCGGCGAAGGGATCGTTGAGCATCGATCCACCGCAGCGCGTTTTGAGACAGCCCCCAAGGCCCGGGCACGGATGTGCCGGGGATTCAATGGGCCTTCCGCTTCCGGAAGAACCCGCCGACAAAGCAGATCAGCAGCGCAAAGCCCGCCACCATGGCCGACCCGACGACGCCCGACACACTGGTCCCGACCGGCGTGTCATTGTCCGGGAAGGCATAATCCGGCAGGAAGGACGTCGCCTCCTGGATCGCGCCCGCCCGATCCGCCGCACCGCTCGAAACGCCGTACGCCTCTTCGTCGAGCCCCATGTTGGCGGCATAGCCCGCATCGGCGTTTCCGAACAGCGCCCACTCCAGACCGTCCGGATCGGAGCTGGCCAGCAGACTCAGCCCGCCGCCGATGAAGAGCGCGACCACGGCCAGGATCGTCACGACCGCCTTCAGCGACCGCTTTGAGCCTTCCCTGCCCGTGACTTCCACGCATTGCAAAAGCTCCGGACGGGATCCGTATACGAACAGCAGCACCGCGCAGGTGATCAAACCCTCGACCAGCCCGATCGCCAGGTGGATGGGCTGCATCAACGCGACAAAAGCGCCGAAGGGCAGCTCGGTGATGCCGGAGAGCGTGGTCTCAAGCACCACGGAAAACGCGCCGAGCTGCAGCGTCACCATGCAGCCGATCAAAGAGGCCGCCGTGATGCGCATCCGCTGCGCCTTTTTTCCGTCGCCGAACCAGCGGCTCTGGACGATGGGGCGCCATATCAGGTAATACCCGACAAAGCAGCCGTAAAACGCCATGTTCCATATGTTTGCGCCCAGGGCCATCAGCCCGCCGTCCGCGAAGAACAGACATTGTATGGCGAGTATGACGATCATGGACAGGAACCCGGCCTGGGGCCCGAGCAGCGCGGACAGCAGCATGCCGCCGCACATGTGCCCGGAGGAGCCGGTCCCCGGGATGGTGTAGTTGATCATCTGACCCGCAAAGACGAGCGCCGCGGTGACGGCCATCACGGGCAGTTTCTGGGGCTCGTCGTCTTTTCTGAGCCTGTGGATCGAGGCGACGGCCGTTGCGCCGGATGCCACATACATCGTTGCCGCGACCGCGGGTGCGAGCAAAGCGTCCGCCATGTGCATGATATCGTCCTCCCTGTTTTCAGGATCCCGGTCCAGTATAATACATCGACTGCGGCCACACAAGCCCCCAGGGGGGATGCTCGGACCCACAAAGATCGGAGGCGGCGGGTGGTCGGCGACAGATGGATGGCGGCCGATACGGACGGTGATATCGATGGCCCTGTTTCTGAAGAGGCAGTCGCGGACCCTGATCGGGGTGGACCGGAGTTTACGGAAGATACGGGGGGAGATCCCGGTGATCGCGCGCTCCGATCCCGTACAGAGAAGGATATCCCCCGGCAACGCCTGCACGATGCCGGGGGATATCCTTGTATGACTTCAGGATAGATGTTTCCCGAAGCACGACCGGGCCTGGACCGTGCCCACCCGCCTCCGCCGGAGGGCCGGCAGCCAGCTTACGACATGCCGGCGTCGGTGTGCTCGATGCCGTCGGTGTAGTAGTGCATGCTGCGGGACAGCTTTGCCTTCTCCACGATCTCGCCGATTTGGCTGTGCATCTCGTCGTACGCCGCCCGGATATCCGCGTCCTCCGGCCAGGCGGGGTAGTCCGACGGCAGCAGCAGGTAGAAGTGGAGCCCGGCATCCTCGCTGTACCCGAGATCCTCAAAGGCGGGGAGCTCGCGATAGCTCTCGTCCGCGCTGGCGCGCAGCTCGAACAGGAAGCCGCCGCCGGGGATGTCCTGTTCCAGATACTTCTCATGGCTGGCGGTCTGGTAGAAGGCGGCGCCGCGGTCGGTCTGCTCGACGGTGACCGCATCCTCCCATTCGATGGGAAGGTAGAGCATGATGTCGGGGAACTCATAGACGACGTACTTGCCGTTGGCAGTGTACTTGATGTGATGGTCGTAGGGGGTGAATGCCTCGACCGCCGCCGCAGCGGGCATGGCGGCCAAAAGCAGGGCGACGAGCAGGGCGATCGAACGCTTCATGGATGACACCTCCTGATCGATGCGTCGAAAGGGGCTGAACGGCCCCCGGGGCGGCGCGGTTTTTCTTTCCGCCCCTCGAAAGCCACGGCGTCCGCCGCGGCACAGCTACCGGGAGACGATGCCGGCGATGACGCCGGCGACGGCGATCCAGAGGATCCCGATTTTGACGGTCAATCTGTCTGCGGCGATCTGCCGGTCGAACAGCTTCTCCAGATGGAACCGGCCGGGATCGTCGGTGTCGTAGAGGATATCCACCTGCTCTCCGACCTCCAATCGGTCCAGCCAGTATCCGGTGCAGCTCTCGTGCCGCACCATCTGTCCGTCGACGCGAAACGCCACCACCGGGTGCCAGGATGCCGTACTGCCGCGCCTCAGCGAAAAATGCCGGACCAGGTCGACCACCGTGCCGGAGGCGCGGGTGCGCTCCGATGCTTCCTGTTCGCGCGCCTTGCGGAGGCCGGACTGGCCGATCCAAATGAGGGCGATGCCGCCGACCGAGATCAGCGGGAAGAGCACCAGAAAGAAAAGAAGCCGATCGTTCATGGGTGGATGCCTCCGCGTGTGCTGTTCGGATAGGGCACGTCGTTTCCAGGGGGCGACCCCGACGCGGGACGGGATCACGGATCTTTCGGGGAAAAGGGCGGCGGTGCGCGGCCCCGTGCCCCTCAGGGGCCCGTCAGATATCAGGTCAGATCTCAGACGGGCGCTTGCGCCGCCGGGGACGCGGCATCATTCTCCCCAGGTCAAAAGCTCCCAGCTGCCGCCCTCTTCACGGGCGAGCCACCAGTTCCAGTTGATGTATTCCTTATCCGCCTCCCATGCGCCGCCGCCTTCGACGGGCGAATGGAAGGTGCTCAGGAACTCGATGCACTCGGCGTAATCCTTGCCGCCAAGCTCGTTCATCCAGCGCAGGTTCTCGTCGCTGACGCATGCGTCGCCGGCGTAGCGGATGCTGTGCATCCTGCAGCCTTCCCAGGTCGAGAATTCGGCCTCTATGGCGCCGAGGGCATCGTCCATATCCGCCAGGGTGTACAGGTCGGATTCGGCGTAATCGACGCCGGGCTCCTCGCTGCGCCGGAACACCGTTTCGTTCTCGCCGGGCGTCTCTTTGAGATCCGTCCAGGTCAGCGTGCCGTCATCGTTGAGACGGAAGGTCGCCGCGCCGTCGGAGTAGTACATCGGATCGGAAGCGACGCGCCCGTCGCCTTCGTCCACATAGTCGAACTTCATGCCGATCTCCATGCTGGTCAGCGCGCGGCCGATGTCGTCATAGGCGCACGCGTCATAGATCCAGCTGATGCCCTCGTTCTCTCCGGTGACGTGGTCGATATTGCAGTTGTAGAGATTGTAGTCATCGTACATATGCACGATCTCAAGCGTGAAGCCGTCCGCGACCCAGATGCCGACATATGCCTCGCTCTCCGGATAGTAGGTGTAGTCGCTCTCGGCCAGTGCGAACGCAGACAGCGCCAGCGCGATGAGCGTAGCCGTGCAGAGCAGTCGCATCGCTTTCTTCATGGTCGTTCCTTCCTCCTTGCCTGTGGCAGATGTTCCGCTGGCGCCTGACGCTTCCCGGCCCCCGTCAATCGCTCGACGAAGACGAGGATGCGGCGGAATTCTGCCGGTCCTTGATCATGTGCTGGAGCGTGATGAGGATGGCGACGATCCTGTCCTCCAGCTCGGGGCGATAGATGTCGATGCAGTACTTGTCGTGGATGGACAGCATTTTTTGGCCGATCACGGCGATGATGCTCTCGTCTGCGTCGTACAGCTCGAAGTTCAGGCCCGCGATGTTGCCGCGCAGCTGCCAGCCCAGCCCCTCGATGTTGTTGATGTCCTTGACCAGATGCCACAATTCGGTGGCGATCTCGAAGTGCGTGCCGTCGGCCATCGTCACGAAGTGCCGCTCGTGCAGGGTGAAGAATTTGCGCTCGATGTGCGCCACGTGGTTTCCCTGCGCGTCCGTGATGTCCGTCTTGTCGTGCAGCGACGGGAACTTCGTGTTCGATTCGTACACCAGGTGCTCCTGGGCATCGGTGATGTCGATGTGTTTGTGCAGTGTGAATACTTTGGACGATGTGAACAGCGAACGCGCCGGTTCGCCGAAGCGCGAAACGTTGTTGACATTTGCCGCTTCGCCGGCTTCACGGAAGCGATGATACTTTGACGTTACACCCATGGCCTCGCCATCTCCTTTATCGTTCAATTATGGATCCCATCGCCCATTATAGCACGGGATCCGCGGTTTTTCAATTCTCGTCCCTCCCAAAAGAGCCGAGCGGGACGTGCGGTCACGATTCTTTGACGAGCTTGCCCGTCATATGTTCCGGCACCAGCGCGAACATGAGCGTTCCCGGGCCGGAGCGCCGGATCTCCTCTTCGATGTATGCCTCGTCCTGCGTGAATTTGTAGCTGAGCTGCCGGGAGATGTCATAGATCTTTTCACAATCTTCGACGAGCTCTATCCTGCCGAAGACGATCACACTGCGTATGCGCAGGAACCACTCGCCATCGAGACGGACCCCCTGGTCGTACACGCAAAAGGACGCCTTGTCGTGCCGCCTGACCGCATCGATCTTGTGGCCGGCCTTTCCGCCGTGGAAATAGAGCTTTCCGTCGGCTTCACAGTAGTAATGGTTCAGCGGCATCCCATAGGGATAGTCGTCGTCGCCGAGCACGGACAGCACGCCCCTCGGCTCCTGCTTCAGGATGGCGATGCATTCCTCCGTCGTCAGCTGCTGTTTGATGCGAAGCATTTCCCTGAACAATTCGAACGCCTCCTTATATGGGCCTCATGGTGTGTTTGGAGTACTCACGCCCGTTCGCCGGCCGGATCCGTAGTCAAACGACCGCATAGCCTTCGGCGGCCAATACCGCCAGCGCCCGATAGAAGTTTTCCGCCTTCACGAGGATGTAATCCGTGTTGTATGTCGACACGGCAAAGATGCCGATCCCGTTGTCCGCGAGGATGCCGGACAGCTTTGACAGGATCCCGATCAGGGAGAAGTCAAGCACGCCCCGGATCCGAAAAGCCTTCCATCCGTCGTCGCGTTCGGTCGTGTTGGGCGGGACGTCTTCGGTCCTGCACACCAGCGAAAGCTCCTCGTCGGTCTTTCCGATGAAAAAGAATCCGGCTGTCAGGTCGATGTCGGATACGTTCGCGACTTTACAGACCGTCAGCGCGTGCGGCAGTTTCACGAGTTCCATCGTCTGCGCTCCTTCACAAATATCGTTCCTTCGATCCGCCGCGTGCATCATAACATGCCGCCCGGCGGATGACAATAAACGTGCCGCGGCAAGGGCGGGGACCCGGCCGTTTCCCCGGCCCGCCCGGCATTGCGCATGAAGGGACGCGAACCGTCGGGCGACACCCGTGCGCAGGTCAAATCTACCGCGACGGCATCAGGGCAGGGGGGATCACAGAACCGCCGCGCCATTCATCCCTGTTCATATGCGATCAGCTTTTTGATCTCATTTGCGCGGGCGATGATCTTTTCTTTCCAGTCGTCGTCCTGTGCGTCCAACTGATAGGTCCGGAAGCCGTATTGACTGCCGACGGTGCAGATGACCGTTTCATCGTCGACATGAAGTGAGATGCGATAGTGGTTGGGCAGCTTTTGAGGCAGGATGTTTTTATGATCCCGCTGGACCTCGCGAAGGTGGCGGTTCCCGTTGACGATACCGTCGAAACGCACCCCGTACCGCCGGAACAGCCTGCGGATGTAAGTCTCCGACCGAAAGGAGGAGGTGTAGATCCAAACCTCATAACCCAGGGTCTGCAGGGTGTTGATCAGCTCCGGCGTACCCAGGCGAAGGCGCTCGCGATAGATCCTGTTGAAAGGAAACGCGAGAGCCGGCTCCGTCTTGTGGGTCTCGGGCGATACGAACAACACCTCGTCCAGGTCAAAGGATATCCGCATCTTTTGATCGGGCGCTCTATCCTTCATGCGTCTCAAACCTTCCGATGATCTCCATGATCTGCTGCGACCACGTCCGGGGGTCTCCCGTCAGCGGGAACTCCTCGTATGACCGGGTGCCGCTGTCTATGCGCACGAGCGAATCCGCGTCCAGGTGGATCGTATACGCGTACCGGTTTGCGACCAGGGCCTCCAGCCTCTTCCTGTCAGCCGCGTCCAGTCTGCCCTTTCGGGACGTTCCCGTCACGATGTTGTCGATCCGTACGCCGTACCATTTGAACAGATGCCGGATGTACTCCATCGAATAGTACCCGGCTGTGTACACCCAGATGTCATATCCGTTGAGCTTCAAATAGCGGAACAGCGCGGGAACGCCGCAGCGCAGACGCTCCTTATACACCCTGCCGGCGAAAAAGGGCAGCGCCTTCTCTGCGGCCTCATCCTGTTCGGAGACGAATACGACTTCGTCCAGATCCAGCGTGACGCGCTTGTCGTGCTTCGCGTTTTCGACCATTCTCTGGATGTCGCTCGCGTGCGTCAGGTTGACGATCCTGATCGGCACCTCCGCTATAGTCATGCGTACGGCCGCAGCCCAGCGGTGGTGTCCGTTCAGCAGCATGTACCCGTCCGGGCGGATCTTTTCGACGATCAGCGGCTCCCTGAGTAGTTGGGACCTGCACAGCTTCTTTGCGGTCAGGATCTCATGCTCGTAGCCCGTTATGATCTCATAGTTTGGCCCGATGTGCGGGTCACAGAATTCATCCTCCGGGTTGGGATGCAGCGCTTTGACGGATGCCTTTTTGACGAAAACGCGCTCTAAAAAACCAGACTTCACAGGCACAAAAACGCCCTTGTATCGATCGATCTCCTCTTCCAGATAGACCTGGAAGGCTGTCCGGTATGACGCCATGCTCGTATCCTTTCTCTGTTCGAAGTGCCGGATCAAAGCCGGTCCGTCCTGCCGCAGGCAGCTCAGACGACCGACCGCACTCTCCTCATCTATGCGGCGGCATTATACCATATCCCGCCGGCGCCGCGCAACCATTTCCTAAGGCGAGCCTTCGAAGACCGATCGCGTCACAGATGACGGCCCCTGCCGCCGGCGCTCGTTCCCGGATCGAGTCCCGGCTGACGCGATCGCGGGACACGGCGCGGCAGGCATCGCACGCGATATCCGCCGCACATGCCGGATCGCGACAAAACCGGCAACAGGGCCTGTCCCCGACGTCGCGCAGCTTACAGGTTTTTCAGGATCAGCGAAATGCCCGACAGCACCAGCAGGACGCTGGTGACCCGGCGGGTGGTGCCTTCGTTCATGCGCCCGCTGAACCCGATGCCCGCGAACAGCCCCAGCAGCCCGAACGGCATGAGCAGGAGGACGGTTTTGACCGTATCCGGCGTGAGCAGTCCCAGCACGCTGTAGAGTGCGATGCGGAAGGTGTTGTCCACGATGAACACCGCGCTGATGTTCGCCTTGAAGGCGCTGCCGGTCTCTGTGGCGCGGCCGACGTAGGCGGCCAGCAGCGCTCCCACGCCGAACAGCCCGCACATGACGCCCGCCGTCACACCGATGATCGCCAGCACCGGCCTGGACGAGCGGACGCGCTTTTTGCCGTGCTCCCGCGTGAGCATCTCGGCTCCGAGTGCAACGACCACAGCGCCGAATACGAGTTTGATGGCGCGCGCGTCCACGTTTTTCAGCAGGATCGCGCCGGGGACGCTGCCGGCCAGCACCAGGGCCGCCAGGGGAAGCCAGACCTTCGGGTCGAGGCTCCTGCGGTTTTTCCAGGTGAGGATGAGGTTCGTCGGATAGCCCAACAGCAGATCGATGGGCGAGATGCTCGCGTTCGATGCGCCGAAACTCAGGATGGACGTGAAGACCAGCGTGTTGGCAAAGCCGCACAGCCCCTTGACGAAATAGGCGGCAAACGCCGCGACGGCCCACAGGTACATGACAGACTTCCTTTCTCTTTCCGGCCGGGATCCGGAGCGCTCATGGCATACGCCTGCGCTGCGCCGCAGATCCCTGTGTTCCATCATACTACGCAGAGGCCGCGTTGTAAACCGTCCTTTTGATGACGACAGAGGAGAGGCCTTCAGGGACCGGCGGGGCAGGGGAGATCGACCGCGCCCCGCGCCGCGGACATCCGTCGCACATGCGCCCGACCACGCCACCGACCCTGACCGCGCCCCACGCCGCGGGCGCCCGGCGGGGCATGTTAAAAAAAGATCGCCGCCGGCACGCATCAAACGATGGATGCCGGCGGCGAAGCCAGGCGGGGGATCCTGTCGCGGGACGCGGCTTACGCGGCCGCGTCCAGGGCCATGGCGGCCGCGATGCTCTCGGCTGCCAGCTTGCCGGACGTCACCGCCCAGCCGTTGTTCGCGCCGGAGGGAGAATCGTCGCCCATGACACCGCCGACGACCTCACCGGCGGCATAGAGGCCCGGGATGACCTCTCCGCTCTTGTTGATGACCTCGAGCGCCTCGTCGATCACCAGGCCGCCCATCGTGGTCGCGAAGCGCGGCTTCTGCTCGACGATGTAATAGGGGCCGTCGCCGATCTTCACGGTCAGGTAATCCGCCCCGCGGCCGAATTCGGCGTCCTCTCCGGCCTCGACGTAGCTGTTGTAGGTCTCGACGGTGGCTTCGAGCGCGGCGGCATCGATGCCGGCGTGCTCAGCCGCCTCGGCCAGGGTATCGCCATGGGCGAACACCGGTGTGGCCGCGCCGTTCGCCTCGAGGTAAGCGGAGACGTCGTAGCCGACGGCGGCCTTCCAGACGTCGAAGGTCGCCTGATCCATGACCAGGAAGAGCTGCTGGCCGGTCTGCTGCAGTTCGGTCTCGAGGATGGTGCGGTTGCTGGCCTTCTCGTTGACCACGCGGGCGCCCTCCCGGTTCACCAGGATCGCGCTCATCTTCCAGGCGGGGATGTTTCCGTTGATGGTCGACTTCGCGATGCCCTCGGACACCTCGATGCCGTTGGGATAGCGCTTGCCGTACTCCAGCAGGCGGGTATCCGCGTCGATCCCCTCCGCCGTCGCCATCAACAGGCCGTCGCCGGTCGAGGAGACGGGGCCGTAGTACAGGGCGTTCTTCATGTCGCCCTCGAGCAGGTCTTTGTTGTATCCGTAGCCGCCGGTAGCCAGCAGCACGGCATCCGCCTTGATGGTGTACACGGTCTCGTCGTCATTGGCCGTCACGCCGATCACGGCGCCGTTCTCAGAGATCAGCTCGGTGGCGCGGGTATTCAGCAATACCTTCGTCCCGTTTTCGGCGATGATGTTGCGCATGGCCTCCGCCGCGCCCGCGCCGCTTCCGGTGTAAGCCAGCTCGCGATCGTGCGAATACTCCGCCAGCTTGTGAAGGCCGCCCTCGAGGTTGAAGGTGACGCCGATGCTCTGCAGCCAGTCGCTGGTCTGGCCGACATTCGACGCGTAGAGCGTGATCAGCTCAGGCACGTTCAGGTTCGCGCCGTTGGCCATGAAGTCTTCCACCATGCTCTCGACGCTGTCGTCGGTCACGCCCAGATCCTTCTGCATCTGGGAACCGGAGACCACCTGGTTGCCGCCGCTGATCGAGATCGCGCCGCCCATGAAGGACATCTTTTCGACCAATACCACATCCAGGCCCAGTTCGCGCGCGCGGATCGCCGCAGCCATGCCGGCGCCGCCGCCGCCGATGACCACAAGCTGGGTCTCGATGGTCTCGGCCTGCGTGGGCACCTTCTCGGCGACGGCCACCGCCTTCAGCGCGTCCACATCGCCGCCCGCCTGCGCGACGCAGTCCGCGACCGCTGCCAGGATCGCCTCGGAGGTGACGGTCGCACCGGCCACCGCCTCGACGCCCAGGGACTGGGATGCGACGATCGCGTCGGGCAGGGTGTCCGTCGCGTTGGTGCCGATGCCCGACGTCTCCTCGTGGGAGACGACCTCGATCTTCCCGATGGCATCGCCCGAAATGGTCACCTCGACCGTCACCGGGCCGTTGCGGCCGTCGGCGGTCCCGGTATAGGTGCCGTCGGTCATGGCAAATGCATTCGCGCACCCGAACAGCATCGCCAGGGCCAGAATGAGGACCAGAGTTTTCTTCATGTTTTCTCCATCCTTTCTTTCAGCGCATCGCGCGCATGTCGCTGCCAATATTATACCCCACGGAGCGCGCCCGTGACCAATACCTCTTTTTTCAAAACCGATAGCCTCAGGCTATGATTTGTGGTATACTGGACGGTGAGGTGAACGCGCATGACATTGAATCAACTGATCTACTATTGCCGGCTGGCGGAAGTGCAGCACTACGGGCGGGCGGCGAAGGCGCTGTATATTTCCCAGCCGTCTCTGAGCAAGTCCATCGCGCAGCTGGAGGGCGAACTGTCTGTGACGCTGTTTGAGCGGTCGGGGCGGGGGATAGCGCTCACCGAGGCGGGGGAGACGTTCTATCAGCACGTCAAGCCGGCGCTGGACCAGATCGCATCCGCGCGGGAGGTCATGCGACAGTATTCCGGCAGTCACCGGCTGCCCGTGATCGGCTGCGTATCGCCCGCGGTCACATCGGTGCTCTCTCCCTTCCTCGACGCCTACCGGATGGAGGGCCACAGCTTCCCGAAGGTCATCATGCGGGTGGATACCTCGGAGGCGCTGGTCGGATCCCTGCGCGCCAACGAGTGCGACCTCGCCTTCTGTACGCGCATCCCGGAGGCGGCCGACGTGAACTTTACGTGCGTCGCGACCCTGCCCTTCGTCGTCGTCATGCGCGATGACGACCCCCTCGCCGCCTTTGAGCGCATCCGCCCGGACCAGCTGAAGGACCGCCCGATGACCTTCACGAACGCTGCGGCTTACAACGCGGTGCTGGACCGCATCTTCGACCGATACGGGTTCAAACCGGTCGTGTACAGCTACGCCAACGACGACACGGCCATGTTCGGGATGGTCCGCGCCGGCGCGGCCATATTCATCACCAGCGATTATCCGCAGATCTACAGCCACGGCCTGGCCATCCGTCCGCTCGAGCAGGACGTCTGCCAGCGCGAGATCTGCCTCGCCTATACCCCGAGGAGCCTCCTGGATCCCGCGGTGGCGTCCATGATCAGCTTCCTGCAGGCCCACGTCGCGCATTCCCGGGCGTAGCGGCGCGCGAATGCGGACAAAAAAAGGACACCGGGGAAGGATGGATGCGGTCCCATCCCCGATGTTCCTTTGATGCGGCGGCGCCGTGGGCCCAGATGAAAGGATGCGGGTCTTTTACGAATCGTAGAAGTGTCGTCCGTCCTCGGTCACGAAGCGCTCGGCTTTGGGGTACTCGAACGTCTCGGGCTTTCCGGCGTTTGCGGCGAGGTAGTCCGCAAATCTCGCCGCATACCATTTGGCCATCTCCAGATCGTGCATGATGTAATGGCCGCAGTTCTCCGGCATGGCGCCGGGAACGCTCCGGGCGTCCTCCACCGATCTGAAGGCCCTCAGGATCAGGTCGCAGACGGCCTGCGGGGGGCGGTCGCCTTTGAGGATGAGGTAAAAACCCGTCAGGCATCCCATGGGGCCCCAGTAGATGACCTCGTCCTTCCAGTCGGGGTCGTTTCGAAGGAAAGTGGCGATGAGGTGCTCCAGGGAGTGCATGGCCGCGACGTCGATGGCGGGCTCCTTGTTTGGCCGGGTGACCCTGATGTCGTAAGTCGTGATCTTGCCGTCTCCGACGGTATCCACCCGGCTGGTGAATATGCCCGGGACGATGTAGGTGTGGTCGACGGAAAAGCTGGGTATCAGATCCATATGGGCATCTCCTTTCGAGTCGATCGATGACATCAAACATTATACATCCCTGACCGCGCCGATGCAACACAAAAGTGCCGCCCGCACGGTCTGAAAAGCCCTTTGGGATCCCCGCCCGGGGCAGCTGCCGGACCGGAAAAACCGTCGCGATCCCCGCCGCCGTCCTTGACCCGGGCGACCAGGTGGTATATAATCTGTGTACAGGGCGGACGCAGGGCCGCGATCTTACGGAGGTTCCACATGAACAGGAAGTGCATCTTTCTCGATATCGACGGTACGCTGACCCCGGCGGGCAGCAATCATCCCCCGGAGAGCGCCATGCGGGCCATTCGGGCCGCGCAGGCGAAGGGACACATGGTCTTTCTGTGCACGGGGCGCAACCCGGACATGCTTGCTCCGGTGCTGGCCTATGGCTTCGACGGGGCGGTGGCCTGCGGCGGTGGCCGCGTTTTCGCGGGCGACCGCGTGCTTTACGACCATCCGATGCCAAACCAGGACCGGGACACGGCCCTGAGGCTTCTGAAGGAAAGCGGCGTGTTCCGCACCATCGAAGCAAAAGACGCCACCTTCGGCGACGAGGATCTGGGGGATTTCCTGGCGCAGGCCGGAGAGGGCAACAGCGAACTGGTGCGCTGGCGCAAGGCCCTGGCGGAGCAGCTGAACATCCGCCCGATGGCCGAGTACGACGGCCGTCCGATCTATAAGGTGGTCTTCATGTGCACCGAC
Organism: Clostridia bacterium; assembly: GCA_017430945.1. The sequence goes on along the minus strand of JAFRMB010000099.1, from coordinate 30,657 downwards.
GCCGGGCAGCTCGAGCCGGCCCGCGCGGCGCTGGAGCGGGACTATCAGTTCGTGGTGCAGGACGTGGCCGCCCACCACTGTTTGAACGGCGAGATCATCCATCGCGCTTTCGACAAGGGCCGGGGCGTGCGCATCTTGGCGGAGGCGTTCGGCTTCGACATCGCCGATACGCTTGGCTTCGGCGACAGCATGAACGACCTGGAGATGATCCAGACCGTCGGCACTTCCGTCTGCATGGAAAACGGAAGTCCCGCCCTCAAGAAGATCAGCACCCTCGTCTGCCCCGCCGTGGAGGACGACGGCTTGGCATGGGCCTTTGAGAAGCTGGGGTTGGTCTGAAGGCCGGGGCACGTCGAGACGCGGCCGGGCTGAGTCGCCCCGGTGCCGGCACCGGTATGTGCCGCGCGGAACGGGGCCGCACCCGATCCGCAGAAAACTGCCGCCCGCATGGGCGGCATTTTTTGCTCTCTATAGGCGTCGAACAAAGGCGACACATTTCCCGGAGGAAGCTGTCAAGGTATACGGCGGAGATCCTCAGGCAGGCATACCGACGGTCCTGCGCAGCCGGAGGATCCGACACGCCCCTGACGGCTTCCCCGCTGTGCTCCGGCGGGAGCGTTTGGATCCGAACCAGCGAAGGCCGAAGCCGGCGGATCTGCAGTCCGTCCCTTTTGAGCGGACACGGGCATTCGCATCATGGTGACCCCTGCGGGATTTGAACCCGGCATTTCAGGATTGAGAGTCCTGCGTCCTGACCGATTTGACGAAGGGGCCGGATGGCTGTTCCGACGGGATTCGAACCCGCGATCTCCTGCGTGACAGACAGGCATGTTGGCCAACTACACCACGGAACTATACGATGGTGACCCCTGCCGGGTTTGAACCGGGCACTTCAGGATTGAAAGTCCTGCGTCCTGACCGATTAGACAAAGGGGCCACGTCAGCTCTGTCGCCAGAGCTGCGTTTTATTCATGCGGGGACCCGGGCACGCCGGGCATCCCCCTGAAAGACGAGGATGTCGTCGATCCGCACCCCGAACACGGCTGCGAGCACCACGAGGTTGTCCACCGTCGGCAGGGCCGTTCCCCGCTGCCACGTGTAGATGGCCTGCGGGGTGTTGAAGCCGAAGATGTCCTGGAGGTCCTTCACCGTGATGCCCGCGTCGAGCCGCAGGCGGGCGATGTTGATCCCCGTTGCGGTCATGTCGATGACCGGTATCCGATCCATTTCATTTACGCTCCTGTTCCGGCGCAGAGCCGGAATGGGACCGGCTCAGCTCGCCTTGAAGTTGTAGATGGGCTTCAGGACTTCGATGACGTCCACGCTCTCGCGGATCACATCGATGATGTCGTGAAGCGACTTGTAGGCCATGGGCGCTTCGTCCAGGGTGGCCTCGCTGACGGACGTGGTGTAGACGCCCGCCATCTCCCTGCGGTACTCTTCCATGTCCAGGCGCTCCTTGGCCGCCGTGCGCGACATGATGCGCCCGGCTCCGTGGGGCGCGGAGAAGTTCCAGTCGGGATTGCCTCTGCCGATGGCGAGGACGCTGCCGTCCCGCATGTTGATGGGGATCAGCACCCGCTCGCCCGCGTGGGCGGCGATGGCGCCCTTCCGGAGGATCATCTCATCGGTGTCGATGTAGTTGTGGACGGTGTGGAAGGCATCCGCGGCGGTGATCCCGAGCCGTTCGAGGATGATCTCCGCCATCTTCTCGCGGCTTCGGCGGGCAAAGCGCTGGCAGATCTCCACATCGTGCAGGTAGTCCTCGAGGAACCGGCCGTATACGAAGCAGAGGTCATCCGGAAGGGTCGCCTCGCGCCTTTCCCACTTCAGCGCCTTCAGCGCGCCTTCGATCTCGCTGCGTCGGCCCGCGGCCTTGTACTCGGCGATGAGAGCGTCCCTCTTTGCGAGGTATTCCTCCTTGCCCTGGTTCAGTTCGATGGCGAGGCGCTGGTAGTGCTCTGCCACCTGCTTTCCCAGATTGCGGGAGCCGGAGTGGATGACCAGGTACTTCGCGCCGTCGGCGGCCTGATCGATCTCTATGAAATGGTTTCCGCCGCCCAGCGTGCTGAGGCTGCGCTCCAGGCGCCTGGCTTCCTTCAGGCTTCGGTAGCAGAGCAGATCCGTCAGATCGAAGCGCTCCTGCCGCTCCTCCCAGACATCCATGCCGGAAGGGATGAAATGCGCGGCCTCGTCCATCCGTTCCATGTCGATCCCGATCCGGCCCAGACCGACCGTGTACATGCCGCAGCCGATGTCCACACCCACGATATTGGGCACAGCCTTGTCGATGACTGTCATGGTCGTGCCGATGGTGCAGCCCTTTCCGGCGTGGACATCCGGCATGATGCGGATACGGCTGCCCGCCGTGAATTCATAGTCGCACATCCTGCGGATCTGCTCGATGGCCTCATCCTCGATGACCCGTGCGAAGCAGAGCGCCGTATTCACCTTTCCCCTGATCTCCAACATCTTCATCACTTCCCTGATAATGTAAGTAAAAGCCGCCTGCCCATACAAGGCAAGCGGCTTCACGATCCCATATGATCCCGGTCTACTGCGAGACCATGCGGCCACGCTTCTTTGCCTTATATGAACGCACGAAAAGACGATCCAGATCAACATAGCTGGACAGGTATTCGGGGCGCTCTTTATACGACACTGCGAAGCGAACGGCGATCATGTCTCTTTCCTTCCCGGGCGATGCCCTGTTGTTATGCTCCTACTATAGCACGGATCGCGCCGATTGTAAATAAACCTGTGGTATAAACCGGATTCTTAACCTTGGCGGCGACGGCCTGCAGACAGCGCAGCTTCGGCATGCCCGGTGGCGCGGCGGAGCCGCTGCGCATCCCGACAGGCATTGTCCTCATCCCGGGGCGGGAATGACGGCGCGGGCTGCGGCGCGTCGATAAGCGGGATCGAAACGGGGAGCCTTGTGCGAAAGCCGACCGTCAGATCCGGCATTTGATGGCCGGCTTTCGCGATCCTGGTGTTGCGCCGCAGATGAGCGAAAGGGGGGAGCACAGGGGACCGTCCGCCGTGCTCAGCGCTTCCGCCTCACGGATCTTCCGAAGCCGCTTCTTCCAGCGTCTGGACCAGTTCGCTCACCAGCGGGCTGTAGCGGCGATCCATCACGCATTGACGCGCCAGCGAAACATTGTCCGTGATGATGTTGTCAACATTCCGTTCGATCATCCGATCGATGCCCGCCCTGGTATTCACCGTCCAGGCGTAGATCTGGTGTCCGTTGTTGTGGACATGGGACACGAGCCGCGGCGTGATGCTTGCGGAATGAACACTGAAATGATCCGCGTTATCCAGGCGATGGATGCTGCCATAGGCAAGGCTGGTGACATACACCGTCGTGATGCTCTCATCGCAGGCCTTCACCCGCTCAAGCACGCTGTAGACCTGAGAGGTGATGACACAGCGATCCTGGATGCCGTATTCATGGATGATGTCGACGACGTCCTGCTCGAAGTCCGTTTCATGTCCCGTGGGCTTCAATTCGATGTTCAGCCGCAATCCCGTATCCCGGGCGAATTCCGCGACCTCAGAAAGCAGAGGGATCGGTTCACCGGCGAATGCCCGGCTGAAAGAACTGCCGGCATCCAGCTTCGAGATCTGTTCATAGGTCATGTTCCATACGTTGCCATAGACCCCGGTGGTCCGCCGGGTATTGGAGTCGTGGAGCACGACGATCCGGCCATCCCGGGTCTGCTGGACATCCAGCTCGACCCAATCCGCGCCGAGTTCCAGAGCGCCGCGAAAGGCCGACATGGTGTTCTCGGGATAAAAGGCGGAAGCCCCGCGGTGGGCGGTGATCTCCAGCGTGTGGAGATCCTCGACGGGCGGGTTCAGAGCGCCGGTATTGATGAGCCATCCCAATACGAGGAAGCTGCTGATCACGAGGGCGGTCAGGGCGATGCGCAGGGCTCTGAGCATCTTTTCACGCACGCGGTCGAGCCGGAACGCAGGCGAATAGGCGGGAACGATGTCTTCGGCGACGGCCTGCTTGCGCTGATAGAAGAGATAACTCAAACAGCCGCAGCTGATCGGCATGGAAAAGGCAAAGACGATGCCCAGCGACAGCACGACCGAGTACCAGATCATCGTGCCCACGAGCCATGGACGGTGAAAGATGAGGTTCAAACCCCTGCCGAGGATCGAGGCGGCCAGCGCCAGCGCAAGCAGTCCCAGCGCCATCGATCCGGCAAAAGCCAACTGCGCCAGCAGGAGGGTGCCACAGCTCCTGAACGGCCGGCCGAGGTTGGCGCTGCGCCGCCACGCTTCCCGGAAGGAACAGCCTTCCAGCGTGAAGTAATGAAAGGTGAACAGCCGGCGCATGAGCACGAGGGGAAGGAGGAGGATCAGAAGAAACGCGAACAGATACAGCTGCGGGTCGAGCCGAAAGGATTCCCGGATGAATTCCGGGAGGGACAGGGTCGCCAGCAGCCCGGAGATCATGCTCAGGCTCAGGAAGGGGGCAAGCAGGAGCAGGATCCCCGCGAGGGGGATGCTTTCCGGCCGCCATATCCGCGGCGCATTGTACAGGATAAAGCGGATCACCTGTCGCATGCGGCATCGAAATCCGTTGGCTGAGCAATCCAGTATATATACCACGGCGCAAATATCGATCATGGCGCAGCTGACGGCCAGCAGCATCAACAGCAGAAGCAGCACCAGCGTGATGGGGTTCAGAACAAATGCGCTGACGCTTTCACGGGTAAGATAGGTGAGGCCCATGAGGCCCATGACCGATCTGAAACAGAGACTGACCAGCAGCGTGAAGCCCGCAGCCACCATCCCCTTGAACAGGAGCTCAAAGAAGACGAGCGTTCTCCAGTTCGTGCGGATCAGCTTAACCATGCGTCTCATCGCTTCCAAGATGTCATCCTCCCGATAACATGTCGATCCACGGGCATATGCTGAATATCATGTCATCTGCCGGTCATGCTCTGATTCCATTATAACCCTTAATGGAAAAACAGGCAAGCGTCGCGGGGGTCCCTGCAGCCCGATGTGCCGGTAACGGTCAGACAGATGGACGCTTTTGCGCCGCGATCGACCGCATAAGCAGATCCCTCTTCCCGACCGTCAGGAAGAGGGATCTGACCGGCACGCATGAAAACCGCAGGCCGGAGGCTCGCACCGCACACCGTCTTTATATCGAGCAGCGTTCAACACGGATCCCGTCCGCACCGGTTTTTCGCAACCAAGACCGCGCGACCGCAGAGTGCAGGGGCAGGCCGTCAGTCACTGTGTGATTTATCTTCCAGTTTGCCGTCTTCACCGTACAGTGCGGTCCAGCTGCCCAGGTACTCCCCACCATCGCGTTTGGAGAAGATCAGATCGATGGTCCAGTATCCCTCATCATGACAGGAGAATATGTAGTCATATCCACAATTGTCCACATCACCGGACTGTTCAGCATTCACCGAGTACCCAGTGTGTACTTCATTGTCATCCGGATCCGTGTATCTGTTTGTGCGAACATAGATCCCGGGACCAGGCGACAGGCACAGCTCCCGATCCGGGCTTTCCGAAATGGCCTGCACAGCGGCTTCATCCAGCGTAATGGTGACCTGGTCGTCTGAGATCTGCATGTTGTCCTCAGTGAAATCAAAGCTTTTGAATTCCTCTCCATCGCGATAGTAGATCCAGCCGGAAGGCCATTCACAGCCCAGCGAGGGGAAACTGCAAGATCCGTTTGCTGTCAGCGTATCCAGGATGTCCAAAGGCTGGATATCGAACATCTTTTTCATCTTCTCCAGGTCGTACCGGTCCGCAAGTCCATCGATCGAATCCGGGATCCCGCCCGTTTCTTCGGTCACGGCTTCCAGGAGCACTTCCAGATCAGACTTATCCGTCGCCTCTGCCTGCACCGGTTCCGGATTCGCCAGGGTGTCCGAAATGATCTGTCTCCAATCTGCTTCTTCGCGGGAACCGACGTAGACCTTGCCCACCATACGGCCGCTTCCATCCACGAAGAAAGTCGTGGGGATGGACTGTATCTGGTATACGAAGTCCGAGAACATGGCTTGCGAAGGCAACAGGTGCGGGTAGTCCGCCTTGGTCGACTCGACGATCTTCCGCGCGGCCTTCAGCTGTTTCTCGTTGGTGCTGAGGCCTGAATTTTGGCAATCGATGACGACGCCTACGATCGCGACGCCCTGATCCTCCAGCTCACGGCCGAGGTTGCCCAGGCCTTCCATTTCCCTGATGCAGGGCTGACAATATGTCGCCCAGACGTTGACCATCACGAGTTTCCTGTCTGCGATCAGGCCGCCGTCCACGATCTTGCCGTAGATGTCTCTGGTCCTCAGATCGCCCAGCAGTACGACGGACCCATCCGCCTCATCGCTTTGGGTATCGACGATCTGCTTCTCACTGCTGGTCCGAACGCAATACAACCTGATATCGGGATCGAGATTCGATGTCACCGCATACTGGATCATCGTCCCGTCGGCGCACAGCTCGAACCGCTTTTCTCCGCCTTCACCGTTCCCTTCGTCTTTATACAACGCCCCGTCTTTAAGACAGACGTCCAATCCTCCGTTGGGCAGATGATCCAAGCTGGCCATCGCGCACGGCTTTCCGTTGCGCTCCACGATCTCGAATTCGATCGAATTCAGCTTGTGCTTCTTCAGCCATGGGTACGCGCTGTCAGCCTTCCCTTTGGCATCGACCGTCATGAACAAGCTCCATTTTCCGTAGAAATCTTCTATGCTCTCCGTTTCGACCGGGTCCGCCGCGGATACCGGCACCACCAGTATGGGCTCCGATTTATAAGTCGCCGAGCCTGCGGGCAGCGCGCCATCCGCCGCGGCGATCACCTCTACCGAAGCCGGCGGGCATTCCCCTGAAGCCGTGAGCTTGCCTTTTTCATCGATAGCGATGAACTGCTGCGCGCTCTCCGGCTCTACCCGGATGCTCCAGGTGATGTTCTTGTCGGTCGGGGTGATCGGATTTCCTTCCGCGTCAAAGAATTCCTTCACCGAAAAAGTGATGCTTCCTTTTCCCGCCTTCAGGCAATTCCCTGTCGAACCGCTGAAATCGATGCTGTCGAGCATGCCTACGGGGACGCCGACCGTGAGCTTGACGTTCCCGCTCTTCTTGCTGCCGTCCGTCGCTGTCGCAGTGACCGTCGCCGTTCCCATGGAGACCGCCGTGGCCAGGCCGTTTTCGTCCACGGTCACCACATCTTCATTCGAAGATTTCCAGGTGACGTCCCCGGATGCGTCAGCAGGTTCTATACCTGCGTTCAATCGAACGGTGTCGTACCCGTCCTGCAGGTAAAGGATGCTCGTATCCGCCAGGACCGTGAGCTTGGATACCAGCGGCACGATCGTTATTTCGACGGAGGCTGTCTGGCTCTGCATGGCCTTTGCCGTGGCGGTCGCGACCACGACCGTCTTTTCCTTGACGGTCTTCTGTGTCGTCACGACACCGTTCTTGCCGATCGACGCGGCCTTGGTTTTATTGCCGTCCGCATCGGTCAGCGTCCAGATGATCGTATCGTTCTTCGCCGTCTTGTTGACGGTCTCCGGATCGGCGAATGCCGCGGTCAGGGTCACTTTCTGGCCGGCGTTCACCGTCGCGGCGTCAGCCGTCAGTGTGATCACGAAATCTGCCTCAGTCGCTTCGGCAAGCGCACTCACCGCGGGCAGCGCAAGAGCAAGCGCCAATGCGCACAAAACCAGATACACGAGCCTCTTCATGGGTCCTCCCTCTCTTTCTGCATCGTCGCGACACAAGAGAATACACGGGAGCCTTCCTTCTGTAATGATTTTACAAAAGGACCGCCTCCGCATACCTCCGACTTAACATTTTCATTATATTCCGACGTGGGAAGGCATGTCAAGTTTTTTTGCAGAACACATGGGGACGGGCCTTTTGTGTTCGATACTTCCGCACGATGCGAAAAAGACAGGTCTGCCGGCCGGCTGATCTGACGGATGACAGCGCTTTGGCGCGCAGTGGCGGGATGGCCCGGTCCGACCGCTCCGGAACAGCGCGTTTGCCGGTTTTAGTTATCTAGAACATAACCTTTGCATCCCACCTCCCGAATGTAACACCCCAAACCACTTGCAGGTCCATTGAGATTGTGATAGAATGGTCGAGGTCCTTTTTATTCCGGAACACAGAGGTATCAATCACCATGCAAAACAAACGCGCCCCTTATTCTCGTCCGCCCAGGCAGATGCCGCCGGCGCTGATCGCGCTGATTGATATCGCGCTGATCGGCGTCTGCCTCGTGGTCTTTGCCCTGTTCGACCACGTCATCCCGCGGAAGGTCCGCGCGGTGGATTATTCCGTTCCCGCCGCGCCGGCCGCGACGTCCATACCCGCCGCGCAGCCGGCTCCCCCCGGGGATGACGCCGTGCCGGAGCCCACAGCGGCACCGACTGCGGTCGGCGATTTCAGCGCCCGCTTTCCGGACAAGTTCACCTCGGGCGAGGTGGTCCGGACGCCCACGAGCTACCAAAGCGCCAATATCAACATCACCCTCTCCCGCCAAGAGGCCACGTTTGGCGAATATGAAGAGGTCTACTACGTCCAGGACATCTATATCCGGAACATCGAATGCCTGCGCACGCACTTTGCCAAGGACACGTTCGGCCGCTCCGTCACGGAGTCGTTCATGAGCATCACCGCCCGGTCCGGCGCCGTTGCGACGATCAATTCCGACTTCTACAGCTTTGGCAGCAGGGGCATCGTCATCCGGAACGGTGTGCTCTACCGGGACGAGTTCGAGCCGGGAGAGCCGGTGCTCGTCCTCTATCGCGACGGCAACATGAAGGTGTACGACGGCGAAAGCGATCTCGACGTCGCACAGGCCATGACAGACGGCGCGTGGCAGGCCTTCAGCTTCGGCCCCAATCTGCTCGATGAGGACGGCGCGCCCTTTGAAGGCGGATATGGGCGCTCCAAACACGACCCGCGCACCTTCATCGGCATGATCGAGCCGGGGCACTATCTGTTCGTCGTCATCGACGGCCGCCAGAAGCATTATTCGGACGGCATGACCCTCAAGGGCACTGCGGAGCTGGCGCAGCGGCTGGGCTGCCGCCTGGCGTACAACCTGGACGGCGGGGAGACGTCTCAGATGTCCTTCATGGGGGAGCGGGTCAACCACCCCTATGACAACGGGCGCCGGACCAGCGACATCATCTGCATCACGGAACCGAATGCCTGATGGAGGCGACACGCATGAACAAGCTGATTTACCGGATCAAACACGCAAGACGCTCCGACTGGCAGCGCGCGATCAACAAGCTGCTCTGCCACACAGCCATCGTGATATCGGGCATGCTGATCGTATTCTTTCTTATCGACCGCGTCAACAAGCCCATTGGCTTTATGACCAACGAATTCCACAAGGTCATCACCTTTGTGCTGGCGATACTGGCCATCTATTTCTCTGTGCGGTTCATGGCGAACCAGCGTCGCGCGGAGCGGGAGGCATGGCAGCGCCGCAGGGAGGGGTCGCGGCGGCAGCCGGCGCCGCCCGTCCAGGCGCACGGGACAACCAAGGGCGGCTATGCGCGATCCTACGGCGCGAGCGCCGCGTCCGTCCGCCGCCCCTGAAACACACGGGGACGGACGGACCTATTGTGTTCGATGTTTCCGCACGATGCGAAAAGACAGGTCTGTGGATCAGCTGATCTGACGGATCGACAGCCCTTCGGCGCTGTGGCGGGATGGACCGCCCGGGCGCTTCGGCATATCGCGTTTGCCGGCTTTCGAATGCGCCGCGCCCATGATCCTGCGCCGCTTCACGCCTCCGGCGATCCCGGAAGAATGCCCGATCCTGAAGGGGACCGGATCGGGATGGCTGTGTAGATCAAAGTGCGGTAAACGCGCTGCGGCATTAAAGCTGCAAGCGCTTGTCTTATTGAATAAAAGGGAGGAAAAAACATGCCGATCGATCTGCAATATCTTCTGTGGCTGCAGGATCTTCGCGCAGCCACCGGGGGAGTCTTCGATGAGATCTTCAACGGACTGAGCAAGTTCGCAGTGGAGATCATGCCGTTCCTGCCGTTCCTGATCTTCTGGGGACTCAGCCGGAAGTGGGGATACCGCTTCATGCTCACGCATACGTTCGGTGAACTGCTGAACGGCATCATCAAGCTGACGGTCTGCGCCTACCGCCCCTGGATCCGGTCGGACAGGATCGTCCCGGCGGGGGACTCGAAGACGGCGGCGACCGGTTATTCCTTCCCCAGCGGACATTCCCTGAGCGCCGGGACGACCTATGGCACCGCGGCCGTCGCGACATGGGAGAAGAAAAGATGGGCGGCTGTCCTGTGCATCGTCCTGATCCTGCTGACCGGCTTTTCCCGCAATTTCCTGGGCGTGCACACGCCGCAGGACGTGATCGTCGGCATCACGGAAGCGATCGTCATGATCTTCCTGATCGGCCTGCTGATGAAATGGATGGATGGAAACGAGAAGCGGGCGGACATCATGACCGTCGTCGGGATCCTGCTCGTCATCGGCGCACTGTTCTACATCACGCTGAAACACTATCCGGAGAAGCGCGCCGTCGATGGGACCCTGCTGGTGGATCCGAAGTCGATGATGAACGATTCCTTCAAGGCCTGCGGCGCGGCGCTCGGACTGCTGATCGGGAGCTTCGTGGAGCGGCATTACATCCATTTCCGGGTGCCGAAGGAGGCAAAGCTGCTGCCCCTGCTGGTGGGCATCGGTCTGGGGATCCTCTACGGGTGGAAGTATTATTTCGCCGGGGCGACGGTCATTCTGCTCCTCGGGAAGCACTGGGGCAATCTGCTCGCGCGGTTCCTCATGGTCTTCTTTGCGGTCGCGCTCTGGCCGATGGTCATCCGCCGGTTCTGCGGCGACCCGTCTGAAAGCGATAAAGCCTGAGGCAGATGCATCGATAAGGATCGTATCACCCATAGGCAAAACAGAAGGGGCTGTTGCAGAAGCATCATGATCTGCAACAGCCCCTTTTGGAGAAATGCCATCGGGGCATGTCCGTTCTGCCGGCCGCGCGTGCCTCCGATCGCAGCATCGGCGGCTATAACGTGGATCGCCAGGGGATCCTGACCGGCCCAAACAACGCATGCCCGCCCGGATGCCCCGAGCTGGACGGATATCAGATCGACAAAGAGCGACAACCACGATCCCGGCATGATGCCGGGTGTGGCTGTCCGTTTCTTTTAACCGATCAGAGATTTTACCAGAGCCGGAACAGCCTTGAGCTCACTTTGCTCGGGATGCTGCACGCTGCCCACGTTCTCGTCGATGACACAGAGCCCTTTCGACCGCTTCTTTCATACCGAACCGCCTCTACTGCACCTTCACGTCCGGATTCTTCTCACCAAACTGTTCCTTGAGCGTTTCGCAGATCTCGCCGCGCTCCTTGCCCTGTTTCTCCATATGCTTGATGGTCTTATACGCGGCAAACAGCGTGGAGGGGCCGATCTCACTGCTGAAATAGCCGATGCCCTGGTTCCATGCCAGCAGCTCGAACACATCGTCCAGCGCCGCACTGTCAAGACCGTGGATGTAGGCCTTTACCAGCTCCCGCGTGGCCTGCCGCATCCGGCCTGCGCCGACCGCGTTGGTGAGGGAGAGCAGCAAACGTGTCTCATAGGGTAGGTGCCTATGCTCATCGTTCCAGGTCAGATCCCAGAAGTTGACCGCGATACTTCCCAGCTTTTCATCGATCAGCGGCATATTGGTCAGCGCCGCCGGACGCATCGGAATGTCCTTTTCCTCCTGCCTGACCTCGGCTCGATAGAAGAAGGCATGGTATTCGGCGTCGCCATTTTGCTCAGTGAAGTGTTCAAAGCCCAGCCCCTCCATCACCTCATACAGGGGGATTGGGTCAAATGACTGGATGATCTCCAGGCCGTTGCCGACAGGGAGCTGCATGGCCTGTTTTTTGATACCGGGGAAGAAATTGCCTTGTATACCTCTTACGTCGATCTGCTTAAAGGCGCCGATCTTGTCTTTCCACTCCACGATGTATCCTCCTCAGTCCAGGATGCTGCCGTCGCGGGAGATCGTAACGACCTGCCACGGGATGAATTTTCCGCTGTTTCTGAGCGCGTTTTCAGCCGCCCTCTGCAGGCCCCCGCAGCAGGGCACCTCCATGCGGACGATCGTGACGCTGAGGATGTCATTATCTCGGATGATCTCGGTCAGCTTGTCCGTGTAATCCACGGCGTCCAGCTTCGGACAGCCGATGATCGTGACCTTTCCCCGCATGAAATCCTCATGCATATTCGCGTAGGCGTAAGCCGTACAGTCGGCTGCGATCAACAGCTTTGCGCCTTCGAAAAACGGGGCCAGCGTCGGGACCAACTTGATCTGGCAGGGCCATTGTCCCAGGCGGGAAACTGGCTTTGCCGCGCTGACCGGTGCGTTTTCCTGCTTCTCGCGCGCAAACTGCATCATCCTCGATCCGGGGCATCCACCCTCATGCTGAGCATTCTTCATTCCATCCATTTTCTTGACCTCCCGCGCTCTTTTGACCGCCGCTTCATCATAGGCCGGTGCCTCGCGCTCTTCAAATGTGATCGCTCCGGTCGGACAGTTCGGCAGACAATCGCCGAAGCCGTCGCAGAAGTCCTCCCGCATGAGCTTCGCCTTGCCATCGATGATATCGATGGCCCCTTCATGGCAGACCTCGGCGCACAGGCCGCAGCCGTTGCATTTTTCCTCGTCTATGTGGATGATCTTCCGGATCACCGCGCTCGCCTCCCTTGCTTTTCTGGTATCAGTATACTCGGGATTTAACCAGATGCATGTATCTGGGGATACATACTTTTGGGTTTTTTGTGCTATAATGGTATTGTGCAACAGGAAAGGGGGAGGGCTATGGATTATTCCGTTCTTGAAAAAAGCAAATTGTTTCATGGAATACCTGCCAGCGAGCTCCGAGCCGTCCTTGCGACGTCAATGCACCACATCCAATGCTACGAAAAAGGGGAGATCATTTTTCATCTGATGGATCAGGCATCCAGGATCGGCATCATACTGGAAGGACGCGTGGAGGCACAGAAATCATTTCCCAACGGAAGCCAGGTCAATGTGTCCGCGCGCGGGCCGGGCACGATGATCGGCCCGGCGGCATCATTTTCGACCTCTCAAAGATACCCCTGTGATGTCGTCGCGCTGGAGCCGGTGACGGTCCTGATGTTCCAAAAAGAAGATCTGCTCTCGCTGATGCATCAGAATGTCCGCATTCTGGAGAATTTCACGACGGAGATCGCCTCGGCGACGTACATGCTACAGCAGCGGCTTGAATTGTTGTCCTACAGCGGGATCGCGCAAAAGGCGGCCTTCTGGCTTTTGACGCAAATGCGCCAGACAGGGAACGACGCGATCCCCATTCCCGGATCCGTGTCCAAATGGGCCATGCTGATGAATGTATCCAGACCCTCACTGCACAGGGAATTGAAGCGTTTGGAGCAGCAGGGGATCATCGCCTATTCATCAGCGGTCATTACGATCCATAATGAGGAGGCATTGCAGGGGGTATTGAGCCGATAGCCAGGCAGTCGTTGGAACGATCTTTTATGATAAGACGAGATATACAAAGGAGGAACCGATATGAGGCATGAATGCAGGATCACCGTTCTGGAAAAGAAGTGTTTTACCGATTATCAGGAGCAGTATCTGGCCGATCCCAGGTCCGGCCCATGCCCGTTCTTCAATGTGGGCGACACCTTCGTATTAAAGCGCACGCCCCGGCAGGATGATTTCTACCACCTGATGGATGGCAGATTCTGCGGCGAGGCATGGGATGCCGTCAGCCGATATGTCTACACGGCCCTGCAGGGCGGATCGATCATGAAGGGCTGGACGAATGATGACCGGATCATGATCGCCTGCTGCAACGACGGAACGAGGCCGGTCATATTCAAGATCGAGCGCATCGACATTCCGGAAAATGACGAGGAAAGGGAATGGCTGGCAAAGCAGGACTTTTCCAATTCGGCGGAGGACGCCTATACCGGCTGATCCAAACAGAGATCCGGAGGATGGACGTGCATTTGGCAAGACAGGCTTTTCCGCATCCGATAAAGGGGCACAAAAAGCTCCTGCTGTGGATGGGGGAGAAGGAAGCGATCCCCAGGTTCGGGATCCGGCCCGAACGGTTTTCGGGAAAGCGCCCGGACCATAGGAAGGATGATCTGTGGGGATGGATGCCCCGCAGGTGATCGATGGTTTTCCGGCGAGCCGTTCAATTACTCTCTGTGCGCTTCTCCCCAGTCACACATCTCATCCAGGATGGGGATCAGCGATCTCCCTTTTTCTGTCAGGCTGTATTCCACCTTCGGGGGGATCTGCGGATACTCTTTCCGATGGATGAGACCGTCAGCTTCAAGCTGTTTGAGGGTGCTGCTCAGCGTTTTGTAGGAGATCTCCCCGATGTATTTCTTCATTTCATTGAAGCGGACGATCTCATAACAGGCCAGCGTATAGAGGATGAACATCTTGTATTTTCCCTGGATCAGAGACATGGTGTAATTGAATCCGGTGTCCTCCAGCCTGTGTCCGACGATACAATCTGCAGCCATCACACTTACCTCCGGGATAGCATATTACCTGAATGTGCGTACTTGAAGAAACCCATATGTTGACTATAATTATAGTGTCGGCAGGACAGGAAGTCAATCGTGCCTGCCTTGAAAGGAGATCCCGGGATGAAGAAAGATTTGGGACTGGTGCAGGCAGTATATCCGATGCCGGTGCTGATGGTCGCCGCGTACGATGAGAACGAAAAGGTCAACGTCATGAACGTGGCCTGGGGACAGATCTGCGATGATGACAAGATCATCCTCTTCATCGGCGAAGGAAAGAGGACCTGGCTCAACATCAAAGCCAGCCGTGCTTTTACGGTCGCGCTTGCCGACAGAGCGCACATGGATGTGGCTGATTTCTTCGGCATCGCCTCCGGCAACAGGATCGATGACAAATTTGAGCGTACCGGCTATCACGCCGTCAGGAGCGACAAGGTCAACGCGCCGATCATCGAGGAATTTCCGGTGGCGATGGAATGCGAATTGTTGGAGTTCCTCCATACCGACTACGTGGACGGCGTCGTCGGCAGGATCGTCAACGTGAAGGCCGAGGAAGCGGTCCTCAGCGAAGACGGCAAAGTCGATCCTGAAAAGCTGAACGCCATCATGTTCGATCAGTTCCGGAACGATTACTATGTGACCGGTGAAAAGGTCGGCAAGGCCTGGAACGCCGGTGCAGCGCTCATGAAGAAGCAACGGTAAATGCGCTTCCCGGAGTGAAACAGATCGATCTGCCCGGGGCATCCGCGCGGATCTCCGCAGACCCGTGACGCCCGTCTGCACGCAGGAGCCGGACGGTCCCGCGAACCCGGCTGTCGTGTCCGGTCAGAGATGCGTTTGCTTTGGCCCTTCCGGGATCGCAACGGCAAGACAGGGCGGATCATGCCGGACGGCGATCCGATAGAGACAGAGATCTGCAGGGCTGAAATGTCCTACAGATCTCTTATTTACCGCGCCTGACGGGCGGATCGTTCACATCGATCCGAGTCGGCGGAGGGAGTCATCCGAGCGGACTCCTCGCATGGGATACGACACGTGGAATCTTCGGATCCCCCCGCGTCGAAGTGACGGCAAGGGACATGAAGTGATGCCGACGGCGTTCGGATCCATCCGCTATAGCTGCAATGCTTGTGGTCGATCATGACGTTCGGTTGGCATGACTGCGTCCTGCCAACAGGAGCAGGAAGGCGATCAGTGCCGCGGCGAGGACCAGTCGAACGGCGAGGTACGCAAGCCACTGCCAGCGCTCCGTCAGTACGAGGCCCAGGGGATTGACATAGGAGGAAAAGAAATTCGTCCGGTAGAGGAGACCCTCCGGTTTGCCGGCGATGTACACCGGCTGTGAGAACACGGAATTGAGGTAAAACGTCGGCACATCCAGTGCCAACAACGCCAGAATCGTTCCCTTGAAGCTGCGGAGAGATACGTCGCTGTCCGCTCTGAAGCCCATGTAAAGCCCGAGCGTAACGACCATCGAATGATACAGGAAATACTGGTAGATGCGCGGGGAGGTGAAATAATCCCGCACGGTGGAATAGTCCACGGTCACCCCGGCCAGCACGATGCCCAGCGTGCCTCCGATCATGCCGGTGATGAACACCAACGCCCGCATGTGGGACTTCAATCCCGGTTTTCTGATGCGCAGCATCACAGCCATGAATGCAATCTGCAGCGAGCAAAGCTCCAGCGGCAGGTCTGCCATCTCCAGGTACGGCGAATACTGCCCGGCGTAAACATAATCCAACGCCGCGCCGTTCACCGCGATATCCACCATCGGCAGGATGCGAATGACGCTGAACACCTTGACCGCTTCCGAAAGGAGACCTATGGCCAGGCAGATCTTCAGGAGACGATCCTCCGCAGGCCTTATGCGAAAGCACGCGAACGTCCCGGTGACGATCAAAGCCGCAGAAATGCCGATCCACAACAGATGTCCCGTTGAAAACATGGCTATCCCTCCTTGCCCGCGTCTTTTCTGATGCTTTGAACGATCCCCTTGAACCACAGCCACGAGAGCGTGCGGTTTCCCTCGGATATCGCCCACGCCATCAGATAGCCGCAGCCATAGACGAACACGAACGCGGCGAAAAACACGCCCCAGCCGTTATCCCGATAGTTGAGGAAGGGATAGGGGATGGCTTCGGACGGCAGCAGACCCGTGCCGATCAGCGTCAGGATGATCACCGCATAGCAGCTAACGAACCAGGTGCCATGCCAGCGCTTCATGGGTCTCAGCCTGCCGATGGGAGAATCGTTGATCAGGAAGGACAGAATACCCAGCAGCGGGACCAGCACATGCATCACGAAGGAATCATACCGGTCAAAGAGGGGAAGATGTTCCGTGAAGACCGGAAGCTGGCTGACCAGCACGACGGCAAAGATGATGGATTCCGCCACCGCCGAGGACAGGCGGATGTAGTATACCGTCACCTGTGTCAGCTCCGTATCTCTCAGCATCTCCACGAGGTTGACGACGATGAATGCGATCGCGCCAAACGTCGTAAACAGCGTTCCATCCACCGTCAACCAGCGAAAGATCGTGCGGATCGACTCCAGGCGCAGCCCATAAAGGAAAGAAGTGATCCCCAGAACGGCAATCACCATGGATACGGTCAGACTCGTCACTTTTTTTCGCCGGTAGCGGCGGTCGAATACCTCCCGGACCGCCTTGGCGATCTTGATCTCTGTGCCATCTTTCATATTACATCACCGAATCGTCCGGGCCTTCTCCGCAGGCAGACACGGGCACATCGCGTTCTTCGAGGATAAAAAGGACCGGACCTTTCGGTTCGGCCGAGATCGGTCGCAGCAGGACCCGAACCTGTGGTCCCGCAGTGCTTGGCTTGCTTCGTCCGACTTCGCAGTGGCCGTTCCGTCGCAGCATCCGGATCGATGATCCGGATCTGGCCCGGCTGCGCCGGATTTAAACCCTTCGGGTTTCCAAACTTTCCGCGCAACCGCTTGCGACGCGCCTCTGCGCAGTACGCCTCCGCCCTGCTAACTCCCGTACATCGGGCGCTCGGAGAGGCGATGGACCCAAAGGCCGTCAGTCGGATCCGGGATCCGAGCACGGTATCGGAGCGTCCCATCGATGTGAACGATGTGCTCTACTGAACTGGTCCCAATGTACGGATGGGATCATCCCATCTCCTGCTGCATCCGGCTTATTCGCTGATTGCGTCTGGCAACCGCCTGCATCAGGGCGGCGTATTGTTCAGGCGTGGCCACAGGATCGATCTCAGGGTTATCTTCGTCCTGCTCCACAGGCAGGCTTCGCGCCGCTTCGATCATGGCGATCTCCGCTTCCGTCAGCGCCGTTCCGGGTTTTAGCTTAAAGGTGATTTCCTTTCCCACGGTAACGACCTCCCTTCGCTTCAATATCTACCGATGATGTTGTTATTGTATGCGTTGCGCTCAAGGTTCGTTGCCAGTCGTGCTGAAATAATACGAATGTCGGTGTCGCCAGTATCGCGGTTTTCCCGGTCGCAATACACCACCGTCAGCACATCGTGTACCAATCCAATGGTACGCCAACGCTCCTCGTCCTGGCTGTGTTCAGGATCGGGATATTCCAGCCGCAATTCGTCCTCAAATACCCGCGCGGCAATGGCAAATGAAATGCCGTGCTTCTTGATGTTCTTCGTGTTTTTATCTTCGTCCCACACAAAGGTGAATTCGCTGTATGAATAATAGCGATCCGGCATTCCACTCACCTCTTGTATTTATGATAACACATTCAAGCAGATCAGGCAAGAGCAGAGAGACGCTCGCGATCTGAACGAACACGAAAGACCGTCCCGCTGGGTTCTCGACCGTCTTATCGTCAAGACGAAAGGACCGGCCCTTCCTCTTCCTTCGTCTGCCATGTCTGCCAAAGCATTGTAAATGTGTCCTTTTTGTGGTATAATACATCATTGCTACCGTGGCCTTGGTTGAATAAATGGTCCGGCTGGAGGCAATACGTGGAACAAGCTTTGAAAACGAGGGGCGAAAGCTCCCAAGTGCGAGAGTCGCTGTTGTACATAATCGTTCTGATCGCCATCTTCCCGATGATCATCGGCCTGATCAACGACTATTTTTGCACCCACTTTCTATCGGTGGAAGAAGTCTCCGTGTTGGGCCTGTCCGGCTCGGTGGACACATTGCTCACGGCGACGGTCGCGGTATTTGCCATCGGCGCGCAGGCGGTGTGCGCAAAGGACCTGGGCGAGGGCAACCGGGAGGAAGCGTCCAGGAACTATACTTCTCTCATGATCGTAGAGATGCTGTTCCTGTTCGTGCTGATGGTGATCGTGGCGCTGTTGAGATATCCCATTGCCGAACTGATCGGCGCGGATGAGCATGCAAGCCTGATGGACCCCTGCGCGTTTGCGATCTTTGCCTTTGCCGTCGGCATGCCCGGAAGCGCGTTGAACTATCTGCTTGCCGTGCTGCTCTACATGGAGCGAAAGACCCGCCGCTGTGTGCTCTATGCGACGCTGCTGAACACCGCGTTCAGTATCGCGGGGCAGATAGCCGTCACGCTGACCGGGCCGACCATGCGCGGTTACCTGCTTTGCGGGATCATCGGCGACTGGGTCGCTGTGGCCTTCATGCTGTTCTACAAGCACCGGCATTCAACGTACTTCAGATTTGTCCCCGGGGATTTCTCGTTCAGGCGTTTCCTGCGCATCTTCTCTGTCGGGCTGCCGGGCGGCCTGGAGTATGTTTACTACGCGGCGTATGAATACATCGTCTATCTGTTCGTGATGCACCGCTTTCCCTATTACTTCATGTCGGTGTTCGAACTGAAGGAGGACATCGGCGGCGTCGCAGAGGCCCTGGTCGTGGGGATGTGCGTACTGCTGGTGGATCGGATCGGCATGGCCGTCGGCAGCCGCGACGCCCTGAGGATACGCAAGGAGCTCAAGCGTGCCTGGATCGCCTGCCTGAGCGTCTCCATCGTCGGCGCGATCGTGCTGGCCTTCGTCTACCCCGAAATGGTGGACCTGTTTATCGGGGAATATGGAGAGAACACGGCGGAGATCGCCCATCACGCCTGCTTTTATCTCATCTGCACCTGTATCGGACTGCCGTTTTACGTTGCGAACAACATCTTTACCAGCGTATACGAAGTCCAGGAGTTGCTGCGACACGTACATCTGAACTATTTCATCGAGGTATTTGGCTTTATCACGGTGTACTGCCTGGTGCTGGGCCTGTCCATGGGCGTTATCGGCATCTGGATCGCGTATCCGCTTGCTGAGATGTCCACGCTGGTGGTCAACTTCGCGCTGTTGATCATCCACAACAAGCGCCTTCCGAGGGATTGGATGGACATGGTTTTCCCCAAAATTGAGGACCGGGAGATGAAAACGGTATGACCGCAAAGCGACCGCTGGGCGTGCGCAAATTCGACTCTATTTTGATCGCATCTTCCTTGGAAATGGTCATCGGGATCCTGTTGTCCCTGACAGATACGACGGTCACCGGCCAGATCATCGGCGTGACGGGTCTTTCCGCTCTCAGCGTGATCGCGCCGATCCTTGGGATCACGGTATTCACGGAGAACCTCTCCTCTGTGGGCACGGGCATGCTCTATTCAGAGTACATCGGCAAATTCAGGAAGCGGGATGCGGACTGCACCTTCGGCATGGGCTTGATCATGGGCGCTGTCACGGGCATTCTGACGTATATCGGCATTTCGGCGCTGCTTCCTTACTATTTGGATTACATGGGCATACACGGAGAGGTGCGCTCGTGCGTCATGACCTATATGACGTTTCTCAAGGTCGAGCTCATGGTCTCACCGGTATTCGATCTGCTCGAAACCATGATCACCATCGACGGGGACGAGTTCCTCAGCATGACGACCGACATCACGCGGCCGGCGCTGAACATCGGCTTATCCATCTGGCTCGGCCGGCGCTATGGCATTGCGGGCATCGGCGCCGGCACGGTGATCAGCACCTTCGTTGCCATGGTGATCTTCGCCCTGCATTGGTTCAATAAGCGCAATGGCCTGCGGCCGCGTCTGCGCATCTGCTGGGCGGATATGAAGCGCATATTGTTTATCAGCTGGAACGATTCATCCATGTTCTTCATTCTCCCCATGCTGTTTTTCCTGATCACCAAGGTGGTCATCATTCGATTCGGGGAATACTATCTGCCCATGCTGACGATCCTGTGTTCGGCCATCGAGATCACCAGTGTGTTCGAAGGCACGGGAGAGGCCATGCGGCCCATCCTGCCGATCTATCGGGGCGCGCAGAACAACCAGGGCGTGTTGCGGCTGACCCGGCATTCGATGTGGGTGAACCTGGTCTTTGGACTCATCTTCAGCGCGCTGTTGATGATCTTTGCCGATGTGATCCCGGTGATCTTCGACATCGACGACCCGAACCTGGCCATGCTGAGCGCCCGCAGTCTGCGCATCTACGCAATAGGGTGTCCGATGCTTTCGATGCTTGCGCTGGCCAATTCTTATTATCTGAACATGGGAAAACTGGGCGTCGCCATGCTGGAGATGCTGCTGGTCCAGCTGTTCTGCCCCTTGGCGACCGTCATCCCGATGATGCTCCTCATCGGCATCGACGGGTTGTTTATTGGCTTTGCCGTTTCACCGTACCTTGCGGCGCTGGTGCTCTTTGCCGTTATACGGAAGAAATACGGCATGGCGGGCTTCCCGTATTATTTGGATGAAGTGCACGACAAGGTCATGGAAAAGAACCTTGAACTGAAGCCGGAAGCCATCACGGCCTTCGTTCTTGAAGCGGACGGCTTCCTGCGGGAAAACGGCGTTTCAAAACGCGTCTCGAATCGCGTGGAGCTGACCGCCGAGGAAACGCTGATGCTGATCCGGGAGAAGAACGGGAGCAAAAATGTGTCCGCCGAGTGCTGGCTGCGCGTGACAGAGAATGCAGTGGAGTATTACATTTGGGACGACGGCGAGATCATCGACCTGACAGATGCGGACACGGAGATCACGGGATTGAGGGCTTATTTCGTGGCCAACATCATGTCGCGACACAAAGCCAAATCTCACGTGACCGCCGCCAGCTTCAACCGCAATCGATTCGTGTTTGATCTGTGATGGTATGTGACACCCAGGCGTCAGGTATTCGTGACCCTGACGACCTGGATATTCGAATATGCAGCCAAATAGTTGGTGACATCCACATAGTTCACCTTGGGCGGCAGGTGAAGCGTGTAGATATTGGTGTATACATTCCTGTCGTTGCTGTCTTTGTACGCCGTTGATTCAATGTGGAAATCCAGATTCAAAACCACGATGCCACACTCTTCAAAGTACAGATTGATGAATTCCAGGGTCTCCTTCCGGTTCACAAAACGAACTTCGACGCGCTTGAGCGAATTGACGGGAATGATCTTTTGCAGCATCAGCAGTACACCGAGAACCAACACGCAACCGATGATGCTCATCCAATAATACCCATATCCTGTCGCCAGACCGAGACATGCGATATTCCACAGGGAGGCTGCCGTGGTGAGGCCGCCGATCTTTCGCTCCGACATAAAAATCGTACCCGCGCCCAGAAAACCGATCCCGCTTATGACCTGCGCGGACATGCGACCGAAGTTGATGGTCACCGGGATACCGACATGTTTTTCCACGTCATTCATGAAGATGCATTCGATAAGAGCGATGGTGCAGGCCCCAAGGCTGACCAGCACATATGTGCGCAGTCCCGCCGGACGGTTCTTATACTCGCGCTCGCTTCCAACGATGCAGCCGATCATTACAGCAACAAGGATCCTGACGATCAGTTCCAATGGAGAAAATGGATTCGCGGATACCAGGTTGATGAACATTCAGATTCCTCCCGATAGCGGGATCAGTCGCAGCGCAAGCGCCTGATCCGCTAAAGTTATCGTAAAAACGCATTAGGCTTCTGTTGGTATACCGGGAAAGAGCATCCTGTGATCTGTATATGATTTTACCAATAAGAGGGGCAACTGTCAACCGAGAATCGAGATCTCACGGGATCGGTCCATCTGACATGTTGTTCAGCATGCCGAAAAATAATGGGGCTGTGAAGCTCAAGCATCATTCCAATGCTGTGTTTCACAGCCCCAGGGCCGCTTTATTCTATGTTGCGCGCTTGTCATCCTGCCTGTACGATGCTATAATAGATGCCGTTCTGTATTCCGCAAAGAATTCGGAGGCATCCCCATGAACAAACAGTTGGTCAGGCGCATCCTGATGAGCGCGCTGGGCGTGGCGATCTGCGGCATCAGCGTGGGCATGTTCAAGTATGCCGCGCTGGGCGTAGACCCATTCCAGTCGCTGATGAGCGGCCTGGACGCCGTCATACCCATCGGCTTCGGCACGCTCTATGTGATCGTGAACCTGGTGTTTTTGTGCTTCGCGCTGATGTTCGACCGGAAGAAGATCGGCCTGGCGACGCTGATCAACCTGTTCCTGCTGGGCTACATCGCCCAGTTTTCCCGGTCCTGCGTCCAGCGGCTGCTGCCGGAGCCCACGCTGGCCGCGCGGCTGGTTTTCCTGGCCGTGGCCATCGTGATCATGTGCCTGGCCTCCGCGTTTTACTTTACGGCGGACATGGGCGTATCCACCTACGACGCGCTGGCGCTGATCTGGTCGGAGAAGCAAAGCAGGATCAAGTTCCCCGTTTGCCGCGTGATCACGGACTTCATCTGTGTGCTGGGCGGCGTGGCGCTGTGCAGGCTTGCCGGGTTTTCGCTGCAGCGGATCCTGGGCGAGGTGGGCATCGGAACGATCATCACGGCCTTCTTCATGGGTCCGCTCATCGAATTCTTCAACCAAAGGATAGCGAGGCCCTTCCTGGAGCACTGACCAAATGACAGGGGTGTTTGCCAAATGCCTGACGAGTATCGCTCACAATAGCCCGACAGGGCCCGGCTGTTGATGTCCCGCGGGGAGTTTAGCGCAGCGGAGCTCCAGGCCGGGACAACACCGATACCTGTCGGTACTTATACGCTTCGTCGCCGCTGACTTTGCCTCAAAGAAATTGAGCTGTTTTGATCCGCATGTCGCGCCCCGGCAAACAGCCGGGTCGCAATACATATGGTCTGCGCGATCACACGGATGACATGATTTCAAAAGAGTAAGCTTGGGTCCAAATGATGTATCGACAGGCCGCACCGAGCCCGAGCTTCGCCTGCAACATCGGCGACTGCACCCTGGATCGCAGGGACATACTGACTGGCCCGCACGACGATCAGCTGCTCCGGTGCCTCGCCGGCGACGGATACACGACGCAGTAAGGAAAAACGACCACGATCCCCGGCGCGATGCCGGGCGTGGTCGTTTTTCCTGTCGCCGCTCAATGATGGTATTGCGTGCAAAGGACGCCCGCAAAGGGGGCCGATCGCTTATTTTACAAGTGCGAAGAATTCGGAGATGTCATTCGTGTCGCACTCACCCTTATCCATCCAGAAGTCCGCCATATCCTGGCTGATGGCATAGATGCTCCGTTCAGTCGCAGGATCGTTCAGCGCGGCGTTTTCCTCGCGCCCGAAGAACTCGAGCCCCTCCTTGTCGGCAGCGACATCTTCGGCGGTCACTTCCTCAAAACCTGCTGCCATGAGGGCATATGCCTCGTCCGGATTCTCGTTCATGAAATCCACCGCTTTATACCAACACTCGGCAACGGCTTCGACGATCTCCGGATGCTCGTCGGCAAACCTGGCATTCACGACGAGAGAGTCCATGATCGTTTCCGGATAATCCGCACTCGTCACCAATGCATGTGCGCCTTCGATCTCCAGTGCCTCCGACAATTCCGGCTCCCACATGATCGCCGCATCCACCGAGCCGCTCATAAAGGCAAGGCCCGCTTCGGTGGTATCACCCATGTCCACGACATTGATATCCGCCTCGGACAGACTGCTGCCGTTCTCCAGCGCCGTCAGAAAGAAGTAGTAGGAGGATGCGGACTTGTCCAGCGCCAGGGACTTTCCCGCAAGATCGTCCAGCGTCTGGATATCCGCCGTGGCGACCAGGCCATCCGCGCCGCAGGACGCGTCCATGGCGAGCACATAGCGGCTTGTCGCGCCATTGGCGAACATTTTGATGTTGGGGTCCTGTGCGGTCGCAAGGAAATCGATGTTGCCGGTGGTGATCAG
The DNA here is from genome assembly GCA_017430945.1 of Clostridia bacterium. Next base: position 5,983 of record JAFRMB010000099.1, on the reverse strand, counting down.
CGCGGCGTAAGTCGATTCGTCCTCGATCACCTGGATGCCCATATTCAGGCCGGCTTCCTCAAAGTATCCGTTGCTCTGGGCAATAAACATCGGCGCATAGCCTGTCCAGGTGCAGAACGCCATGCTCACATCCGTAAGTGCCTCCGCGCAGGCGGTCGTCGCCATCAGCATTACCAACAGGATCACCAGTACCTTCACTGTGCTCTTCATGATATCAGGTCCTTTCATTATTCACAGCGGTCTCTGCCGCATGTTTGCGTCGATCGGTCCGGAGCGGTTCTGTGTTCACTTGTCCATTGCCGCGTCGCTGCTTTCTGTCCATAGCATGTCCATGATGTGCGCCTTGATCTTCTGGAACTCCGGCATCACCAGGCTGTGGTGGCTGCGGGGCTCCGGAAGGTCCACGGTCAGCACTTCGCGGATCCTGCCCGGACGTCGGCTCATCACATAGATCCTGTCCCCCAGGAGCACGGCTTCGTCTATATCGTGCGTGATGAACAGTATGGTGGTGTTGGTCCTGCGGCTGATATCCGCCAGCAGCTCCTGCATGACGACGCGCGTTTGGGCATCCAACGCCCCGAACGGTTCATCCATCAGCAGTATCTCAGGCTCATTCGCCAGTGTGCGCGCAATGGCCACGCGCTGTTTCATGCCGCCGGAGAGCTGCTTGGGCAGGGCTTTTTCAAATCCCTTCAGACCGACGAGCTCGATGTATTTCCCGGCGATCTCCCGACGTCGATCCGCCGGCAGTTTTTTCATTTTCAGGCCAAACTCCACATTCTTTTGTACCGTCAGCCAGGGAAAAAGGCTGTACCCCTGAAAGACCATGCCGCGATCGGCGCCGGGGCCGGAAACCTGTTTCCCATCCAGTAATACGCTGCCGGAACTTGCCGTTTCCAGACCGCCGATGATGTTGATCAGCGTCGTCTTCCCGCAGCCGGAAGGACCGACGATCATGACAAATTCCGATCGCCTGATCTCCAGGTCGACCTCGGAGATGGCGTGGATCTTTTGATTTCCGTTGACGAAGACCTTGCTCAGGTTTTCTACGCGCAACTTGACTTCGTTATCCATTGCGTGTCACTTCCCATCCGCCAAGCGTTCGTACCACGGCGCGACAAGACGTGTGAGGATCCTGAACACCCAGTCCGTGATCAGGCCGATCAATCCGATCAGGATCAGCCCGGCAAATATGGTATCCGTCGCCAGGTAACGCTGGGATTTCAGGATCATATATCCCAGGCCATTGTTTGCAGCGACCATTTCCGCCACCACCAAATAGGTCCATGCCCAACCTATGGTCAGGCGCAGGTCGTCCATCAAGCCCGGGAGCGATGCCGGGAGTATGACCGCGCGATACACCTGCAGCCTGGAAGCGCCCAATGTGCGGGCAGCATTGATCATGTTTCTGTCCACGCCGGAGACCGTGTCGCACACCATCAGCACCAGTTGGAAGAACGTGCCCAGAAAGATGATGGTGTATTTCTGGTTTTCTCCTATCCCCAGATATAACAGCGTCAGCGGGACCAACGCAACGACGGGGAGGTAGCGCGCAAACTCGATGATCGGTTGTACGAATGCGGAGAATTTCTTCGAGTTGGCCATGAGCATGCCCATTGGCAGGGCAACGACCACCGACCAAAACCACCCGATCATGACGCGCGAAATGGATTCCCAGCAGTTTGCCCACAGGGTGCCTTCCCTGGCCATAGAGGCAATTTTGTTCACCACCGCGGTCGGCGTCGGCAGGAAGATCTCACTGACGCTGCCTGAATACGAGGCAAGGCACCAGATCAGAATGATCAGGCAAAAGCAAATCAGTGACAGCAGTTGGGTTATCTTGATCCGTTTCATGACTGTTCTGCTCATAACGCTCTTTTTGATTCATCGATTCATCATGTTAGTATGGTACACCATATGAGCACAAAAATCAAGTTGATTTTCGATAAAAAGGCACTTGCGTTGCATGTCGAACTGAAAGGATCGATGGGTCGGTCACTGGATCAGCGGCCGCAAGGCCCCGGCCAACGCCATCGGGGAAGCCATCGGCGCATATCCGGAATACCCGGCCGCATCCACCTTCGCTTGCATTATCGGCGATTATACCTTGGATCGACAGGGCATCCTGACCGGCCAGCACAACGCCTACCTGCTCGGATTCCTGGCCCAGAACGGATACACGACCAAGTAAGAACGACAACCACATTCCCGGCGATTTAATGCCGGGTGTGGTTGTCGTTTGCAATCTCGTTTCGTTTATGCCCTTTACATTGTCCACAAATCCTTCGCCTGCTGAAACAGCCACGAAGCCCTATCATCTACAGCTTCCTCATTCCAGCAATCCCTTTTCAATACATCGTGAACCGTGGCAAGCCCTCCGGCACACATTGATAACCCCGGCTTCGAACCTTTCCCCGATAGCTTAGTCTGCCAATCTGCATCACGAATAGATGCGTTGAGCGACAGGGGGATAATCGCAAGATTGCCAAGGGTAAGGAGCTTTGAATCCCGCGCCCGGGCCAGTTCTTCCGTTTCGCATGGTTGCCAGTTATTCCGCCATTTCTTCGGCATCAAATGCTCCGGGCTATAAGCATTGAATCCAAGCAACGCAGTAGCGCTATCCGCCGGACGTATGCCGCTTTCGATTAAGTAGAGAATTCCGCGCGTTTGCAGGTTTATTAGCTTTGCTTCTCGGAATCCCTGTAGAAGCTCATTGTCATCCGGCACATACGTCGTCACATCGGCATCCCTACTTAGCCGTGCAATCAATGTATCTCCATCCAGCACCTCATTGAGGATCAACGATTCAAATACCCGATTATAGTTCTTCGTCGTAGCATGGACAACCATCCTTCTCATTATATAGCTTTCGAGGATGGCATAAATCCGGGCTTTTTCAGCCTCATCCACAACATTCTTCGCCACATATAACACATAGGGAATCAGCGTGGTTGTCTTCAATCCAAAGATAATCACATTCATCCGCTCGGTGCCCGGCGCTGGCGGCAGACCCATATTGCAAATCTCCGGCCTGAATGTTTGAGTGAAGCAATGCGCGTAATCTGCAAGCGGCCCCAGAATTACACTCTTATCGCCACCACAGAAATCACGAATGAAAGCTTGATATGATTTCGCCAGCTGATCGATTCGGGAGAACTCCAGTTTTCTTTCCACAGGCACACTGTACTTCCGATTCTGAATGAATAACTGGAAGTAGGCATCAAAGAAAATATCGATCAGCGAACGCTTGATTCGACCCGTTTCGAGTTCCTGATCCCAATAAACCCGATCATCGACCGTTTTCTCAAATACGCCGACCCAATCCCGCTCATACTCAGCGATGTTCTCCTCACGGTAGAAATAGTTCTTGAGTAATTCGGCAGTAGTAAGGCGGACGCCTTGCGAGTTTATAGTATCAAAGACTTGCTGCTCGTCCTCATCCTCCAGCAAATCGATGCACACGAACTGAACGCATTTTTTGATTATCATCCGATCCACAGTAGAGGGATCAAGATTTCGGATAAAGTAGTTGAATGCAGATATGATTTGCGATTCGGGCTGGATATTCGGTATCTCCTTCGCCTCTTTCAGATCAATGACCGTTTTAAAGGCAAGCACATCATTTTTCCCGTGGCGGAGGGCAATGCTGCCATCCTCCAAACGGAAATCACGGTCAAACAGATCATTGCAACCCTGCTTGAGGCAGAGTACCTTCAAAAACACCATCAAAGTCGTAAGACGCTGCTGCCCGTCGATAACCGTCTTGCAATCGGAATAGCAGGCCCAGGTCGGCGGAGTCTCATCACCCTTAAGTATTATCGGGCCGAGAAAGTATTGGCGCTTGGTTTTTGTCACCAGCTCCATATCTTGCAGAAATCGCTCCCATTGCGGCTCATCCCAAACATATGAACGCTGAAAGAAAGGAACTTTCAATAGACGTGATCCGTTGAAAATGCCGTTTATCAGGATTTCTCCTGCCTTCATGTAATTCACTCCTCCGCTGATCCGGTAGAATCATTATACCATGGAGAAAGCGATACTTCAACGGAAAAAAGTATCCCAGGCCTTTCGACCTGGGATTTTGGTGGTCGTACATGATGCGTTTGTGTCAAGAGAACACCGTCCCCATGACACTAGGCGGCCGGGATGTATGGCATAATGCCACGATTCCGTTCCAGTCAATTCTCTCCGTCTTCCACCAGTCTGGTCACCGTATCAATGCCCAGGGCGTTGATGACGATCTTCACCTCAGACTCCAGGGAGTTCAGTCTGGATGCGACCTGCTCGATTCTCGCGCGTTCTTCGGACCTTCCCACATTGAAGCCTTCGGACAGGTTGGACATCATATCCTTAACGTCTGCTATGATGTCCACGACGGCATCCTCAAGCTCCGAAATCTCATCATTATCGACGAGATTCGCAATGCCCGGGATTTCGAGCGCATCGCCGACCTTGGCGGCCACTGCCGGACGCAGCGCCTGCCAGATCGCCCTGTATACATTTTCCGCCTTTTCCAGATAAACCGGCTGGGCTTCAGCCGGGATCGATCCGAATGCGTCGGTGGCCGGATCGATCACGCGGTCGTCTGTCAGGAACAGGCCGGTTTCAAACTTATCGCCTTCCGCGCCGAATTGTTCAGCGGCGGCTTTCCAGGCTTCCTTCGCCTGGTCGAAGCCGGCCAGCTTCTCCTCGGCGGCGCCGGTTTCTTCGGAGCGGAAGCACTGGTCGGCCCGGCGTATCACCTCATCCACCAGCTGCACTGCCGCGTTGACGGAGTCCGTTTCTGAAGCCGGGATCTCCCCGTATGCGTAGACCATGAGATCCGAAAGATACTGGCCGAGGGTCGCGACGGTCGTAAAGGCGATCTGCGTCTCTCCCTGGAGCATCGCCTCTTCGTAGGCCTTGTTCGATGCCTCGTCTATCTGCTCCTCCGTCATCTCCGGCTCGCCCAGCGCGGCGAACACGCCGCCTGTCAGCATGCACACCGCCAGCACCAGAATGACCAGCCTGCAAAGTCCTGTTTGCCTGAACGACATCTTCATTCATCCTCTCTGATCGTGCTTTCCCGGTCGCCGGTCAGGTGCGGGCCGGTCTCTATGCAGCGCCATTGTACCACAGCAGCACCGCCCGATGCAATAGATTTCCGTCAGCTGTTCCAACTGTCTCTGTATCTCCCTGTAGTTGGTCATATGCATGACCTCCTTAATGAATATTGCACCTGCTTCGCAGATGCTGATATTCATTATACAGGGTGCTCAACGGCAGCGGAATCGCTGCTCAACGCCGCCGGTCTTGCTGCTCAATTCGTCCGGTCGCGGTGCTCGTTCTGGGGCGGAATACTCAAACGGCACTCCGCAATCCGTCCTGACCATGCCTGCAGCAGCGCCGCATGCTTCATTGCCTGTACTCCCATTGTCTTCTGCCCCCTGTGTCTCTTGCTGTCGGATAGATTCGCCTGGATTCCTTTAGATTCGCTTAGATTCTATCCGACTTGTTGGACACATTATCTCATGATTCTGAGCTCATTGGCAGGTGCGGACTATTGAGCGGTTTCCATAAACAGGGCGTTTTCAGACATAAAGAAAGCAACGCCGGCCCGGTATCGGGTCGGCGAAGTCGAATGGCAAAGAACGGTGATGCTGATACAGAATGGTGCTTGAGAAGGCCGGCACAAGAATAGATAGGATTTGTGCTGGTTAAAGTGGGGGGATGGGTAGGTTATGACACGGAATGAAGCGGGAATGCAGGGTGGGGTATCGGGCAAACTGATGGAATGCTTATGTGCCAGAAATGCTTTCCTCCACTCCCAAAGTGTCTGTTTTCATGGTTAATCATCTCAATATGTGAATGCTAAAATGGACTTGAGCCACTTTGGGTAAAATGCCAACGAATATTTGAGCCACCGGACTATATGCCCTACAATAGTCACAGCACTATTGGAAGGGGCGTTGAAAGGTGGTTACAACCTTGGATGTTTACAAGG
>JAFRMB010000098.1 GCA_017430945.1 Clostridia bacterium | reverse complement strand
TGCTGGCGCATTTTGAGAATAAGGTGATGTTCCAGGGCTTCTGCTGGAACGTGAACAGCTTCGACCAGGAGGGCGTGCAGTTGGGCAAAGTGCTGGCCAAGCGAGTGTTGGCACACGATACGGACGGTGCACTGAAGGCCTACAGCGAACTGCTGGACATCTGACCTGTTCCTCGCCCCGATGTCTCCGATTCATATTCAAAACGCTCCCGGTCAGGGAGCGTTTTTGCTGTCTATGCGCTTATACATTATAGTAGCGCTCAAACTCGGCCGGATGCGGAATGGCAGCCATTTCCGTGCATTCCCGGCGTTTGGCGGCAATGAAGTTTTTCACCAGCGTTTCGGGGAACACGCCTCCTTTGGTCAGATACGCATGATCGGCTTCCAGCGCATCCAGCGCCAGATCCAGTGAAGTCGGCAGATGATGAAGCTTTGCCTTCTCCTCTTCCGGCAGCATATACAGATTGACGTCATAAGGTCCCCAACCGTTTTCGTGAGGATCGATCTTGTTTTCGATACCATCAAGACCGGCCATCAGCAGCGCCGCATAGCAGAAGTACGGATTGCAGGTGGCGTCGGGGTTGCGGATCTCGAAGCGACGCATCATCGGCGTCTTGGCGTAGGCCGGAATGCGGATGACTGCGCTGCGGTTGCTGGTGGCATACCCGATCGTGACCGGCGCCTCATACCCCGGGACCAGCCGCTTGAACGAGTTGGTGGAAGGATTTGTGATAGCGCAGAGCGAAGCAATATGCTTTAAGAGACCACCCATGAACCAGTGGGCTTCTTTGCTCAGGTGAGAGTAGCCGTTATCATCGGAGAAAACCGGCTCCCCGTCCTTTACGAGCAGCATATGCACATGCATGCCGCTGCCGGCTTCCCCGTATACGGGCTTGGGCATAAAGGTCGCGCTCTTGCCATGCTTTAGGGCGGTGTTCTGAATGATATACTTGATCATCATCGTATCGTCCGCCATCTTGGACATGGGCGCCAGTTTTGGTTCGATCTCGAACTGTCCCGATCCGCCGACCTCGGGATGATGATACTTGATCGGGATCCCGGCCTCTTCCATCAGCAAACACATTTCGCTCCGGCACTCAAAAGTGCGGTCCAGGGGCTTGGCGATGTGGTAATGGCCCTGCTTCGGAACGATCACACCCTTCGTATTAACATCGCTGTTCCAATAGGCCTGCTCAGCATCGAGCCGCATACGGATCTCGTTGGGCGCCACCTTCCATGCGACGTCATCGAAGAGATAGAACTCGAATTCCGGCAGGATCAGCATGGTATCGGCGATCCCGCTGTCCCGCATGTACCGCTCGGCAGCCAATACGATATTGCGCGGATACTGCGCCAGCGGGCGATTTTTCGGATAGTCGATGATCATGGCATTGCCCGTCATCGAAAGGGTCGGCACGTCGCAGAAGGGATCGATCTGCATGGTGTCGGGGTCGGGGATAAAGACCATGTCGCTCTTTTCGACCACGGCATAGCCATAGTTCGAGGCATCGAAACCGATACCGTCGATCATGGTGTCCTCTGTAAAGTTCTGTGCGGGGATGGTCACATGGCGGTAATTTCCGTGAATGTCGACCATCTTAAAATCTACCATTTTTATGTCATGCTCTTGAACGAACCGTATGACATCCTGTGCGGTCTTTGCCATCGCGCATCTCCTCCGTTGTCGAAAATGGAAAGAGGCGGCCGAGGGCCGCCTGCTGAAGTGGTTTTACTTGGATGTGTGGCCG
>JAFRMB010000097.1 GCA_017430945.1 Clostridia bacterium | reverse complement strand
GTCGGCCGAAGCCGCCTGCCGGACGCTGTATGGGCTGACGCGGCGCGACCCCCGGCTGAGGCGCGCGCGGCGCGGGAGCCGCCGGCCTGACAGGCGCGGGGCGCTTCTCAGGCTCCTGTACCACAGGCGCGGGCTGGTCGGACACCGGCGCCTCCGCCCTGCTTTCAGCTGCAGGCTGAGGCTTCACCTCGGGCTCCGCCGGGATCTCAGGGACCTGCTCGCTGGAGTAAGCGGTCATGAAGGAAGCGCTCGCAGCATACTGCCGCTGCAGCTCCTCCTTGGCCTCGCGCTCCTGGCGCTCCCGCTCCTCGCGGATAAAGCCGTCCGTGATCCTTCGCAGAGAATTGAGCATGTCCTGCGACTGCTTGCGCATACGCGTCACGTTCTCCAGCATCCTGCCGGCATTCGCGCTCAATTCCTTGGTTACGTCCTGAACCCTGACTTTGGTCATTCCCTTAATGCACCCCCGTGTCAGTCGGCGATCCGACGGCCGCTCTGCCGCCGCTCGCGCAGCGGACCTGAAGCGTCCGGATCGTCCCGCAATGTAGGTCGATTTATCTCTTCCGGGGCGGTCTTACCGCCCGGTCTCCTGGCTCAATTCGATGATCCGCCGGGCCATCTGCGCATCGGTCACGCCCGCGGCCATCCTTCCCGGATGCCCGATGGCGTCCCCGAGCCGAAGCTGCGCGGTCCGCACCAGCGGTACACCGTGCGTCCGGCACGCCTGGGACAGCGCCTTCACCGCGTTGTCGGACGCGGCACCGTCCAGTACGGCGACGTGACAGCCTCCGTCCCGGATCGCCTGCACGACTGCCTTTTCGCCGGTGATGAGCCTGCGCGCCCGCGCGCAAAGCCCCAGCATGTTCAGAAGCGGATCGTTCACGTCGGCTCCTCCGGGGCGATCTGCTGCCTGAGCTGATCGAACACGTCCCCGTCGATGCTGCATTCCAGCGCACGCTCCAATGCGCGGCTCTTCTGCGCCTTCTTCAGACAGTCGATGCTTTCGCATACATAAGCGCCCCTGCCCTGAGCCCTGCCCGTACGATCGATGTGCGCGTCGCCGTCAGCCGGCTTCACCACGCGCAACAGCGTCGCCTTGGGTCGCATCTCCCGACAGCCCACGCACATGCGCATCGGTATCTTGCGCGGTTTTGCTGGCATCAGGCTTCCTCCTCGACGGCTGCCGTGGCGGCAGCCATGTCCGCTTCCACCTGGCTCTGGCTCTTGATGTCGATCTTCCAACCGGTGAGCTTGGCCGCCAATCGGGCGTTCTGGCCCTCCTTGCCGATGGCCAGAGACAGCTGGTTGTCCGGCACGACCACCGCGGCGGACCGCTCCACGTCGGAGACGAACACGTTGATCACTCGGGCGGGATTGAGCGCATTGGCGATGTACTCCGCGGGATCGGCGGACCACTTGACGATGTCGATCTTCTCGGTCTTGAGCTCGTTGACCACGTTCTCCACGCGCATGCCCCTCGGGCCCACGCAGGAGCCGACGGCGTCGATCATGGGATCGGTGGACACGACGGCCATCTTGGTCCGGAAGCCGGCCTCGCGCGCGATGGACTTGATCTGCACGACGCCGGTGACGATCTCAGGCACCTCGAGCTCGAACAGGCGCTTCACCAGTCCGGGATTCGTCCGGGAGACGATGACCTGCGGGCCCTTTCCGGTGCGGGAGACCTCCAGCACGTACACCTTGATGCGATCGTTGATGCTGAGCTCCTCGGTGGGCATCTGCTGACTGACATCGAGCAGGCCCTCCGTCCGGCCCAGTTCCACATACACCTGTTTGTTCTCGATGCGCTGCACGATGGCCGTGAGGATCTCGTTCTCCTTCTGGCTGTACTCCTCGTAGATCACGCCGCGCTCCGCCTCGCGCAGATGCTGCACGACCACCTGTTTGGCGGTCTGCGCCGCGATGCGGCCGAAATCCTTGGGCGTCACCTGCACCTCGACCAGGTCGCCCACCTCGTAGCGGGGCTGGATGGCGCGGGCCTCCTCCAGGGACATCTCCGTCTGGGGATCCACGACCGTCTCGACGACGCTCTTGCGGGAAAGCACCTCGACCTCGCCCTTTTCAGGATCGATGGAAGCGCGCACATTGGCGTTCTTGCCGAAGTTCTTTTTATATGCGGATATCAGCGCCAGCTCTATGGCGTTGAACAGCCGCTGCTTATCGATCCTGCGCTCCTTGCTCAGATCGTCCAACGCGGTGAAAAACTCGTGAGAATCAATTCCGCCGTTTGCCATTGGGTCTTCCTCCTAATAAAGTATGGATCGGGGACTCACAATACGGGGACATCGTCCCGCAGGTCCTCCTCGTCGAATTCGATGAGCGGCCTGATCACGGCCACCGCCTTGCGGGGGAACGTCATCTCCGCGCCGGACGCGTCTTCGATCGCGATCTCATCGCCCCTAAGCCCGATGAGGGTGCCCGTGAATTCCTTGCCGCCGTTCACCGGCCGGTAGGTCTTGAGCGTCACCTGCGTGCCCTGGGCCTTTTCGAAATCCCTTTCGGTCTTGAGCGGCCGGTCCGCACCGGGCGAGGATACTTCCATGTAGTCGTACGCCACCCGCTCGACCAGCGGCAGGATCCTGCGGTGGAAGGCCTCCAGGTCGTTGAGGGCGATGCCGTCCGGCCTGTCAACATAAAAGCGCAGGAAATGACCGGCCGGCTCTTTGACGAGCTCCACATCGACCAGCTCGACCTGCATTTCCTGTGCGATCTTCTCTGCGATTTCCCTGGCTTCCCTGACCGGCATCGAACGCTCTGGCATTGAACTCCTCCAGACGATTTTGCGGAAGGCGGTATCCCTCCAAAAACACGCCGCCGAATATCGGCGGCAGCTCAGTTTCTTCAAATCAGCTCCCTGCGATGGCCCGCCGGCTTCCAGCGAATGCCGGACGGCCTGCCGCGACCCGGATGGGCCCGGCAAATCGGGAAATGCGTCATTTCCCAAACTACGTCTTATTATAACACGTTTCCCGGAAGAATACAACCTGATTTTTCGGAAAAATCGCGCTGTTCAGGGGCTGTTTATGTTATATTCCGCGCACAGGGCCCCGTTCAGTCCTCCAGGCGGATGTGCTCGATCATCGCGCCGAGCGAGCGAAGCTTCTGATCGATATGCTCGTAACCGCGCAGCAGGTGGCCCACGCCGGAGATCTCGGTGACGCCGTCGGCCATCAGGGCCGCGATCACCAGCGCCGCGCCGGCGCGAAGGTCCGTGGCAGACACTCTGGCGCCCACCAGCTTGTCCACGCCGGTGATGATGGCCGTGGTCTCGATGACGCGCGCGTTCGCGCCCATCTTGCGCAGCTCGTCCAGGTAGCGGAAGCGGGACTCAAAGATGGTCTCCGTGACGATGCTCGTGCCGTTCGCCACCGAGAGCAGCGCCGAGAGCGGCTGCTGAAGATCGGTCGGGAAGCCGGGATAACCCTGGGTCTTCACATTGACGGCGCGGAAATTCTGATTGGAGCGCACGCGGATGCGGTCGTCCTCGGAGGTGACGTGCACACCCATCTCGAGAAGCTTGGCCGACAGCGCCTCCATATGGGTGGGGATGGCGTCCGTTATCACAACGTCTCCGCCGGTGGCTGCCGCCGCGATCATCAGCGTGCCGGTCTCGATCTGGTCGGGCACGACGGTATAGTTGGCGCCGTGCAGATGCCGCCCGCCGCGGATGCGGATGACATCCGTGCCCGCGCCCTTGACGGAGGCGCCCATGGCCGACAGGAAGTTGGCCAGGTCGACGATGTGCGGCTCCTTTGCCGCGTTGTGGATGCAGGTGGAACCGGACGCGGACACAGCCGCCAGCATGGAGTTGACCGTCGCGCCGACGGAGGGCATGTCCAGAAAGATGTCGCCGCCGATCAACTCGTCGGCTTCCACCATCAGCACGCCGCCCTTCGTGGAAACGGTGGCGCCAAGCGCCTCCATGCCCTTGATGGTCTGGTCGATCGGCCGCGCGCCCAGGTCGCAGCCGCCCGGCAGCGGCACTTCCGCGCGCTTGAACACGCCCAGCAGCACCGGCGCCAGGTAATAGGACGCGCGCATGCGGCCGGCCAGTTCATAGGGCGGATCGTACTTGTCCACCTGGCGCGGATCGATGCGCAGCACGTTGTCGTTGAATTCGACTTCCGCGCCCAGATAGCGCAGCATCTCGATCAACACGTGCACATCGTTGATATCCGGTACGTTCTCGATCTCAGACGGCGCATCCGCCAGCAGTGCAGCGGGGATGATGGCCACCGCGGCAGTCTTGCCTCCGGAGACCGCGACCTCGCCCTCCAGGCGGTTGCCGCCGATGATACGCAGTTTTTCCTTCATGATGTTGCCGTACGGCTCCCTTCAATATATAGACCCGGGACTCCGGTCAGCGCCCGCCGCATCCGCCGCAGCCCTGGCAGTTGCCGCCGCAGCTGCAGCCGCCGGACGCACCCGCGGAGCTCAGGCACATGGACCACTTGCCCTCATATACCCGCTCGACCGCGCCGCCGCACTTGGGGCAGGTCGCGGCATCGCGCCGGGAGATCGACGTGAACAGCTCGAAGCGGTGTCCGCATTCCTTGCATTTGAAATCGTAGATCGGCATGTCAATCCCTCCGATCGGCAGCCCAACAAAGCCGCATGGCTGCCGCAATTTATAATATAGCATAGATCAACGGCGCATACAAGACAGTTTACGTGCTTATTACCGTGAAGATTCTGCGCCCGCCCGCCTGGTTTTGTTGCCAAAACCCGAGCGATATGTTAAAATATATTGGGATTGTTTGGGATGATCCCTGCCATCCGCTGCGTCGGGGGAATGGAGGTCGGTCGCGCTTGAACGAGGAGAGCCGGTATCTTTCCTTTTCGGGACTGCGGCTGCATTTCAACGTCGTCCGCCCCGAAAACCCCGTCAAAAACCGCATACTGATGCTGTCCTCGCCGCTGATCAACACGTTCCACTGGCGAAAGCTCGTACCCGAGCTCCAGGACATGGACTGTCTGCTGGTCGTGGCGGACCTGCCGGGCTTCGGCCAGAGCGATCCCGGCGGGCCGCAGGGGGCCTCCGTCCGGGCCAACATGCTCTGGGGCGTGCTTGACGCGCTGGACGAAGCGGCAGGAGCACCGATGTCCCTTTGGCACCTGGCCGGGCACGGCTCCGCCTGTGCGACGATCCTGCGCATGGCCTCGATGTATCCGGACAGCGTCAAATCGCAGATCCACATCTGCCCCACCTTCACGCTGACCGGGCTGCGGGGCGACCCCCTGCGCTGGTATGATGCCAATGTGCCCGATCCGGTCCGCTTCCATCGCATGGTGGAGCACTACGCCGGCTACCCGATGGACGACTACATCGTGGACCGCATGCGGCGCCCGCTGCTGCGCCCCGGCATGGCGTCGACGTTCGCGCAGATGCTCAGGTTCTCTGCCAAACCGCCCGCGACCGGCATGGGCTTCTGCCCGACGATGGCCATCCTGGGCGGCCGCGACCCGCTGATGGACGAGACGCGCCTTTCACAGGTGAAGGCGCTTCTGGGCGAAGCGGAGACCCATCGCATCGCCTCCGCCGGCCACTTCCCCACCGAGACCCACTCCAGGGCGCTGAGAGACTATCTGAGGGGATGGCTGCGGTACAACGACTGACCGACGTCACAAAACCACTTGAAGAGGTACGCCATGCCAAAGCTTGAACCCTATTCCCGTAAGCTGCCCTACAGCTATCAGCTGGGCGTGTTCCCGGCGCTCATGCTGCTGGAAGCGCGTCCCGAATGCGCCAGCCGCCTGCTTTTGCATCCGCAGGGGCTCGAAAACGACGGCGTGGTCAAGCTGCGCAGGCGCTGCGCCGAGCTTGGGGTGCGCGAGGAGCTGGCGGAGCGGGTGCTGCGCCGCGAATCGAAAAAGGACAACTGCTTCGCCGGCCTCGTCTTCAATAAATACGAATGCACGCTGGATCCGTCTCTCAGCCACGCGGTGCTGTGTCAGATCTCCGACGGCGGCAACGCCGGCACCGCGATGCGGTCGCTTCTGGGCTTCGGCGTGCGGGATGTCGCCGTGGTCAAGCCCTGCGTGGATGTATTCGATCCCCACGTGCTCAGGGCTTCCATGGGCGCGTTCTTCAAGCTGCGCGTCAGAGTCTACGAGGACTTCGACGCTTATATGACCGAGTTTCCCGGGCGACGCCTCTATCCCTTCATGCTGGACGGCGCCAGAGCGCTGAACGAGGTCGCCCGTGCCGCCGTGCCGCCGTTCTCGCTGGTGTTCGGCAACGAGCAGTCCGGCCTGCCGCCGCGCTTTGCAGAACTCGGACAGAGCGTGTTCATCCCGCAGTCCGACGAGATCGACTCTCTGAACCTCGCCGTGGCGGTGTCGGTCGGCACATATGCGTTCATGCACGGCAGGGACTGACGGGCCATCCGGCCATATACACTAGTTACAGGAGGCACATATGCAAGCGGAACTCATCTATGAACAGACGCAAACGGCCATCAGGGCGCTGCTCGGCGCGGACCGGGAGGGACTCGATCCCGTCAGACTGCTGGTGATCGGCGCGAGCTCTTCGGAGATCGCCGGCGGCACGATCGGCCACGATTCGACTTATGAACTCGGCGAGGCGGTCTCCCGCGCGGCGCTCGACCTGTCCCGCGAAAAGGGCTTCGACGTCGCGTTCCAATGCTGCGAACACCTGAACCGCGCGCTCGTGATGGAGCGCGCTGCCGCCGAGGCCAGGGGCCTTGAGATCGTGTGTGTGGTCCCCCAGCCCAAGGCCGGCGGCTCGCTGGCGACCAGCGCCTGGCGCGCGATGACAGATCCCGTCGCCGTGCTGTCCGTCTCCGCCGACGCGGGGCTGGACATCGGGCTCACCCTGATCGGCATGCACCTTCGGCGCGTGGCCGTTCCGGTGCGCCTGGGCATCGACCGCATCGGCAGCGCCGTCGTGTCCGCCGCGCGCACGCGTCCCATGCTGATCGGCGGCGAGCGCGCCCATTACCGGTAACGGCCCGCATTGCCGTCGCACCCGTTCTCTCAATCGGATAAGGGAGGCGCATCATCGTGTTTTACCGCGGCTATCCGATCCTGACTTCCCTGGGGCGCCCGGAATCCGTGCCGTCGCCCCGCGCTCTGTGTGGCCAGCGCCCGCTCCAGGAGGCCGACTTCCAGCGCGCCATGAACCGGGAGCTTCCCGAGATGCCGCTCTCCGAGCGGCTGAAGGACCCGGGCCGCTATCTGACGCTGCAGCGCGCCCGCAGACAGTCGCTGGAGGTGCTTTTGACCGCCGAACCGGACGACGACCTGTTGCGCCGCGCGGTCGACCTCATCTGCATGATCTGCGAGGAATCCTGCTGGTCGGAGAACCCCGGCACCGCGCCCTTCGATGACGACGCGCACCCCGAGATCGACTATCAGTGCGCGGAGACCGCGGTGCTGCTGGGCTGGACGGCAAGGGCCTTCGGCGACCGGCTCACCAGCCGGGTGTCCGGCAAGCTGCTGTACGAGGTCCGGCGCCGCGTGTTCTCGCCGTTGCTCGCGCACGAGGATTATCCCTTCATGCGCGCCCGCGGCAGGCGTCCGCTGGCGATCCTCTCTGACCTTCTGATGGCGGCGATGCTGCTGGAGACCGTCGAACAGCGGCGCGCCTCTCTTCTGAAGCTGCTGCTGCGCCTCATCGACCAGGCCATCGACGTCCGCTCCCAGCGGGTGGAGGCGCTCGAGGACGCCGCCGCGGACACCGCCGCGATCACCGACCTCTCGGTGCTGCTGCGCAGGATCACGCGCGATTCGCTCGACCTGACGCCCACCTATCCGACGCCCGACTGGCTGGATCAGCTGCTGTATCCGTGGCTGGAGGGCGAATGCTTCGTCGATCCCGCCGGCGGCTCGATGCTGCCACGGCTGTCCGGCGAGGACCTGTTCCGCATCGGTCTGTGTGCCAACGACGACGCGCTGACCGCCCTCGGCGCATCCCTGGAGCGGTCAAAGCCCGTCCCGTCCTGCAGCGTCACCGGTCGGCTGTTGGCCCAATCCTGCCGGCAGATGCTCGATGCGGCCGAGGGGAAGCCGCCCCGCATCAAGCGCGCCGCGACGCCCCGCAACCGCGTGATGGTGTCCCGCTTCAGCGGCATGACCTTTGCCATGCACACAGGCGGCGACTGCGCCAACGCAGGCGGCATCGCGCTGTTCTCAGGGAGAAAGCCCGTGCTGGTCGAGGCGGGCGACGCATGCAGTCTGCCGTCGATCGGCGGGCGGCGCCAGCAGGACAGGCCCGACCTCGCCTGCGAAGCGGACTTTGACCTTCGCCAGGATCGCGACACCATGTCCGTCGAGCTCACGCAGGCGTGGCCGGCCGGGGTGGCCCATTCCTGTCAGCGCACGGCCATCATTCAGCGTCCGGATGTCACCCTTCGCCTCGTGGACGCCTTCGACCTGGCCGAGCCCTCGACCGTCGCGTTTCGCTTCATATCGGCACAGCAGCCGCAGTACATGCCCGGCGGGCTGCGCCTGGGCGACGTGGACTTCACCTGGGAAGGCGGCCTGGAAGCCGAGGTCCTGGAGCTCGGCCGCCGCTTCCCCGATCCGGTGAGCGGCGAGCCGCTGTACGAGATCCGGCTGACGGCGCCGTCGCCCGTCTCGCGCGCGTTCTTCTCATTCAACTTCGCGAAGTCGTGATCGACCGAAAGTGCATATAATACTGCGGGATGCCCTGTCGGCATCCCGCAGTATCATCGTTTGCGCCTTCTGTTTCGGTCAAAGGGACAGGCGCGCGGATCCGCACGCCGCGCGACCGGATCGCCCGGCCGGCCGGGATCTGTCTCCCGGTGCAAACCCGGACGCCATCTCCCGAAAACAGCGATCCCGGCGTTCGCGCCGCCGGGATCGATCGGGTCTGTCACTCTTCTTCGGGCGGCTCCCCGTCCAAAGGCTCCTCTTCCGCTTCTTCAGGCGCCCCGGCCACTTCCAGTTCGGGCGCATCGGCCTGCGCTTCTTCGGCTTCCTCCGCCTCGGGTCCGGCTTCTTCGGCCGCTTCGGCCTCCTCGAACAGGCGCTTCTGGAACTTGGGACCGGCCATGCCGTTCGCCTTGTAGCCCCATGTCTTCTGGAGCTTGCGGACGGCGTCAGCCGTCTGCTTGCCGTACTGCCCGTCGGGCTCGCCCTCCATCGCACCGGTCGCGATCAGCGCCTGCTGCAGCTGCTTCACCGCCTCGCCGCGCGTCCCCCTGCGGAGCATGGTGTAGTTCTTCGGCTTTTCCTCCGCCTCCGACGGCGCGTCGTCTCCGGGCGTCTCATCCTCCTCGCCCGGTTCGCTGAAGGGATTCCCGTCCTCAGCGTTCCCGTAGGGATCTTCCCCGTCCTCCTTGAACAACTCGCTCAACGGGATGCTGTTCATGGGAGCATCCTTCGCAAACAGCGCCTTCTGAGTGGCGACGTCCGCCGACCCGGAGGCAGCCGTGTGGATCTGCGTCTGGAACGCCCGAAGCGCGATGGACGTCTTCTCTCCGAACATGCCGTCCGAGCTGCCCTCGGGCAGATAGCCCAGATCGGTGAGCCGCTGCTGCATGCGCGCCACCGCCCAGCAGCAGTCGCCGGGGAACAGGTTGGCGTAATCACTCGTGTCATAGGAGAATTCCGGCATCTTGTCCGACAGCAGCGAACCGGTCGCCCGCACGATCTCGTTGTCGTGATAGCCGAACAGCTGGTTCAGCGTCACCATGCGGTAGCCCGCGCGCTTGGCCGCCGACATCAGCACGAACATGCGCTGACCGTCCTCCTGCGAACAGCGGAAGGCATAGATGCCGCCGGGCGTTAGCTTGTCGGGTATGTTCTCCGGGTCCATGCCGGTGCAGGACGTGGTCCAGTGCGCGATGCCGAGGTAGCCCTGCTGCTTCAGATACGCGTGGGTCCTGGGATCGGTCTCGCCCAGGCCGCCGTACAAGCGGTAGAAATGCGGCTGGTATCGGGCGCCCAGCACGAAGTTCAGCGCGATGCTCTGCTTCCAGATCTCCTGCACCATGAGCGAATCGACGTACTGATAGAGCCGCGCCATCTCGCTGTAGCCGCGGTTTTCGATCTCGAAGCCGTCCTGGGTCAGACAGGTCTTCAAAAGCGTCCCCATGCCGTTCTTCATGATGGCCTCGCCGGTGGGGAACAGCGTGAGCTTTGCGTCATAATGGCGCGCCAGCTTCACGAAGCTTTCCATCAGCTTGATGTCGCTGCATTCGTCCAGCGTGATGGCGATGACCTTGTTGTTCGTGTTGGCCTTTTTGAAGATGGGCAGCATGCCCTCGCCGATCGCCGTGGGACGCAGCTGCGCGGTATCCTCCCCGTTTTCCAGCATCTGCCTCGGTCTGGGCGTGGGCGTGACATCCGGCGCGGGCGTGGGCGTCGCCGTCTCCAGCGCCCTGCCCGGCAGGTACTCGTCGGCGAAGGTATCCGATTTCAGCACCATCTCCGATTCGGGCAGATCGTTCGCGTCGACATAGTTGTCCCCGTCCGCGGGGGGCACGCCCTGGACGTCCGCGTCCCTGCCGGCAGGCCGGAACCTGTCTGACAGGGCGATGACGCACAAAAGCGCCACGATGGCGATCGCAAGAGCGCCGATGACGAAGGACAAAAACCCTCCCATGGCGCGTCTGCGCGTGCGAACGGATCTTCTCGGCATAGTCTTACCTCTACTAAGCGTTCTCTATCCGCGGCGAAAAACAGGTCGCCGCGCTTAAAAGCATTCTGCTACGAGTATCATTATACCACAACGACATGCCCGCCGTCAAACGGCGGGCATGCGATGATCATTTGACCTTTTTGCGGCGCTTCAGGGCGCGCTGCTTGCCGGTATCGGTCAGGGGCTCCGGCTCGTCGATCTCGGGTTCTGCGGGCGGCGGATTGCGGTGCACGGTGAAGGAGAACTGCGTGCCCTTGCCCTTCTCGCTGGCCACGCGGATGTCTTCGCCCATGCGCTTCAACAACTCCTTCGCGATGGACAGTCCCAGCCCGCTGCCCTTGCCGCTGTGGGCCTTGTCGACCTTGTAGAACCGGTCGAACACATAGGGCAGATCCTGTGCGTCGATGCCGATGCCGGTGTCCTTGACGGAGATGACCACCTTCTCGTCGTCCCATCGGGCCGACAGGCTCACCGAGCCCTCCTCGGTGTACTTGATGGCGTTGTCCAGCAGGATGATCAGCATCTGCTCCAGCCGGTCCGCGTTGGCGTAGACCGACGGACACTGGCTGAAGTCGGTGATGACCTTTAGCTTGAGCCCGTGCTCCTCTGCGATGGCTTCGTAGCGGTCGCACACGTCGTACACCAGGTCGTCGATCTTCATCTGCGTCTTCTGGATGGACAGCGTGCCCGACTGCAGCCGCGACAGCTCGAGCTGGTCGTTGATAAGCCGCGACAGGCGCATGATCTCCCGGAGGATGATGTCGTAGTAGCGCTGGCGGTCCTCTTCGTTCGTGACCATGCCGTCCTTGAGCGGCTCGACCAGCGCGCGCATGGCCGTCAGCGGCGTCCTGAGCTCGTGCGACACGTTCGACACGTAGTCGCGCCGCGTCTTTTCCAGGCGCTCCATCTGCGTGATGTCCGAGAACAGGCCCACCGCGCCGGCGATGGCGTCGAGCTCGTCGCGTATCGGGGTGACGGTCATCCGAAGCGTCATATCCAGCGACTCCAGGTTGCGCGTCATGGAATCGCCGGTCTCCATCACCTGGTCGAAGTCCGCCCAGATGCTCTCGTCCGGTATGGTCTTCATGCGGGGATCCGGGAAGTGCTGCCCGGCTTTGGGGCGCGGGATCAGCTTGCCCAGCGCGGGATTGGTGTGGGTCACGCGCTTTTCCGCGTTGATGGCCACGATGCCCTCGGAGAGGCCGTTGAGCATGTTGCGCAGGCGGTTGCGCTCGACGATCAGCGTGTACATGTTGCGGCTGAGCTGGTCGGACAGGTGGTTGAGCGCCTTGCCCAGCTCGCCCAGTTCGCCTTCCACCTTCTCATCCGCGCGGGTCTCAAGGTCGCCCTCGGCCATGGCCACGGCGGCGTCGCGCAGCCGGGCCACCGGCGCCACCGCCGGGCGGAGCATGCGCTCCAGCAGCAGCCGCCCGGTCAGCAGACCCAGCAGGATGCCCAGCAGTGCGGATATGGCCGCGCAGATGAGCCCCAACGGCAGGCCGCGCACGGGGATCGACACGCCGATCCACGGATATTCGAACGATTCAGGCAGGCTGTGCTGCGCGTAGACGTAGAGCCGGCCGTCGATCCGCTGCGTGCCGTACTGCGTGCCGCTCAGGCCGTGCCGCACGGCCGGGAAGGCCATGTCCGTGCCCACGCCGACGCCCGTCGGCTGCGCGTCGTCGTCCTGCGACACGAACCACACGTACTGATCCGTCGCCTTCAGCATGTCCGCCTCGCGCATGAGGCCGGCGGACACGGCTCCCACCGGGTCGGCGTCTGACGCCGGATCGCTCAGCGCGCCGCCGGCGACCTCGGCCAGGTGCTCCACCTGAGGCCTCAGCTGCTGCTTGGCGATCTGCCTGAGCTGGATCCACATGCCGGCGATATATCCACACAAACTGACGGCAACCGTGACAGCCATCACGGTTGCCGTGAACAGTGCCGCGCGCCGTATCAGCACACTGCTCTTCTTCATGCGTTGACCTCGAACCTGTAGCCCACGCCGTAGACCGTCTTCAGCGCCCACGGCACGTTCTCCTGCGGCAGCTTCTGGCGGATGCGCTTGATGTGCGCGTCGACCGTGCGGGTGTCGCCGAAGTAGTCATAGCCCCAGACCCGGGAGAGGATCTGCTCGCGGGAGAACACCTGCCCGACGTTGCTCGTCAGCATGTGCAGGATCTCGACCTCCTTGGGCGTGCAGGGGATGACCTTGCCGGCCACCTTCACCTGGTAGTTGTCCAGGCTGATCTCCAGCTGCGGCAGGCGGATGATGGAGGAATCCTCCTCGCCCTGCTTCTCGGAGAAGCGCCTCAGCACCGCCTTGATGCGCGCCAGCACCTCGCGGGGTGAAAAGGGCTTCACGATGTAGTCGTCCGCGCCCAGCTCCAGGCCCAGGATGCGGTCGATCTCCTCGCCCTTGGCGGTCAGCATGATGATCGGCAAGCTGCTCGACTGGCGGATCTGGCGGCATACGTCGATGCCGGAAACCTTCGGCATCATCAGATCCAGCACCATCATGTCGGGATGCAGGCTCTCGCACATCTCCAGCGCCTGCTGTCCGTCATAGGCGCTCTGATGCTCGTAGCCTTCCGACCCAAGATACAGTCCAAGCGACTCATGAACCACCGGATCGTCGTCAGCGATCAGAATGAGTGGATACATTGACATATTTATCACCCCGAATAGCACATTTATAGCCTCATTATACCCATTCCAACCATATTCTGCAACCATTCCCCGCAGAAGCCCAGATTAATTCACATTCCGCCACATCTTGGCACAAAATCGACAATCATGGCGAAATTGTTGCGCCTGACGGCCCCGCTCGGCAGCCGGATCGCCCGCGGACGGCGTCAGTCGGGACGCGCCTCCATCCATTTACTGCCCGTCTCCAGATCGACCCATGTAAACGCGCCGTCCTCCAGCATCATGAAGCTGTGCGGCGTGCCGTCCTTCGGGATGGCCACGGAGCCGGGGTTCACATAGATAAATCCATCGTGCCTGCGGAAGGCCGGCACGTGGGTGTGCCCGCACAGCAGGATGTCGCCCGGCTTCAGCGGCGGCGGGCTGTCCTCGCCGAACACGTGTCCGTGGGTCATGTAGATGAGCCGGCGCCCCAGGGGCATCACGGCGTAATCGGCCATCACCGGAAAGGACAGCACCATCTGGTCCACCTCCGCCTCGCAGTTGCCGCGCACGCACAGCAGCTCCGGCGCGATGGCGTTGAGCATCGCGATCACCCGCTTCGGCGCGTACGCGTCCGGCAGATCGTTCCTCGGGCCGTGGTACAGAAGATCCCCCAGCAGTATGAGCCGATCCGGCGCCGCTGCCCGCCAGGCCTCCAGCAGGCGTTCGCACCACAGGGCGCTGCCGTGTATGTCCGAAGCGATCATCCACTTCATGTTCCCGTCCCTCCCGTCTCAGATGCTTTGCACTGACCATGATAGCATCTTTCCCCCGCGCTTGCAACATCATATCGCAGATCATTAAACGTCATGATCGCGAACATGTCATTTGGTTTTATAAAACCGTTTCGGTTTAATTCACCGTTAATTCTGCCGTCGCGGCGGCCGATCACGGGGCGATGTGTGCTTTTTTCAATGGAAATCTTCGCCCGCTTGTGTTACAATACTTTCATTATACAGGAAAAGTCATCGGGCTTCGCCCCGACAGAAAGGGAGTCTTCCGCATGCCAGACAGAAAGCACCGTCGCCGCGGCGACCGATTTGACGCCACGCTCGTGCGCGGCCTGGACCCGCTGCACTGGTTTTTCCCATACATCTATCCCAACCGCACGGACAACGAGGCTTTCATCCGCGAGGATTTCGACCTGACGAACCTGAACGCCTTTCTGGCGAAGAAGAACGCGGATCTGGATCATGCGCACCGCTACACCGTGTTCCACGCGGTGGCGGCGGCGATCGTCAAGGCCGTGACGCTGCGCCCCCACATGAACCGCTTCATCAAGGGCTGCAGGCTCTACCAGCGGGACGAGCTCAGCCTGGGGTTCGTCGTGAAAAAACACTTCAAGGACAACGCCGAAGAGGGGCTGGCCTTCATCAAGTTCCCCGAGGACACCACCATCGACAGCCTCCACGAACGCATCATGGCGGAGATCTTCGAGTGCCGGCGGGATGACAAGCTGGACAATTCCACCCAGGGGATGGAGATGTTCACCCACCTGCCGCGCTGGCTCATGCGTATCGTGATGTGGGGCCTGCACCGGCTGGACTTCTACGGCAAGGTGCCCTACGACCTCATCAAGGCCGATCCCAACTACGCCTCGGTCTTCCTGACGAACCTGGGCTCCATCAAGCTCAACGCGGCCTATCACCACCTGAGCAACTGGGGCACCAACTCCGTGTTCGTCATCATCGGCGAGATCTCGCGCAAGCCCGTGTTCCACGAAGACGGCTCCTTCGAGATGCGCGACATGCTTTCCATCGGCATCACGCTGGACGAGCGCATCGCCGACGGCTATTACTACGCGCAGACCATCCGCCTCGTGAAGAAGCTGATCGAAAGCCCCGGGCTCCTGGACCTGCCCGCGAACCAGCCGGTGGACTTCTGACCAATCCCGGTGGATCGACCTTCACAGCAAGGAGAGATGGACATGACGCAGATAAAGACGCCCTGGGCCCCGTGGATGGGCGAGGTGCCGATGCACCTGGACTACTTCCGGGGCTCGATGATCGAAATGGTGGAAAGCGCCGCCCGGAGACATCCCGACGTGGTCGCACTGGAGTTCATGGGCCGGAAGACCTCCTATGCCAGGCTCGTGGAGCAGATCCGCGACTGCGCGAAGGCCCTTCGCCGGCTGGGCATCCGCGAGGGCGACAGGATCACGCTGTGCATGCCCAACGCGCCGCAGACCGTGATCATGTTCTACGCGGTGAACATGGTGGGCGCCATCGCCAACATGGTGCACCCGCTGTCCGCCGAGGGCGAGATCGAATTCTATCTGAACGATTCCGAATCCGTGGCGGCCCTGACGCTGGACCAGTTCTATGAGAAATTCGCCCGCATCCGCGCAAACACGCCCTGCCTGAAGCACCTGCTCATCGCAGACGTGGCCGATGCGCTGAGCCCGCTCAAGCGTCTGGGCTACAGGCTCACGCAGGGGCGCAAGATCCAAAAGCCGCCGAAGGATGCAGACGTGATCCCGTGGAACCGCTTCATCGCGGACGGCGCGCAGTTCACGGGCGATCCGCGCGTCAAGCGCGCGAGCGACGACCCCGCCGTCATCCTCTACTCCGGCGGGACCACCGGTATCACCAAGGGCATACTGCTGTCCAACCTCAACTTCAACGCGCTGGCCTCGCAGATCGTGGCGACCAACCCCATCTGGCGCATCGGCGACAAGATGCTGGCCATCATGCCCATGTTCCACGGCTTCGGCCTGGGCGTCAGCATCCACTCGATGCTGGCCAACGGCGGCGGCTGCATACTGGTGCCCCGCTTCACGCCGAAGACCTACGCGGAGCTGCTTCGCAGGCACAAGCCCAATTTCATCGCGGGCGTGCCGACCCTGTACGAGGCGCTGCTGCGCATCCCCGGGCTGGACGACCTGGATCTCTCCTGTCTGAAGGGCGTGTTCTCCGGCGGCGACAGCCTGCCCATCGAGCTCAAGCGCCGCTTCGACGCGTTCCTGAAGGCGCACGGCTGCAAGGTCGAGGTCCGCGAGGGCTACGGCACCACCGAGTGCGTCACCGCCAGCTGCCTCACGCCGCTGACCAAGGCCAAGGAGGGCTCCATCGGCATCCCCTTCCCGGACACCTACTACAAGATCGTGAAGGTGGGCACGGAGGAGGAGGTCCCCTACGGCGAGGAGGGCGAGATCTGCCTCGCCGGCCCCACCGTGATGCTCGAATACGTCAAACACCCGCAGGAGACCGCGCAGACCCGCCGCGTCCACGCCGACGGCCTGACATGGATCCACACCGGCGACCTGGGCACGATGGACGATGAGGGCTACATCTACTTCCGCCAGCGCATCAAGCGCATGATCGTCACCAGCGGCTACAACGTCTATCCCTCCCAGATCGAGAACATCCTGGACGCCCACGAGGCCGTGCACATGAGCTGCGTCATCGGCGTGCGCGATCCCTACAAGATGCAGAAGGTCAAGGCCTACATCGTGCTCAAGCCCGGCTACGCCCCCAGCGACGAGACGCGCGCGATGCTGATGGACTACTGCAAAAAGCACATCGCCAAATACGCGCTGCCCTACGAGATCGAATTCCGCCCGGACCTGCCCAAGACGCTCGTCGGCAAGGTCGCCTATCGCGTGCTCGAGGAGGAGATGGAGAAGGCCGCCGCGACCGCGTGATCAGATCCGGCTGGCGAATGCGGGCATAAGCTATTTAACATTCGCGGCCCTTGACAAACCCCCGCTTTGGGTGTATTATTATTAAGCATTTTGCGAGAGGGTGACCTCGAGCGATGCGTGGTCCCTTAGCTCAGCTGGATAGAGCGTCTGGCTACGGACCAGAAGGTCAGGGGTTCGAATCCCTTAGGGTCCGCCAAAAGAGATCCGCCGTCCCCTTGTGGGACGGCGGGTCTCTTTTCGTGTCCTGAGGGATGATCGGACCCCTTTGCGACCGAAGGGAACAAACGGGTTCGGCGGAGCCGCGGCGGCCCTCGGCTCTTGTGTTTGGGTGCTCACAATACTTATGCTATTGAACCTGTCAAGTTTCGTGCAGTCGAGAAACACCCAAAATGGTGAACGGTAAGCATTCCCGGAGCCGGAGGTCGCGCCATGTTGCCGCGAGCAGTACCACGGCAGCCACCGCTTCAGCGGCTTGGTCTTGGCAG
>JAFRMB010000096.1 GCA_017430945.1 Clostridia bacterium | reverse complement strand
TGCCTTCGCCGTCATTCACTTTGACGACCTCGACTTCGATCTCGTCGCCGACCTTGACATCGGTAGAGGAAAGATCGGATTTCTTCACCAGTCCGTCCATCTTATAGCCGACGTTGACGCAGACTTCGTCTTCCGCGACGGAGACGACTGTGCCGGTAACGACCTGGCCGGGTCGAATCTGAACAAGCGTCTTCTCAACGTCTTCCATAGTCATGACGTCCTGTTCCGGGGTCTCTTCAGGGGTAACTTTCTTCTCGATGTCGTTCATTCTTGCAACAACCTCCTTAATTATACAATCCGGCGTGGAAGCACCGGCTGTAATCCCAATGATATCGGACGGGGAGAACGTGATCCCGTCCAGCTCGGCCGCGGTCTCGATGAAGTACGTCCTGCGGCAAAGCTCGGTGGCGAGCCCGTACAGCTTGCGGCTGTTGGAGCTCCCCTTGCCGCCGATGACCAGCATGACGTCCGATCGCGCGGCGATCTGCGCGGCTTCGCGCTGGCGGTCCCGCGTGGCGGGACAGATGGTGGCGTGGATCCTGAGATCCGGGATGCGCGCTCTCAAAAGCGCGCACAGGGCGTCGAACTGCGCCTCGACCATCGTGGTCTGGCTGACGACGACGGCAGAAGCCATCTCCGGCAGCGCTTCGACATCCGACGGCGCCAGCACGGCATATGCGGGCGCATCTGACCACCCCAGTATGCCGCGGACCTCCGGATGCTGCGCTTCGCCGATGACGATGAGCGGCAGCCCCTGCGCGGAAGCGCTCCTGGCCATGTCGTGGATGCGCGCCACAAATGGGCAGGTGGCATCGATGATCTCACAGCCGTTCGCGCGAAGGGCTTCGTATGCCGCCCGGCTGATCCCGTGCGACCGGATCACGACCCGGGCGCCGCCCGGCACGTCAGACAGCGCGTCCACGCTGACGACGCCGCGTTCGCCAAGCGACGATACGACCTGCGGATTGTGGATGATGGGCCCCAGCGTCACCGCCGGCGCATATCGCTCCGCAGTCTCCACCGCGCGCCGCACGCCGAAGCAAAAGCCGGCATGCCTCGCAAGCACAGTGCGTGTGATGGGAAACGACCTCCCCGCAGCGTGAATCGACGATCTCACACGGACTGTTAACAGTTTAATATGTGAAATCATCCATTTCGCTAAACGTAATATTTCGATTTATCTCATGTGGATTCCTGCATGGAAGAGCGGATTTACGTATTTTTTACTGAAATGCGCCACACTCCGCAGGACCGTCATTCCGCCAGGTACTCGGCCTTCACAAAGCCGCTGTATTCCGCGGTGTGGACGGGCACCCAGCCGTCCGCGTCGGGGCTGCCGGAGACGATGAGCTTTCGACCCTTGCCGAGCACATCCACGATGCGCGCGGCGGTGGTGGGCTTCTCGCGCATGTTGAGCGAGGTGGCCGTCACAGTGGCGTAGTGTTCGCCGCGCTTGAGCGCAGGCAGGGGCGCGGGGGTGGGCTTGGGCGTCGGCTTTGGCCGGGCCGCGCCGACGGCCTCGGGGATCGCTTCCAGCGCGGTCAGCGGCTCAGTGGGCCACTCGAGGCGCTCGAGGGTCATGCCCGGATAATAGAAGCGCAGGATCTCCAGCCAGTCCTTGCCGTAGTGACCGGCCATGTACTGCGCACCGCGCTGGCTCATGCCCACGCCGTGTCCATAGCGGCGCATCAACAGTCGGAACGAGCGCGCGGTCCCGTCTGCAGCGGCGTCGGTCTCCACGGAGATGAGCTCACAATCCGTGCCGTTGAGGCCCATGGACAATCCGTCCTTGATATCGTCGTAGACGCTCAGTTCAACGCGGAAGGTGTCGTCCAGATCGACCCACCGCTCCGGCTGCGGAGCCACATCCGATGCAACGGTCGGTGACGGCGACGGAGCTTCGCTCTGCATGAGGTCGCCCGACGCAGCTTCGGTGGGGGCGGGCGTGGGCGACGCCAGCGCGCTCTCTGCCACGCGGACCTTCAGGTCGAAGGCGAGGCGATCGTACATGTAGCTGCCATCGAAGCGGGGATCGACCGGCTCGATGCCGGAGATGGCGTCGAAGACCCAGGTGTCCGGCGCAAAGCCCGCGTCGGCCATCACCGGCTCCAGCGCAGCGGTCAGCATCTGCTTGAGCTTCAGGCTGCCGTCGCACTTTGCGGTGAAGCTGAGGTCGTTCACCAGGCTCCGGGGGTTTTCCAGATCATAGGGGTCGTCCACCATGGCCAGGTAGCCGTCTGCGTCGTTGCGCCCCCAGATCTGGCTGGGCAGCGCGGTCTGGCCGCCGTTCGAGGCGGTATAGTAGCACACGGCGTAGCTGCCGCGATAGGTGCCGACCACGCCGCGCGTGGCGTCCACGGCGGAGACGACGTTCATGTACTCCGCGCTGTAGCCCTTGAAGACCTGGTCGGCGGTCGTGTCCACCAGGTCATAGGCGCGGCTGCCGGCGTTCCATTTGCGCTGCAGGGCGTAGGTGCGCGCGGCGACCGCCTGCGCTTTCAGCGCCTCGATGGGGAAACTGTCGCTCATCTCATAGGCCACGACGCCGTAGAGATAGTCCTCCACCTGGATGCGCAGGATCGATTCGAGCCCGTCGCCCGAGGCCGTTACGGACAGATCGCCGCGGTAGAGGGTGTCTCTCCCGCTCTCTTCGATATAAAGGCCGTTCTCCTCGCCCTCCGCCGCGGCGTGGCGGGTCAGCGTGAGTGCGCCGCCCATGGCGATGGTCACGCCGCCGGCGCTGAGCCAAACCTCGCCGTCGACCGCGGTCAGCGTGAGCGCGAGCCCGCGGTCGAAGCGGAACCCCGGGTCGCTCTCCACCGCATATACGCCGGCCAGCGTCAGGTGGAGCTGCTGCGGCGCGCCGATGGAGCGCAGGGATACCCGCAGCCAGCCGTCGTCCTCCAGCTTTGAGGCGGGCAGCGCGGGCGTCGGGGCCGGGGTCGCCGTCTCCTGTGCATCGTCTCCCGTGAACCAGTCGAACAGCCCGGCCCGGGCCTGCGTGCAGGGGCCGGTCAACAGCGCCAGCGCCAGCAGGGCGGCGGTCAGCACCCTGACATATCCTTTCGATCTCTTCATAGCTTCCTCCGTGCCGCGGCGATCTTCGCCGGGCCGATCCACTCAATTTGAACGGTGCGCAGGCACCTTCTTCAATCCGTCAGCTGCATCGCCAGGCGGACGGTCAACAGCGCCAGGACGCCCAGCATCACCCAGCGCACGAGCCGCGCGCCCCGGGTGATCGCGAGCTTCGAACCCAACAGGCCTCCGGCGGTGGAGCAGACCACCGCGGGGATCGCGAGCGCGAACAATACGTTGCCGGCAGCGATGCGGGTCACCAGCGACGCGATGTTGCTGGCGAGGTTCACCGGCTTCGAGGTGGCCGAGGCCGTGACCATATCCATGCCCAGCGCGGCGTTGAACAGCAGTATCAAAAGCGTGCCGGTGCCGGGGCCGAAGAGGCCGTCATAAAACCCGATGGCCAGCCCGATCAGCGCGCATGCCGGCCGTCGCGGACCGGTGACGGGCCGGGCCGTCTCCATGCTCCTGCCTTTGAACAGCACCAGCGCGCCGATCACCGGGGTGGCGCAGACCATGAACACCGTCATCAGACGCGTGCCGAGGTACATGGCGACGCGGGTGCCCAGCCAGGAACCGGGCAGAGCGAACGCCGCCGCCCACAGCGCGGGGCGGAGCCGGAGCTTCCCGCTGCGGTAGTAGCGGATGGTCGCCATCAGCGTACCGAACGTGGAGGAACACTTGTTGTTGCCGGAGGCAAAATCGTAATCGAGTCCGGCCAGCGTGTAGGCGGGCAGCGATATCAATCCGCCGCCGCCGGCGATGGCGTCCACCACGGATGCCAGAAATACCATGGGCAATACGATGAGGTACATCTGCGGGGTCACCGTCATAGGCCATCTCTCCTTGATCCCCGTGCGCCAGCCCGGAACCGCCGCCTGTTGACCGGCGTCAAAAGGGTGCCGCGCGACTGCCCGACCATTATAGCAGAATCCGGCGCGCTTTTCATGAATTCTGTGTTCAATTCACGAAAGAGAGGGGCTTTTGCTGCAAAAATGACGCAAATCGGGCGACGTGCGCACGGAGGGTGACTTGCAACGCGGAGCGCTTGCGCGTATAATATACTGGGTCATATCGTCAGTATCATCGGGAGGAGGCCGCCGCATGAGCAAGGACCTGTACGAGCTGATTGCACTGGGTGCGCGCTATTTCTTCGCGGCGCTGATGGTGCTGATCGTTGCGCGGGCCTGGCGCATCACCCTGGTGGACAGCCGGCGCGCCCGGACGCTCAGGCGCCTGTCGCCCGAGACCGGCATCGCCGGGGAAATGGTCGTGATCGAGGGAGACGAGAAAGCCAGAAAGGGCATGCGCTATCCGGTCACGCTGGAAGGCATGCTCGGCACGTCGCGGCGCGCCGACATACGCATCCGCCACAGCTCTGTGCGGCGAAGGCACGCCTGGTTTCAGATGACCCCGGAGGGGCTGAGCCTGCGCGCCCACGCCCACGCGCCCATGCGGCTGGCCGGACACGCCGCGGCGGCGGAGATGCTGCTTCGCGACGGGGATGTGTTCGACATCGGCAGAGTGCGCCTGATGCTCGTGCTGTCGGTGGATCCGGAGACCGCAGGGGATGCGCCCCGCGTCGAGCGTCGACGGGCGCCGCAGCCGGAGGCGGACGATCTGTTCGCGCTGCACCCGCTGCTGGACCACGCGCCGGACCCTGACGCCTTCGAGCCCGGAGCTGGCGGCCGGGGCGAGGTCGGGCCCGACGGCGGCGATGGAGCTCCGGAGGATCTGTTTTTTGACGACTGACGCGGCTCGCCGCAGAGGACAGGCAGATAATATGGCAAGGATACAGACGGACAGGATGCGCCGGGCACTGATGCGCTCGAACACGCGGCTGCTGCTCACGGCGGTGATACTGTTCCAGGCGGCTTCGATGCTGCTGGTGGCTTTCCAGTCGGAGACGGTGAGCAGGCAGGCGCTCATACTGGCGGCGGCCATGCCGGCCGTCACGGTGCTGGTCACGTTGATCATGGGCAGGATGTGGCCTGTGGACCGGGCGATCCTCATCATGGTGCTCCTGCTGAGCTCTGTCGGCATCATCACGCTGTCCGACATCGCCCGGGCAGAGGTCACGCCCCGCACCCAGGCCGTCTATTCGCTGTTGGGCATCGCGGCGATGTTCATCGGCGCGGCATTCGTGCGGAACTGGTACCAATGGAAGCGGTACACGCCGTGTCTGATGGCGCTGTGCCTCGCCGCGCTGGCGAGCCCCTACCTGCCGGTGGTGGGCATCGTGAAGAACGGCGCGCGCAACTGGGTGGGCTTCAAAAGCCTCTCGGTGCAGCCCAGCGAATTCATGAAGCCTGTGATGATCCTGTGCCTGGCCGGAGGCTTTGCCAATCGGCCGAGGTTCATAAAGTGCATCCCCGCCATCGCCTTTGCCGCGGCGTGCTGCGGCATACTGCTGCTGCAGCGCGACCTGGGGGCAGTGCTGCTCTACTTTCTGGTCACGGTGTTCATGTATTACGTGGCCACGTCCAACGCGTTCATCACGCTGTCCGGGCTGGGCATGGGCGCGGGGGCGGCAGTCGCGGCGTATCACCTCATCCCGCTGGTCAGGACCCGCGTGGAGCTGTGGCAGAACCCGTGGAGCGACCCCACCGACAAGGGGCTCCAGCTGGTGCAGTCGCTGATCGCCATCGGCTCCGGCAGGCTGTTCGGCATGGGACTCGGGATGGGCCGCCCCAGGAGCATCCCGCTGTACTATTCGGACTTCATCTTTGCGGCCATCACCGAGGAGTTCGGGCTGATCTTCGCCATCGGCCTGCTGGCGATCTATGTGCTCATCATCATGCGCGGGCTGATCGTGGCCTTCAACGCGCGCACGAGCTTCCACTCGCTGGCTTGCTTTGGGCTGGTCATCATGCTGGGGCTCCAGACGATGCTGATCGTCGGCGGCAACACCAAGCTGCTGCCGCTGACCGGCGTCACGCTGCCCCTGGTCTGCTACGGCGGATCCTCCCTGGTGAGCACCTACTTCTCGATGGGGATCCTGCTGGGCATCTCGTCGATGAATGCCGAGGACGAGGCCCGGGACATCGAACAGCTGGAGATCCGGGCGTGAGACTGCCGGACCGCGGGGCGGTCCTGCTGCGAAGGAGGTGAGTGGAGATGAAAGAGCTTCGCCGGAACATGCGGTTCGTCGGCATGCTGGTGGTCGCCCTGTTCGTGGGTCTGGCGGCTTGGTTTGCCATGACGGCCTATACGCAGGGCTCGATCTGGGCCTCGGACGTGCACAACACGCGCCTTGCGGCGCTGAACACCCATCGGGGAGACATCACCGACCGGGACGGCAACCTGCTGGCCACCACGGCATCGGACGGCTCCAGGCAGTATACGCAGAACGAGCAGGCGCGGCGCGCGCTGTCCCAGACCGTGGGGGACATCGCGGGCATGTCCGGCGTGGGCGTGGAGACGTTTTATTCCTCTGAGCTCATGGACATCTCTACCTCGCTGCTGGACCGGCTCAGCGAACTGACGAGCGGTGCGGATCACGTGGGCTCGTCCATACAGCTGACCATCGACGGCAGGCTGCAGGCCTACATATCCTCGAGGTTCCCAAAGGGCTACAACGGCGCGGTGTGCGTGACCAACTACCGCACGGGCGAGATCCTGGCCATGGTGTCCAAGCCGGACTATGACCCCTACGACATCATGTACCGCTCGGACGCCCAGGTCGAGGACAGCGCCTTCCTGAACCGATGCCTGCAGGGGCGCTACACGCCGGGCTCGGTGTTCAAGATCGTTACGCTGGCCTCGGCCGTCATGAACGATCCCAACGTCATCATGCAGCCGTTCACCTGCGCGGGCGTATGGGAATACGAGGGCGGGCGCATCGTGTGCGCCGGCGGCAGTGCCCACGGCGCCGTCGATCTCAAGACGGCGTTCAAGCGCAGCTGCAACGTCACCTTCGGAAAGCTCGCCTATCAGCTTGGGCAGGAGCGACTGCGCGCCACCGCCGAGCAGTTCGGCTTCAATGAGAACTTCAAGTTCGGCGATTTCGTGGTCTATAACTCCGCCTTCCCCAAGTCCATCGACACCATGTCCGGCCTGGTGTGGGCCGGTATCGGCCAGGGGCGGGTGCTGGTGACGCCGCTGCACATGGCGATGATCGCGGGCACCGTGGCCAACCGGGGCGTCATGATGAAGCCCATGCTGGTCAGGAAGATCACGAGCGCCCTCGGGGTCACCGGCGCAACGGGCCAGCCCAGGCCGTACCGGCAGATCCTGTCCGAGTCGGCCGCTTCCAAGATCGCCGAATACATGTACGATACCGTGCAGTCCGGCACCGCCACCCGCGCGAAGGTCAAGGACTATCCCGTCTGCGGCAAGACGGGCTCGGCGGAGATCAGCGACGACAAGACCATCGAGACCAACGCGTGGTTCACCGGTTTCATCTACGATGAGGCCCATCCCTACGCCGTGTCGATCGTCATCGAAGGCGGCGGCGCCGGCGCGCGGATGCCGAGCGAGCTGGCCAGCAAATCGCTGAAGGCCGCCATCGACTATGTCGGGTGAGCGGCGGCGCCGCGGATCGGGGGCACATGGAACGGATCACAGAAGATGACAGCCCGGCCGGCAGGCCGCGCTGTCTGTGGAGAGGAAGAGGATAAATGCTTGAATTCAGGAACGTGACGAAAAAATATCTGCGCCGCACGGCGCTGGACGACGTGAGCTTTTCGATCCCGGCGGGGCGGATCTGCCTCATGCTGGGGCCCAACGGCTCCGGCAAGACCACGTCGATGAAGCTGATCGCGGGGTTGTCGCGCCAGTCATCCGGCGAGGTACTGTTCGACGGCAGCCGCATCGGCGCGAAGACCAAGGCGAAGATCGCCTACATGCCGACGGAGAACTACTTTTACGACTACATGACCGTGGCGGACGCGGGGCGGTACTACGCCGATTTCTTCCGCGATTTCCAGCGGGGCGCGTTCGACGGGTGGCTCAAGCGCATGGAGCTGAGGCCGGAAGACCGGGTGCGCCAGCTCTCGAGCGGCATGGCAGCCAAGCTGCGCCTGGCGCTGATCCTCTCCAGGGACGCGAAGCTCATGATGTTCGACGAGCCCCTGAACGGCGTGGACATACTGACCCGCCAGCAGGTGATCGACGCCATACTGACCGCACGCAGCCCCGAGCGCACGCTGCTGATCTCCACCCATCTGGTGGACGAGCTGGAGGACGTGGTGGACACCTGCGTGTTCCTGAAGGAGGGGCGCCTGGCCGCCGCGGGCACCCGGGAAGAGACCTGCGGCGATCGGACGCTCAAGGAAAGATACATCGAGATCTACGGCCATGTGTCGGAGGAGGTCGCTGCACATGCTTAAGCTGATGAAATACGAGTTTCGAAAGATGCGCACACCGCTGCTCATCATGCTGGCCATGCTGGCCGTGCTGGAGATCGGCTATGTCATCGGGGACAGGATCGACGATTACCGCGTGATCGGCGTGTGCCTGGGGCTCCTGACGGCGCTGGTCTTTGCCGTTTACCTGTACATACTGGTCTCGGGCATCGTGAGTTACTCGCGGGAGTTGAACAACAAGACGGGCTATCTGACCTTCATGATGCCGGTCAGCCCCGCCGAGGTCGTGGCTTCCAAGCTGCTGTTCACCATGCTGGCCGCGCTGGTCGTCGCGGCGCTGTTCGGCGCCTCGATCTACTTCGATTACGCCCGCGAGTTCCACAAGCTCAATATGAATGCGGACACCTACAGGCAGCTCGACTTCACGTTCACGATGCTGACGGGCGGCATGGGAGGCAACATCACGCTGACGCAGGTGCTGCTGCGCGTCGCCGAGATCGGCGGCAGGGTGCTCATCTCCATACTGACGCTGCTGTGCACGGCGTATCTCGCCATCACGCTGAGCGCGACGCTGCTTCAGAACAAGCGCGGCTTCCTGCGCGGGCTGCTGAGCTTCATATTGTTCGTCCTGCTGCAGTATGCCACGTCGAAGCTGTCCGGAGAGATGGTCAGCGGCGCGGCCGATACCCTGCAGGAGACCGGCGCGCTGCTGGGCAAGGCGCTGGCGATCGAGGCGGCGTGCTGCCTGGTGTTCGCCGGTGCGTCGGCGGTGCTCCTTGACAGGAAGGTGAGCCTGTGATGGATGGCAGACCGGCCACGGACGCGGGCGAGCTCAACAGCGGGGTGGATCGGGAATATGAGATGAACGAGCGTTTTCCGTTCGATCCCGGCGACATGAACTACGTCCATTTGACGCCGGACCTGGAGTGGAAGATCGCCAACCTGCCAGATTCGCCGGGCTGCTACCTCATGAAGCATGAGGGTGAGATCATCTATGTGGGCAAGGCCAAGAACCTGAAAAACCGCGTGAGCCAGTATTTCCGGCCGAGCCGGGGCCACACGGCAAAGGTGCGGGCCATGGTCTCGAAGATCGATGACTTTGACATCATGCTGGTGGACGGCGAGCTGGAGGCCTTTACGCTGGAGTGCAACCTCATCAAGCTGCACAAGCCCCACTACAACATCCTGCTGAAGGACGACAAGCACTATCCCTTCATCCGCATCGATCTGAAGGAGCGGTATCCGCGGGTCCATCTGGTGCGGCGCCAGGAGAAGGACGGCGCGAGGTACTTTGGGCCTTTTCAGGGCGCGACGGTGGTCCGAGAGGTGCTGGACGTGGTGCGCATGGTGTTCCCGATCCGCACGTGCAGCTGGCGCATGGATCCGGACAGGCCGCGCCGCCCGTGCGTGCACCATCAGGTGGGCCAGTGCCCCGCCCCGTGTGCCGGGCGCGTATCCGAGGAGACCTACCTGCAGACCATCCACCAGGTCATGGACTTCCTGAACGGCAGATACGCTCCGGTGCTGGACGAGCTGAAAAAGCGCATGCTCGAGGCGTCCGCAGAGATGAATTACGAGCGCGCGGCCGTCTATCGGGACCGCATACGCGCCGTCGAGGCGGTGATGCAGAAGCAGAAGGCCATCTCGACCGCTATGGGCGATCAGGACATCATCGCGGCGATGCCCCACGACGCGGACGCCATGGTGCAGCTGATGTTCGTGCGCTCCGGCAGGCTGATCGGCTCGGAGCGGTTCACGCTGGAGGGCGCCGGCGATGAGACGATGGGCGACGTGCTGACCCAGTTCATACTGCAGTACTACGATCCCGAGGCTGCGCCGCCCCAGGAGCTGTTGCTCTCGGTGATGCCGCCGGAGCAGCAGGTCATCGAACAGCTGTTGGGCGAGCTGCACGGGCGAAGAGTGTACCTGTCTGTGCCGGTGCGCGGCGAAAAGCGCAAGCTGGTGGACATGGCGATCAAGAATCTGAAGGACGACATGCACAAGCTGGACCGGCGCAGCGCGGGCTCGTGGGCCCGCACGACCGGCGCGCTTGAGGAGCTCCAGCATGTGCTGGCGCTTCAGAAGCTGCCGCGCCGCATCGAGGGCTATGACATCTCCAACACCCAGGGCGCGCTGTCGGTGGCCAGCGAGGTGGTCATGGTGGACGGCCTGGCCGCGAACCGCGAGTACCGCAGATACCGGATCAAGACCGTGGAGGGCGCCAATGACTTTGCCTCCATCGCCGAGGTCATCCGCCGGCGGCTCACACACGGCTTGAAGGAACTGGAGGAGCGGAGAGGGCAGGGCCTGGATCCCGAAGGCGGCAAGTTCTCGTGGCTTCCGGACCTCATATTGATCGACGGCGGCCGTGGACAGGTCGCGGCTGCGCGGGACGCCATGCGCGAACTCGGGCTCGATATCCCGCTGTTCGGCCTGGCCAAGCGCATCGAGGAGATCGTGCTGCCGGACGAGGAGGAGAGCATCCTGCTGGACCGCCACTCCAACGCGCTGCACCTGATCCAGCGGCTGCGCGATGAGGCGCACCGCTTTGCCATCATCCACCACCGCGCGCTGCGCGGGCGCGCATCCATCGCATCGCAGCTGGACGGCGTGCCGGGCGTGGGCGAGAAGCGCCGCAGGGCGATCCTCAAACACTTCAGGACCGTAGAAGCGCTGAAGGCGGCGTCCGCCGGGGACATCGCCGGAGTGCCGGGCGTGCCGGAGAAAGTGGCGGCGTCGGTGTACCGCTTTCTGCACGAAGCGGATGCGCACGACGCGCCGGAATGACCGGTGGAACAGAGGAGGTCTCTGTCATGGGGAAGAGGTTTTATCATTTCATGTGCGGCGTCATCCGCCCGTACTACAGCTTGGTCTATCCCGTGCGCATCGAGGGCCTGGAGAACCTGCCTCCGGAGGGCGCGTGCATCGTCTGCGCGAACCATCTGCACGCCCGTGATCCCATCTATCTGGCGGTCAGGATCCGAAGGCGCATGCTGCACTTCATGGCCAAAGCGGAGCTGTTCAAGTGGAAGCCGCTCGCCGCGATCCTGAAGGGGCTGGAGGCTTTCCCGGTCGACCGCGGCCACAACGACCTCAACGCCGTGCGCACGGCGCTGAAGCTGCTCTCGGACGGCCATGTGCTGGGCGTGTTTCCCCAGGGGACGCGCAGCAGGACCAACGAGCGGCTGCCCATGCTGTCGGGCATATCGCTGATTGCGCTGCGCGCCGGGAAGCCGGTTATACCGGTCTTCATCGGCGGACCCTACCGGCTCTTCCGCCGCACCCCGGTGCGGATCGGTGCGCCGGTCGACCTGTCGGATCTCGGGCGCAAGGTGGACGGCCAGACGCTGGAGGCCGCCACCCGTCGCATCGAGGACGCGGTATGGGCGCTGAGGGACGCGCCGTAGAGGCAGCTGAACAGGACGAGGCTCCATGCGACCTGGCCGTGCGCCGGCCCGACGTGCGCCGGCGCCTGAGTGATCGATATGCGCATACGACAACTGCTCGCGGGGCTCGCGCTGGCGGGCCTTATGGCGGCGCTTATGGCGGTGCCGGGCTTTGGCGTGCGCGCGGAAGGCGCTCTGATGCGGGATGGCCGCGCGGCAGGCAGCGAACGGGAAGGATCCGATGCTGCGCAAGGACGCGTGCTCGAGCCCGGAGCGCTCGAGCTGGCGGCGCTCGACGGCGGGACGTGGACGTGCGCTTTCACGGCGCCCACGGGCAGCGTGTATGACATATGCGTCTTCCCGGCGGACGCTTCCGTGCGGTCGGTGACCGTGCGCCTCAGGCAGGACGGCGAGCTGCTGGCGGAGGGCGAGGGGCTCATGACGGTGGTGTCCCGGCGCCTGGCCGCGCAGGGCAGGTATACCATCGAACTGCTCGGGACGGGGCAGGTGCGGCTCGAGGTCGCGCGGCACGCGCTGAGCCGGTGCTTCGATGACCCGATGCCGCTGGATCCGGACGGCGACCGCTACGACAAGGCCATCGCCATGCCGGGCGATGTGCACTGGTACGCCGTCACGGCGGAGGCCGCGAGGCCGCTGGCGCTGGCGGGCGTGCCGGATGAAGGCGGCCTTCGGCTGGAGGCGCAGCTGTTCGGACCGTCCGGCGCGCTGCTGGCAGAGGCGACGCCGACGACGGGCGGCGCGTGCCTCATGGACTTCATGCCGCGCGAGGGCCGTGTCTATCGCGTGCGCGTCGCGTCTCCCGGCGGCGGTACGGGCATGTATGCCATGCACGTGGTAGCCGGCGACGGCGGCCTGCCGGAGGCGGTGGTGTTGTCGAGAGACGCCGTCACGCTGCGGGGGCGCGAGTCGATGCGCATCGGCGCCGGGGTGCGGCCTCAGGGCGCGATGGACGTGCTCTTCTGGGAGTCGAGCGATCCTGAGGTGGCCCGGGTGGCCCGGGACGGCACGGTCACGGGCCGGCAGCCGGGCACGGCGATGATCACGGCCTATGCCGCCGGTGCCGTGCGGGCGCGCTGCCGCGTGGAGGTCACGCGCGTGCCGGTAACGGGCGTGCGTATGCTGGCACAGCATCTGGACATGAACGTGGGGGACGATGCGGCGCTGGAGTGGCGCGTCCAGCCGGCCAACGCGTCCGTGCCGAGGGTGAGCTTCCGGGCGGATCCGGAGACCGTGGTGACGGTGGACCGCGGCGGCGTGGTGCGCGCCGTGGGCGTCGGAGAGGCCGTGGTCACCGTGTGCACGGGCGAGGGAGGCTTTGAGGACAGGGTGACGGTGCGCGTTTCGCCGGCCCTCAAGCGCTATCGGGCGCTTCTGATCGGCGAGCAGAACTACGCCCCCGCCGTGGCTGAGCCGCGCCCGGGCGGCGCGAATTCGGTGGCGGCGATGCGCAGCATGCTCGGCGCGCTGTCATTCGGCGGTGCGCGCTATCAGGTGACCACGCGGCTGGACGTGTCCAGGGAGGCCGCGCTGGAGGCCGTGGGAGAGGCCTTTGCCGGTGCAGCGGCGCAGGATACGTCGCTGCTCTACATCGCCTGCCATGCCTGGTATGCCGGAGGCATGACCTGCTTTCAGATGTACGATGGGTCCGTGCTGGCTGCGGCCGAGCTCAGGCAGGCGCTGGAACAGGTGCCGGGCGAGATCGTCCTGCTGGTGGACTGCTGCGGATCCGGAGGCGTGATCGGCCGCTCCGGCGCGCCGGAGGACATCCTGCGCGGCGTGCGCGACGGCCTGACGCCCTCTGCCGGCCCGGCGGTGTTCTCCGGCAGCCGGTTCCGGGTGCTGGCGAGCGCCACGACGACACAGGACAGCTATCGCATCAGCTTCAGCGACGCCGGCGCGGAGACCGACATGGCCACGGTGTTCGCGCGGGCGGTGTGTGAGGCGGGCGGATGGAGCATCGACCGCGCGGCCCGAAGCGCCATGCGCGCGGATGTGGATTACGACAACGTCGTCACGCTGGACGAGCTCTACAGCTACGCTGCCCGCCGCGTGATGTGGTATCTCACGCTGGGCGGCGGGGACTACGTACAGACGGTCCAGGTCAGCCCTCAGGGCGACGGGCGGGCGGTGTTCGGGCGCACGGCGGACTGATCCGGATATACAAAGCACGACGAAACGGGAAAGCGAGGCATGGGACATGACGAGAGAAGATGCACTGGCGCTGTTGAAGGAATACAACGAGGAACCGTTCCACATCGAGCACGGCGTCACGGTGGGGCGCGTGCTGCGCTGGTACGCGGAGCGGCTGGGCTACGCGGATGAAGCGGATCTGTGGGAGATCGTCGGCATACTCCACGATCTGGACTTTGAACGCTGGCCGGAAGCGCATTGCGTCAAGAGCCAGGAGATCATGCGCGAGAGGGGCATCGATCCGCGGATCATCCGCGCGACGGCCAGCCATGGCTGGGGCGTCAGCAGCCCCGATCTGCCCGAGCCGACCCACGAGATGGAAAAGGTGCTCTTCGCAGCGGACGAGCTCACCGGTCTCATCGGCGCGGCGGCGCTGATGCGGCCGTCGAAGAGCTGCGCGGACATGGAGCTCAAGAGCCTGAAGAAGAAATTCAAGGACAAGCGCTTCGCCGCGGGCTGCAGCCGCGAGATCATCACCCTGGGCGCAGAGCGGCTCGGATGGGATCTGGACAGACTGCTCGGGGACACGCTGGAGGCGATGAAGTCCTTCGCCTGATGACCGGATCCGACCCGGATCGCAGCTGTCTGTTCCGCATGGTCCATCTGCGGATCGGGCCGGGTACGAGCGCGGGCGCTGCGACGCCGGCTGCTGAGGAACGCGGCAGCCGGCATCATTTTCCCGTCGGTCAAGTTTTACTCAACTTTTGATGCTATGATTCAGCTATACACACATTTAACGGCGATCCCGGCGCATATTGTGTTGACACGGCGCACAAATGATGGTTTAATAAAAGTTGTCCGGGAGTTGAGTAATCTTAAACTTCCGGGCATTTGAACGGACTGTGACGGAAAGGACATCACATCCTGGAGGTGGCGCTGTGAACATCGGGATCAAGATCCGCAGGCTGCGGCTGCAGCGCGGCCTGACCCAGGCGGAGCTGGCGGATCGCTGTGAGCTCTCAAAGAGCTTCATATCGCTTCTCGAGCGGGATCTGACCTCGCCGTCGCTGGATACGCTGTCGGATCTTTTGGAGACGCTGGGCTGCGACCTGCCCACCTTTTTTGCCAAGGCGGACGAGAAGATCGTGTTCGGCGCGGAGGACATCTTCGTCAAGGAGGATCCGGAAGGGCTGCGCGGCGTGATCAAATGGCTGATCCCGTCGGCGCAGAAAAACCAGATGGAGCCGATCCTGCTGGAGATGGCCCCGGGCGGCGAGACCGATGAGGACGACCCCCACGAGGGAGAGGAATTCGGCTATGTGCTCTCGGGCACGATCCGGGTGGTGCTGGGCGACCGGTCAGAGCGCGTGCGCCGGGACGAGAGTTTTTGCTTCCGGCCCAACGCGCCGCACAAGCTGGTCAACGCCGGCAAGAGCACCTGCAGGGTGCTGTGGGTATCGACGCCGCCGTCGTTTTAGGCGAGGGCGCCGTCTTTCACGAACGACCATCAAGCAATACGGGAGCGTTGATTATGGTACAGGATACGCGGCTGATCGAGATCAAGGGCGTCTCGAAGAGCTTTGGCGATACGCAGGTGCTCTTTGACATCGACCTGTACATCCGCAAGTGCGAATTCGTGACGTTGTTGGGCCCCTCCGGCTGCGGCAAGACCACGCTGTTGCGCATCCTGGGCGGATTTGAGATGCCGTCCACCGGCGAGGTGCTGTTCGAGGGCAGGGACATGACCGGCATACCGCCTTACAAGCGCCGCATCAATACGGTGTTCCAGAAGTATGCGCTGTTCAATCACCTGAACGTGTTCGACAACCTCGCCTTCGGCCTGAAGCTGAAAAAGCCGGAGCAGATGGGCTGCAAGACCCGCGCTGAAATGA
Organism: Clostridia bacterium; assembly: GCA_017430945.1. The sequence goes on along the minus strand of JAFRMB010000096.1, from coordinate 96 downwards.
AGGCGGAGATCGACCGCAGGGTCATGCGGATGCTCAGGCTCGTGAAGATGGAAGGCTATGAGAAGCGTTCCATCAACCAGCTGTCCGGCGGCCAGC
>JAFRMB010000095.1 GCA_017430945.1 Clostridia bacterium | reverse complement strand
GTCAGCCGCTTGCCCGGGAGCCTGGAAATATCCTCGCCATCCAACAGCACCTCGCCCCTGGTGGGCTTATCCATGCAGCCGATGATATTCATCATCGTGGATTTTCCGGAGCCGGACGGACCCATGATGGCCACCCATTCCCCCTTGTCCACGTGGATGCTGACATTGTCCAGCGCCTTCAGCTCGCCGTATATTTTGGAAATGTTCTTCAATTCGAGAAGCGCCATGATTACTCTCCTTTCAATACGATCGCGGGGTCGATCGCCACGGCCCGCTTGATGGGCATCAGACAGCTCGCGGCGGCGATGGCTATGGAGACCAGCACGGTCACCGGCAGGAGCAGCGGCTGGAACGTGATGGAAGATCCAAATACGTTCACCGACACCACCTGCGCGAAGACAAAGCCCAGGATCGCGCCCAACAGGCCGCCCAGCAATCCGAGGAACACGCCCTCACCCAGGAATTCGCCGCGAATGGATCGATCCGATGCGCCCAGAGCCTTGCGCAGGCCGATCTCCCGCCTGCGCTCGGAGACCACCGCCATCATCGTCGTGGACACGCAGATCATCGTCAGTATCAGTACGACGACGGTCACCAGGAACACCAGCCCCTGGAGCTTCCCCAGCACCGCGGTCTCCGACTTGGTGACGCGCTTTACCAGCCGGGCCGTCACGCCGTTGCCCGTGAGCGCAGCGACATAGTCGTTCAGCTGCGTCTCATCCGCCGATACGGAGAGCTCCGCCACATCCAGCCGGTCCTCTCCGGTGAGCGTTTGGAGGTCGTTCGTGGACATGAACACGTAGCCCTCCTCCTCGCCGCCGGTCACGAGGATGCCCGTGACCCTGTAGCGGGTCGTGCGCGGCTGATCGGATCCGTCCGCCGCGCGGGCGTTGTTCAGCGCTTCCACCACAGCGGTCGAGGTGACCGTCGCGCCGGTGAGCGCATCCACGTCTTCCCCCGATGCAAGCGGCAGGGCCTTGCCGATGAACTGCTTCAAAAACAGCGGCTCCTCGGCCACACGCCCGCCGTATTCGGGGGTCTGAGTGGTGGCGTCGATCTCGATCTCAGCGATCTTCGCCCCGTCGTCCAGCGTCGCCGTCACGTATACCATCGCGTCGCCGAAACCCTTGGCGCTGCCTGAGAGCTTCGCGCCGGGCGTCCAATCGTCGGATGCCACGCCGTCCCTTGCTCCGGCGACGGGCTGCCAGGTCAGCTCCATATCCGTGCCCACCTTCGCGCCGATGGTCTCTGCGATCTCCCGGCCCACCAGGATCTCGCGCGCGGCTTCGGGATACCGTCCCTCCAGACTGAAATAGGGGCTGGTCTTCTGCACCTGTTCAAAATCGGTGCCCGCCGTGGTGAACGACTGCTGACGGCTCGTCATGTCCAGCCGCACATAGCGATAGGGCGATGCCCCCACCAGCGCATCCTCCGGCAGTACTTCCAGCGCCTTCGCCAGCTTTTCGGTATCCAGCGTCTCGCCCTCCGCAGGCATCAACAGCATGTTCGCGCCATAGGAGCGCATCTGCGCCCGCATCTGCCGCGGCACGTCGTAGTAGATCGTCACCATACCGGCCAGGATCGTGGCCCCGATGCCGATGGACAGCAGCGCGATCAACATCCTCGACCGCCGCCGGAGCAGCGAGGCGGTGACCATGCGCAAAAACATACGTCTCTTCGTCATATCAGTGTCCTCCGTGCAGCACTTCCGCGGGCTTCAAACGCAGCACCATGCGGATGGCGGGCAGACTCCCCGCGATCGTCACCAGCGCGATCAGCCCTGCCACGATGGGGATCACCTTCGTGTTCATCTCGATGGCCGAGCCGAACACGCTGTGCCCGATGAGCTGCGCAAAGCCGAAACCCATGCCGTAACCTGCCGCAAAGCCGACGAGCGCGGTGATCAGGATCTCTGTCATCACGACGCCTGTGATCGAGCGGTCCTTCGCTCCGATGGCCTTCAAAAGGCCGATCTCCTGCGCGCGCTCCATGACGGAGGCGGTCACCAGGTTCGAAATGCCAAGCGCCGAGCCGATCAGGCTCAGAGCCGTGATCAGGATCATCAGCAGCTTCGTCTTGTCGAGGATCGTTCCCTCGCTCTCGGCCACCTGCCGCACGGCGGACGCCACCGAGCCGGTGATGACCTCCTGGATCTGATAGCAGATGGCGCTGACATAGGCGGTGCAGTACCAGGTCTCGTAGTCCCGGCTGGTGAGCGCAGCCGGGTTCTTCGCGGCGCGGCGGGCCAGGTCGTTGTCCGGGGTCGTCAGCGCCGAGACCTCGATGGAGGCCACCTTGCCCTCCCGGTCCGTAAGCGCCTGCACGGCATCCAGCGTGGCAAAGATCTGCTCGTCTTCATCGCCGCCCGCGTCGAAGATGCCGATGATCCTTGCATCCATCGCGCCGTGGCTGCCGGTCAGTTCCACGCTCTCGCCCACCGTCCAGCGCTTCCGTTCGGCCAGCAGCGAACCGACCATGATCTCACTGCCGACACCCTCATCCGCCTCGTTCAGCCAGCGCCCGTCGGTGATCTCCCACCAGGAGCGCATGCCCTGCACGCCTGCGTCCAGCTCTTCTCCGGTCGGCAGCGAGAGATGGTGGTTGAACCAGGTGCCGACGACCTTCACGCCGTCGCCGCCGGGCAGGGTCGCCTGCGCTTCGAGGAAGGGCGTGAAATCCACGATGTTGAACGCCCAGAAGATGGTCTTGAGTTTGCCCAGTTCGTCCTCCCGCAGGTAGGCCGTGCTGAGCGCATCCCCGCCTTCGCCCACATCATAGATGTCAGACAGCAGAGATGCGTCCTTTGGCTTTACGGTGATGTTCGCGCCATAGCTTTTGAGTTCTTTATTGACTTTGTCCTCCACGTCCATCACCACGTTGAGCATGCCGGTAGCCAGCGATGCGCCCAGCGCGATGGTGACGGCGATCAGGAGCATCTTGCCCTTCTGATGGAACAGCACGCCGCGTATCATTCTGAAAAGCATTACTTAAACTCCCTTTCTGCGGCGATCAGGTCGCTCATGGCGAACACCAGATTGCCGCCTTCCACCGCGTATTCAAGGGGGATCGGATTGCATCCGCCTTTGAACCCGATGGTGTTGGTGTTCATCACCACATCGCACCGGCGGCAGACCACCACGCCGCTTCGCTCATAATAGCCCGCGTTGCCGCAGACCTCGCAGGCGTCCAGTCCCACACCGTAGGCTGCGGAATTGGGCTTGCGCACCACGATCCAGCGGACGCCCACGCCGTTCGGCGTCTGCCATTCGAAGCGGTGCAGGTGGAAGTCGTTGACGGCTTCCATGGAGACGAGGATCCTGTCGCCGTCCTCGGTAAAGGTCTCAGGCGCGGACAGCTCGACCACGCGGGTGTCATATGCCTTGACGACGGTGAGGAAGCCGGTGAACAGTATGAGCGCCGCCATCGCGGCACATGCCGTGCGGCGGAAATGCCGGTTGCGGGCCCGCAGCTTGCGCCGCTGGGCGGGGTTGTCCCAGGGCTCCGTCACGCGGACGTTCCGGGCGAAGCAGATGATGAGGCACGCCGCTGCCAGCACCGCCACCAGCCATATGAACAGCATGGATCGATAGGCGGTGAACATCATCCAGCCGCCGATCCACCCGTATGCTTCCTCGCTGTATTTCACCGACCAGCCCAGCCACTTGGCCCGGTTCACCCACGGTGCAAAGAATCGTCCAAAGCAGTAGGCCGCATTCACCGCCATCCCGGCGGTCAAAAGCCCGTTCACGGTGCCAAGGGGCTGGATATGCAAAGCGCAGTTGTACAACAGGCGCGAATACGCAAGCAGCAGCAGGAGCGCCAGCAGCCAGCCCGCCATGCGCACCATATAGTAGGACGAAAGGTAGCCTTCGCCCATCGTATTGAAATTGAAGGGATACAGCATAACGCCGGGCAGCTGGTAAAAGATCAGCGCCGCGGAAAGTCCTGCGCCGGACAGGCAAAGCGGGATCCCGCTCCATTTCTTCCCCGACAACAGGCTGAAGATGATGAATGCCAGCGTGAAGCCCATGATAAAGGCATAGATGTAGTGGTTCCAATGGCTCGAAATGATCTTGTTGGAATTGCCCTTCACGGCAGCAAGCGCCGCCGATGCCAGGACGCCGGCGATGATGCCGGCGCCATGAAAGGCCCGGCCCTGTTTGCCGTGGCGCCGCGTCAGCACGGCGTGCATCCAGGTGATCAGCGTCACCGTGACGAACAGGTCCTGCGTGACTGTCCAAAGATACTTCAGCATCTCGATTTCCCCCGTCAACATGGATATGCTGACACGCCATCCCCCGCGGACGGCGCATCAGCATGCTTTATGGGTAGGGTCTCCTCATCCTCTGGAGGGATCACCACTCCTTGACGAACTTCCAGCCGGTCCAGGTCGCGGTCAGCGGCTCGGTCCAGAACTCGTCGGCTTCGACGCCGGTCTCGTCGTCCACGTGCAGCAGGTAGCCGTTCTCGGCGGGGCTCTTGATGGACAGCTCGACGGAGTACTCGCCCTCGGGCAGCGCGATGTTGTTGCCGTAATGCGGGCCGTCGGACGCCGCCATGGGCATCATGGAGCCGGTCACGACTTCCTTGCCCTCGGTATCCTTGATGACGTAGTCGATGCTCAGGTAGGGCACCCAGCCATCCACCGGGAAGCCGTAGGGGTTCTCATTGGCGGTCAGGTCCACCTCGATGTGCAGATCGGAGCCCTCCTTGGGTGCAGCCAGATCCGACGGCGCCATGTCCACGGGCTGGAAGTAGACCATGGCCATGGTCATGAAGCCGACCTCCTGCTCTCCCTCGACACCCAGTTCATACTCGTCGAAACCGGCCTCCTCGGCCAGGGCAAAGGCGGACACGCTGAGCATCATGACAGCCAGCAACAGAGCGAAAAACTTTTTCATTTTGAAATCCTCCCAGTCATTCTTTTTGTATCTTCAACGCCGCCTGCGCGGGGCAGGTGCGCAGAGATTTCAAGGATCATTGCTTCGCGGCGGCATACTTCGCGCGGACGGCGTCGAGCTTGCCGCGATAGTGGGCGATCATGAACGTCACCAGCAGTACGACGGACAGGATCAGCTGCGGCACCAGCGTTTCGAGGTACGGATAGATGCCGAAGATCTGGATGACGTCGTTCTCCGGGACGCCCGGCACCCGGAGCGCCAGGTCGAACACGTTGCCTTCGGCCAGCTCCTTGATGCCGCTGCCCAGGAAGGACACGCACATGATCGCCATCAGGATCGACGTGGCAGTGAAGAACACCTTGATGGGCAATCTGATCGAAAGCTTCGTGATCGCCAGGTATACGAACACCAGCAGCACACAGCCCACGCCGAAGCCGGCCCAAACCATGCCGGGGTTGCCCTCAGACAGCATCGGCTGGTAGAACAGCACCACCTCCGCGCCTTCACGGAACACGGACAGGAACGCGGTGAACGCCAGCGCGAACGCGCTGCCCTGCTCCACCGAGGACTGCACCTTGCCGTCGATGTAGCGGCTCCAGCTCGCGGCCTCGGCCTTGGAGATCATCCAGTTCGATACGTAGAACAGTACGCAGACGGCGATCAATGCGGTGATGCCCTCGATGATCTCCTGCGCCAGGCCTGCACCGACGAACGCCCGCTTGGCCCACGCCAGCACGGCGGCGGCGGCAAAAGACGCCGCGATGCCGGTCACCGCGCCGATGTAGACGTTCTTCAGGCTCCTGCCATTGCCGCTCTTGGTCAGGTACGCGATGATGGCGGCAATGACCAGTATGGCCTCCAGTCCCTCGCGCACGATGATGCCAAAGGCGGCCAAGAACGTCAAAAGCCTGGGGTCGGAAGGCTTTTCTTCGACCACTTCGGTCTCCGCTGCGTCGGGGACCTCCGCCGCTTTCGCCGCGGCCTCCTGTTCATCGATGCGCTTCGCCAGCTTCAGTATGCTGTTCTTGGCCTTGTCGGTGGTCGTGCGGAACTTGTTTTTTTGATACTTCGCTTCCGCGGTGTCCACGAGGCTGTTCAGGCCCGCAAACTGCTTGTCCATGCCCAGCCGGTCAGAAAGCGAAAGGTCGGTGTAGATCCGGTGGCTCAGGCCGGATTCCTCGTAGACGCTGTAATAGGCGGTCTCAAGGTTGTCCGCCGCGGCAGTGAAGTCCTTGTCCAGATATCCCATGTACGCCGTGTCCAGCAGCTCCTTCACCAGCATCGCGGCCTCGTACCAGTTTTCATATTTCGCTGCGGCGTTGGGATCGGCGGAATACTCCGGGTACGGATCGGAAGGAACCATTTCGCCGCCCTTGTACCACTTCATCTCGCTCTGCGCGCCGCCCTGCTGGCTCGCCAGCTTGTTGCCGTCCTCGCGGATCATGCTCTTGAGCTTGACCAGCGCGCTCCTCACGGCGACCTTCGTGTCCTGCTCGGTATTGTCCTTCTTTACCGCGGCCTTGCAGTTTGAGAATTGCATCTCCACGGCATTCTTGCGGTTGCCGGAGATGTAACTCATGGTCTGGCGCTCGAATCCCGTGGTCTCATAGACCCGGAAATAGGCATTCGATACGTTCTGGTAGGCGCTGTCGGCGTTTCCGGCCAGGTAATCTTCAAATGCCGTATCCAGGAATCTGTCGATCTGGTCCGAGGCGTCCGCCCAGCGCACATCCGCCTCCGAGAGCGCCGCACCGCATTGTGTCATAAAGATCATTATCAGCAGTCCGACCAGCACCAGCCTGGCAATACCCGTCCTCATCATCTCAATATCTTCCTTTCCCGGTTCGAAGACCGGCTGCAGATGAAATCTGCGCGACAATAGGTTATACAAATTTAACATTAATTAGTCGCTTCTAATTTCAGGAGTATTTTAGCATAAACTAACTCTCATTGCAAGCCCGATATTGACTTCTTGCTATCCTGATATTGACTTCTTTCGAAATGCCCCTTGTGAAATAAGTTATTTTATGCTAACATATATTAGTGATAAATAACCCATTGGCGTCCATCTTTACCGTGGAGGGGATCTGATGGCTGTGCAGAAGGGACGGGATCCCGGCGAAGCGCTCGTACAGGCCGCGAAGGAATACATCGAAGCGCACTGCCCGGAGAAATTCTCCCTGAAAAAGATGTCCGGAGCGCTGTTTATCAACGGCAGCTACCTGTCGCGTCAATTCAGATCCCACACCGGTCAGACGCTTCTCGAATACCACAATTCGGTCAGATGTGAAAGGGCCCGGGATCTGCTGCGGGATTCTCAAATGTGCATATCGGAGATCGGCACTCGCGTCGGATTCGTGTCGTCTGCCCATTTTTCTCATGTTTTCAAAAAGATCACGGGCCTTACGCCGACGTCATATCGCGAAAGCGTCACAAAGGCAGACGACCTGTGAAAGGAGCGACAGCATGCTGAACAGCACTACCATAGACCGATATCTGCACGCCATATTGGTGCTGCAAAACCAGTTTCCGGTCGTACGTGCCGTCGATGTCGCAGAATGGCTGGATTGTACAAAGCCCAGCGTCAGCGTCGCCGTCAAGCAGATGCTGCAGGAGGGGCTGGTCAGCATCGGCCATCATTTTGCATTGATCCTGACCGGTGACGGTGCGCGCCGGGCCCACGCGTTCCACGCGCGATACGACTTCTTCCACAGTTTGCTTACCGAAGCAGGGGTCAGCGCGGATACCGCAAAAAAGGAATCCGATGCGCTGGCATGCTCGCTGAGCAGCCCGTCGCTGAACGCGATCAGGAAACGCTTTCCCATCGATGGCCCCGGCGCTCCCCGCCCCGGATCGCCGCAGCAGCCATCCTCGCTTTGACGGTCGTCCGCAGTCCGGCAGTACAGTGGGATCGGCCGGATCGCTTTCTGCGCGCGGAGGTGTCTACCGCCGTTCGCTCCTTATCCTCGAGGGGCCGGACCGGTCCTCCCTTACCAATCGCCGTTCACCCACCCGAGCAGTTCACGCTTCAGTGCTTCGCGATCCTTCCTGCAGGCCTTCGGGTCCCGTCTTTCGGACTTGAAGGCCATTTTGTAGATCCACGGCAGCTTCGTCAGCACGGCATGGCTCATGTGTTCATAGGCCACGTGCTTGTGCGGATATGGAAAACCGATGTCCGTCAGCTTATTCTCCATGATGGTCGCGCACTCAAAGGACGGCCAGACTTCGTCGTGCTTCGAGGACAGCATCAGCACCGGCGCCTTGATCCTCTCGATGGGTATGATCGTCTCCGGCGTCACATCCTTTTCCCGGTTGAAGGCGATGATGCGCATCTCCTTTTCCCGCATGAACATTTTGAGGATATCGAACGTCCGGCTTCGGTAGGGCGCGTAAGGCAGCTCCTTTCCCCGATAGCTCCAGCAGGAGGTACCGGACGGAGCCTTGTCCTTCCCGCTGCCGGACAGGCCCTCGCTGATGAAATGGGACGGGACGCGCACGATCACGCAGGAGAGCGCCGGAAACAGGGATGCAGCCACCAGCGCCATTTCGCTGCCCTTGGATGTGCCGTCGATGCCGATCTTCTCATAACCCTGCTCCTTCAGCCAGGCGATGGCTCTCTCCACATACTCCACGGGCACGCGGGACAGTTCCCGGGGCGTTTGCTTCGTTTTGAACAGTGCCAGCGCCAGAGCAGGGATCCCGTTTCTGTGATAGAATCCCGACTCCTGCTTCGTCAGGGTCATCCCGCCGTCGGAACCCGACATCACGATGAGGACTTTGTCCTTCCGCCCGTTCCCGGGATACAGGATCCCCTCGAAGCCCTCTGACTGCACCGAGGCCCTTTTCATGCCTTTCATTTCCTGCCGCCTCCCGCCGTCATCCTGTCATTTCACCGGGATCCCGGTGGTCCCGCCTCTATTCTCCTCCAGCAGTCGGATCCATCTCCGCTGCCGATGCGCGTAGAACGCGCTCGCCCACAGCCAGACGAACCACGTCTTCCACCCGGCCCGGATCTCCACGCGGTCGGTGTATTCCGTGCGGCCGTCGTCCAGTCGGCGCAACCGGATGTCGTGGTCCCACACGGGCACATGTTCATTGCCCTCCCGGCTGCTGATGCCCTCCGGGTCGGATCGCACGATATGGATCGTGTGCGTGCCGAAAGGAATGCGCCCGAAGAGCCGCAAGCGGTAGGCGGAGGTGCTTCCGGCCGTCCAACGCACCGACGCGCCTTCCACGGGATCGAACGCAACATAGGGCCGGGCGATGTACTGAAGCGTCGCTGGCTTCAGCAGACTTTGGAATACCGCATCTCTGTCCGCCGGAAAGACGGATGTCTTCTGTACGATCATGTTCTATGCTCCGTTGATGATCTGAGCCGTCGGCCCGTTGAACATACAGACCGGGCGCGGATCGCCGTTCCGGTCAGGAGGCTGCGGATATGACCACCGCATCGCGACAGACCCGGTCGGGTCCTCCGCATCGGGTGACACATCGCTTTGGCGTGCGCGGATCAGGGTCATATGTTGGCAGACGCTTTCCAAATATCATGCGCTCGCGTCCTTCGTTCGTCGATGTTGGACGCCGTCCCCCGTGAGCCGATCAGAAGATCAGCGCGATGAGTCCGGCTACGATGGCCGCGCCGGCGATCCAGATCACCGTCAGGATCCCGCGCTTTTTGAGCACCTGCGGCCAGGTCTGCACGAAGGGGATCCCCTCCGTCCCCGGGATGACCCAGAAGGTGCTGTGGCCGACCCACAGCCGGTCGATCACGATACCGTCGTACCAGTTCATGACTTCCAGAAACAGGAGCGATTGCAGATACGCCGGCCCAAAGCCATGTATGCCGTTCCAGACCCGAACGATCAGGATCAGGGCGATCGCCATGACTGCAAAGAAGGCGATCATGAAGCGCTTTCGCCTGCGGCTGACGGTTTCCCGGTCCGTCAGTCCCAGCGCATATGCCTTTTCCTGCACGGGCCTTGGATAGAAGAACAGGCCATTCAGCGCGTTGTTTCCCACACCTATCTTCACCATCAGCGTAAACAGGGCGCAGTACAGGATCAGTTGGATGAGCATCATTTTGGCTTCAGGCCTCCGGGAGGTTGTTCTCTACGATTTCATCGATATTTTCATCGGATCAAGGTCACCAGCCAGCCCACCAGCGCGGCGGGGATCAGCGCGAAGATGACGCCGGGAAACAGCATCCCCTTCGCGTGGAACCACTTCTGGTGATAGGCCCTGTCCATGTGCTCGGTGCCTTCCAGCCGGAACATCGGCAGATTGGCGAACAGCACCCAGTCGAGGAAGCAGGTGTCATAGATGCCGATCCATACCATCAGCCAAAAAGTCAAACCAAAGCCCTGCCGAAAGGTCTTTGCTCCGGCAGCCAGAGAGCAGACCAGCAGGATCCCGGTAAAGAGCAGCACGCCGAGGCCTTTGGTCAGCAGCACGTTTTTGGATCGGTAGCTCACGTCGACCTTTTCATGGGTCCTGAAGTATTCCGCCTGGATGTCCGGCGGATAATTGTGGATGCTCGCGGGGCTGTATTTCCTGTTGCCGCGATAATAGGCGAATATGATCGCCGTGAAGATCGCCGCGAAGACGGCCATTTCGATCAGAATGACCCGAAGATCCATGTCAACGCCTCCATTCTGCACCGGAGATCCCCTTCTGCGCTTTTCTGCGGCTCACAAGGAACCCCTGTTCATCCGTGACGGTCTCATATTCGGCGGCCAGCCGGTTCTTACTGCCGACGACGAGATAATCGCACCTGTCGCTGTTGCCGCAGGTGCCGCAGCGGATCAGCTGTCCGTGGATCTCCCCGATCCCGAAGAAGTCGGCATTGCACATCAGCGGCAGCACATGAAGCAGATCATGGCGTCTGGCAAATTCCGCGTTCGGGCACTGCGTGAAATGATAACGGGCGGCATGATGCTCTCTGTCGTACGGCTCGTCCACGTTGACGAACCCATCCGGATACCGATCGATGTCCTTCCGGTCCCGATCCCCCGACCGGCGGAATACCCTGTCGATCAGCCACATATCGAACGACCGATTCAGATCGAATATCTTCCCCAGCTTTGTGAAAGACCCCATGAACAGGCGGTTCACGAACGCCTGCAGCTCGGCGATCGGCGGCTGATCGGGCAGAGCCGGATACAGCGAAAATATCAAAAGCCCGCCGTAGATCGCCCTGGCGTGGCCGTTCTTTTTGCCCCCGTAGTCCGGGAGGTCCCGCAGCCAGTTGCCGTAGTTTTCGACCGCACTCTCCCAGATCCGATCCGCTTCCTTCCCATATCGGTCCGCCAGCCATTTTCTGACCGGCACGCGATAGGGCAGCGCTTCTATCGGGATATGATCCATTCTCGTCACCTCTGTGTGTGTATGGCGTCGCCCACCGGCGCAAAGGTCGCGAAGAGCCGCGCGATACACCGAAGCTTCTCAAATCCCTGCGGCTTCTGAAAAACAACTTCCCCGCCGGCCGGAGGACCGGGTGTTTTGAACGTTTATCGTCGTTTCCCGTCCGTGTCTTCCACGGCATGCTTCATCGTCTGCAGCGATCCGCCCGTCATCCAGACATTTCCGACGCTCAGCCATCCGGCAGTCAGAGCGCTTCGGAGCGCAGTCTCCGTAGCCAGCTTCAGCGGCATGGTCGATCCTTGACCGCTTTTGAAAACTCCCGAATCGGGAGCGCCTTGTATCGCGCATCAGTCATAGCCATTCTCCTTCATCCGCCGGATCATCTGTTCCCAGCCGTCTTTCGCCTCCCTGCAGACCGGAAAGACGGGATAGCAGTGGAACATCCCCTCGCCGACGATCATCTCATGATCCACACCGTACCGCTTCATGGCGGCTTCGAAGGAGGGCGCGCAGGCGTAAAGCGTCTCGTCGCTTCCATACATGAACGTCACCCTCGGGCAATTCGTGAAATCGCCCTTTTGCAGCCAGATCATGTATTCGGGAACGCTGTCGTCGCCGTGCCGCATGATCTCCACGGCGGTCTTCATGTAGGATGCCGGTATCGCCACATCCAGCTTGTCCAGTTCCTGCATGCGTCGCCATTCCTCGTCCGTGTCCACGCAGGTGCCCGGAGAGATCGCCATGATGTATCCTGGCATGGGCGTATCGCCGTGGCCGTCGTTGATATAAGGCACCATGCCCAGCGCCAGGTTGCCGCCCGACGAGGTGCCGAGGACGGAGATATGCTCCGCGGGATAGTCTTTGAGCATCTCCCGGTAGGTCTCGTGGATCATCTCATAAGCCTTCGTCAGCGGATGATCGGTGCAGAGCGGGTAGTACGGCACGAACACGTCGAGTCCCGTTTCCTTCGCAAAGCGCAGCGCCTTTTTGACCGCGCCCGGTCTCGGAGCCGCGATCATGCCCCCGCCGATCAGAAACAGGTCGGCGTGGTCCGTCTTTTCTTTGTGGATCAGCTTCAGGACCGGGCAGCCCATCACCTCGATGCGGCTGATCTCAAACGCGTCGTCTTTCAGCTCGGGAATGCGGTTCTTTGCGTTCTGCCGCCTTCGATCCTCCAGCAGAGTCTCCGTGCTCATGCCCGCCCAGCGCCCTTTGAGATCCACGAGCCTCGCCAGTCGCTTGAGTATTTCATACCTGACCGTCATGCCGCCTCATATCCTTCTTCCTGTATCCGCAGTCGCAGTACAGCCCGCCGGAGGCGAGCGTATGCTCGCGGAAAAAATCGCTCGCGCCGCCCATTTCGCTCATGGTATAGTCCAGGCGGCACATAGCTGGGACGTATTCGAACAGTCCCAGCTCCTTCATCAGCACACAGATGCCGCACTTCGTGAACCGCGCCTCGTAACCGCTGCCGTCGGGATACGGATGGAACGTCATGTTCCAGGAGTAGGGGTTGCGGTCCGCGGCGTTCAACGCGGCGGTCGCCTTCATCCCCACGATGTCCCTCGGCGTAAACTTGCGCTTTGCGGCCATGCGGCAGAACGCCTTCATCGCACCGATCGACATGGCCTCGCGATAGTAGTCCGCCGCCCGTTCGACCGACGGCTTCGCCGGCAGCTCCAACAGGAAAGCGCCCAGCATCGCACAGCTGACGATGTTCATCCTGAAGCGGTCGCCCTTTTCAAACGCCGGAAGTCCGCGGATGATCCGCTTGTATCTGCGCTTTGCCCCCGCGGTGATCTCCCTCGCCCGGGCCGCATCGAAGCCCAGCGTTCCGGAGAGCTGTCTTCTGAATGAACCGGCGAACAGCAGCCACATGCCCACAGGCATTCCCATGTATTTCATGATCATCACCCCAGCAGACAGTTGATCCCCGCCACAGACAGCCCCGCAGCCGGGCAGACGATGAGCGGCCATAGCAGCCCGTGTTCCGGGATCGCAAGCTTCCAAAGCCACTCCCTGCGCTCCCAGGCCCTGCAGTGCTCCGCGCCTTTGATCCTGTGCCGGATCTTTTGCGGCAGCCAGCAGTCGAGCAGTATGAAATCGGCGACGCTGACCATCGTCATCTCCACATACCCCGTCCAAAAGAGCGTCCGAAAGCCGCTCACGCCTGCGGAATGCGCGCTGCATGCACACCACGTGAACAGTATCAGATACAGCGGACAGAGGATCATCTTCATCGTCCGAACATCCTCCCTGCGGACGTATGGTGCGGCGGCGATCCGGATCTCCCTCGGGAACATCGTGCTGTAGGCTTGCGGGACCAGGAGGAAGCCCAGCCCCGCCACCGCGTTGAACAGCAGCGACATCGCCAGGCCGTCCAGTGCGATCCTCGGCCAGTTCATCGCATCATCCGCCTTTCACTACTTCATCTCGACCTGCCTGTAAGCCCTTGCGGTTTCGCTCCGGTCGCCGACATACCAGAAATCGCAGCTCTCACTGCCCGTCGCGCAGGTGTGCGTGCGGATCAGCTTCGCATGGACCAGGCCCGACATCAGGTGATCCGCCGCACACATGTACGGCAGAAGGCCCATGTACCCGTTCGCTCGGGCGTAATCCGCCAGCGGACAGCCGATCACATCAAAGCAGATGCCCTCGCCCGTGTTCCTCGGATCGATGCGCACGCGCCAGGTGTTGTTCCATTCGCCCCTGGACAGCTTCTCCTCCACCAGTTTCACATAGGGCGTGTATCGCCTGTACAGGATGGCGCGCGCGAGCTTCATCTGCCACTTGTGATTCGCGTTCACGAACTTCCCCACGAACCGGTATCGCCGGCACATCCGCTTTGCCATCTCGGTGATGACCTCGCCGTCGATGCGGTGGCCGGACGCCTCATAGAAGGACGCTGACAGGATCAGCAGATCGAGGTTATACGCCATGACGTTCTCCGGCCCGCCGATGTCCGGAGCTTTCGCATACAGCGCGGGATAGAGCCTGTCCGCCCGACGGATGATCGCCTCCGCCTCATCCGGCCAGTGTTCCTTCGTATACCGGATGAATTCCTTCCGGATCATCTTGACCATCGCCGCCATGGGTCAGTCACTCCTCCCGTTTCTTTTTCGGATCGAACCGCAGGCGATAGTCGCAGCATCCCGCGCCTTCCGAGACGGCCGTCGTCCGTTCATAGCGGATATGACGGAAGCCCTTCATGTATGCCTTGTCCATATGGCAGATGCAAAGCACCGCTCTTTCGGTCCCAAGCGATCGTGCCAGCTCGTGATAAGGGCATGACAGGATGTCCACGCCGTACATATCCGGAGGTTCAGAGACGATCCGCCGACGGTAGCCGAGCTTCTCGCCGCTCATCCTGTCCATGATGCCCGCCACATGTCTCCAGATCAGTCGGGATACGCCGGGAATGCCGGTCAACCCATGCACGACCCCCGCGAATCGCTCTCCCATGCGGTCGCCGTAGCCGTTCAACAACGCTTCCGCGTCTGCCCCGTGCTTTTCCAGCGCCCGGTACAGGGCGACAGCGGGCAGCGCCATCGCGCCGCCGTGCTGCTTCAGCGCGGGATCGGCTGCCAGGATGTGCGTGTATTCCCGCCCGGCCTCCCGCCAGATCGCTTCGGCCTTCTGCCGGCCGAGTTCAGCGCGAAGCTGCTTTCGAAAGCCCCTGTAGAACCATTGCGTGTTCAGCGGATCCATGGTCTATCCCTCCCGCAGGAAACGCGTGACCTCTTCGCAGAACCGCTCCGGGAACATCATCACCAGCTCGGCATGGGCAAGCCCCTTGAATTCCCGCGGCACCGTCTGAGGATAGGCCTTCAGGGTATAGGCCAGATCGTTCTTCCGGGCCTTCCTCTCCTCTTCGCCGTACCAGTATTCGATCCGCGTGGCGACCTTCGGCACCGGGTCGGGCATGGTGTAGTTGTTGGTGCCCCAAAAGACGCGCCAGATGGTTTTTGATGAAAAGTGATGCTTCTCGAACTCGAGTATCCTGCGGTAGTGTTCCTTCGGGTCCTGTCCCTTTGGCGTCCAGCGATCGGGCGGCATGGCCAGCTTCATGATCCGCAGGGATCGGGTGGCCAGCATGACGTTCGCCCAGTCCTTCAGTGCGATCAGGCGGCAGGTCCATTTGGGATACGGATAGGGCGTGATCCCGGCGTCGATGACCGCCTTCTCCACGGGGATATCCTCGGTGGCCAGAAAGCGGATGACGCTGGCGCCGCCCATGGAGACGCCGTAGAGCGCATCGATGCGGCGGACCCCCTTCGAGCGCAGGTACGCGGCGGCATCCGTCACGTTTTTTTCGATGGAGACGAACGTGGTGCCCTGCTCATCGTGCCCGTCGGCGATCACCAGGAACACGTGGTGATCCCGTGCCATGGCCTCGGCAGATCCCTTGAACACCCACCACGGTTCCGCCGCGCACTGAAACATCACGAAGATCCTTTCGTGTTCCGCGCCGAATTCATAGATTTTCACGGCACATTCACACCCTCCTGATGCAGAAATCGCAATGGTCCGCGCCTTTCCCCAGGGTCCCCTTTCGCTCGAACGCGAGTCCCGGCAGATCCCCGTACATCCGCTCGTCGTTTTCACAGAAGATCCTGGTCAGCTCCGGGCAGCCGAGCTCTCTGAAAAATCGGCAGTAGGGGCACGCGAGGACATCCATCCGGTATTCGCCCTTCTTTTTCGGATAGAAGCGATTCCTGAAGCCGTTGTTCGGCCCGAAGATCCTCCGGGTCACGGGGCCCCAGACCGCGGATGAACAGCCCGCGCATCCCCGGCAGCCGCATGAGCCCTTTCAGCTTTCTTCCCAGGCTGTCAGTCAGACCGACGGCGGCATTTTCAACGATGCCGAAGGCCGTTTTCTGTCCAAGGCGCTCCTTTGCCGTGAGATAGACGGCGGCGGACGGGAAGATGCGCATATCCGTATGGGCGCGGAACCCCCTCGGAAGATCATCATAATGCTCGAGGATGGCGCCCAGCTTTTCCGTCGCCTTCTCCCACAGCGCGTCCGACTGCGCTTTGGGCATCTGCCGCTCGATCTCCGCCTTGATGAAGCCCTTCTTCTTCATGATCTGCGCCGCCGTTTTCCTGTCAGCCATGTCTTCACCTCCGATATCGTTCGCGGATCGTCGCCCAGTCGGGCATCTGCGCCTTCAGCCTCTGCCAGTTCGGCATCGGAAGATCCGGCGTTCGGGCGATGATCGCATCAAACGCTCTGTCCAGCATCTCCATCTCTTCACAGGCGTTGCGGCAGTGCGCGCAGGCGATCAGATCGCCCATCTGCGTCTTCGCCATCAGGAAATAGACCAGCCGCATGACCAGGCCCCGAAGGCCGGGCTCGTAATATGCCTCGTCACCGGCGGGCAGGATGGGGATCCCCTGCGATCTCAGCAGGCCATAGGCCTCGCGGGAAGCCAGCCGCATCATCCCGCGCTGCCTTAGCGTGGAAGTGCGCATATCGCCGTCACAGGCATAGGCCAGGTATCCGATCGGAAGGATCGCCGCAAGGTGGCAGATGAGATACGCCTCCATGTCGGGCTGCCAACGCAGCCTGTAGCCCGTCCCGGCAAAGGCCGCCTCCAGCTTGTCCCGCGTCGCTTCGTCCGGCAGGCTGTGCAGGCCGCCGATGTCCATGTTCCCCGCGCCGAGCCGCTCGCAGACCAGAAGCCCGCTTTCGACCTCCCGCTTCCCGGCGGTCGCCTGAAAGGCAAACAGCACTTCCTTTTCGCAGATCGTCTTTTCGAGGATCGCCCTGCGCATCTCTCCGGGGTCCATGTTGTTTCCGACCAGCACGACCAGCGGCGTGTGGATCGCGGCCAGCGGCTCCAGGATCGCGCCGATCCGATCGTATGGCATGACGGCGAACACCGCGTCAAACGCCTCTTCCGTCGGGACCTCCCCGATCACGGCGGGATGGTCCACCGTCTCGCTGCGCTGCAGGTGATGCCTTATGCGCAGACCTTGCCGCTCGAGCTGCGCCTTCCATCGGCCGCGCGCCAGCACCGTAACGTCGTTCCCCGCCGTGCACAGCACATGCGCAAGGTAGCTTCCGATGACGCCGGCGCCGTAGACCAGTGTCTTCATTTCGATCCCTCCCCCGTCCGTCGGATCGCCCGGATCCGCGGGCCAAAGTGCACTTCAGATCCGCTGCCGGTGCCGCCATCCCCGGTCATGGCGATGTCTTTCTCCGGCTAACCCAGCGCCGTATCCAGGATCATCATCAGCACGAAGCCCAGAGAGAACGCGACGGTGCCCGTGTTGGAGTGCGACCCCTCAGACATCTCCGGGATCAGTTCCTCCACCACGACATACATCATCGCGCCCGCAGCGAACGCCAGGAAATACGGCAGGATCGGCGTGACCAGTCCCGCGGCCAGAAGGGTCACCAGCGCTGCGACGGGTTCCACCGCGCCGGACAGCACGCCCATCCAAAATGTCCTGTGCCTTGGCATGCCCTCCGCCAGCAGCGGCATGGAGACGATCGCGCCCTCCGGGAAATTCTGGATCGCGATGCCCAGGGCCAGCGCCAGCGCCCCTGCAGCACTGATGCCCGAGCTGCCGCTCACAAGGCCCGCATACACGACGCCCACAGCCATGCCCTCGGGGATGTTGTGCAGGGTCACGGCCAGGATCAGCTTGGTGGTGCGCTTGAAGCTGCTCCTCGGCCCCTCGTGCTGTCGGTCCATGTGCATGTGCGGCGTGATCACGTCCAGCAGGAGCAAAAAACCCATGCCGATCAGAAAGCCGATGGCGGCGGGCAGGAAGGACAGCGCGCCCATGCCGGCGCTGCTCTCCAGCGACGGCAGCAGCAGGCTCCAGAAGGAAGCCGCCACCATCACGCCCGCCGCGAAGCCGGTCAGCATCTTCCGGACGCGGTCGGAGAGCTGCTTCTTCAGCAGGAATACCATGCCTGACCCCAGGCCTGTGCCCAGGAACGGGATCAGGACGCCCGTCGCGATCTGTGTCTTCATGAAACGCACCTCTTTGACCGATCACTTGATGCCCGTCAGCAGCGCCGAGCCCGACAGCGCCATCCATCGCGCCTCAAAGCGCGACATGAACCTGCCGTTCGTGGTGTCGATCAGTTCGACTTTCCGATAGCCCATGTCCCTGAGCTTCTGAGCGAACGCCTGCATGTCGCCATATTTCGACTTCGAGAAGATGTCGTGCAGCGCGAATGTGCCGCCCACTTTAAGCGTTCGGAGGGTCTCCAGCAGGTATTGCTGCCGGTCTCCCGGGATGTTGTGGTAGACGTAGTTGCTGACCACCGCATCGAAGGTCTCGTCCGGAAGATCCAGATGGGTGGCGTCGCCCTGTTGGAATGCGGCGTTCGCGACGCCCTCGGCCTTTGCGTTTCTCTCGCAGAGCGCCTTGCTGAAGGAGGCGTACTCCTTGCCTCAGCGGTCGATGCCGACGACGGACGCCTGTGGGTTGCGCTTCGCCACCGCGATGGCCAGCGCACCGCTGCCGCAGCCCACATCCAGGCACCGGCCGCCCGCGGGCAGCAGCACCTGCGCCGCCGTGCCCTCAATGATCTGCGCGGACATGCGTCGCTTGCCGTTGTAGTCGAAGGCGCGGTACATCAGGACCGACCAGATCGTCAAACCGCAGAAGACGACGGTCGCTGCCGCCAGTGCGAGGGTCAGGACGGTCTTCAGCGTTCCAGCGGCCAGAAGACCGCTGCAGCCGATGACCCGGCACAGCGCCAGCGCAGCCACGGCGGCGCCCATGAAGGTATAGATCATGCCCTTGGGCATCCAGTTCTTGTAATCAGGCTTCATAACCATCACCTCTTCTTTTTCAGCAACACCGTCCGCGCCCGTTCCTCGGTGTCGTCATCCTCGATATAGCCGTCATAGGGCGCGTCGGGGTCGGGCACGCGCTTGCGGAACAGCGAGCACAGCCTGTCCCGGTGGGCGAAGACGAAATCCAGATCGTCCGACCAGCCGGTGTGTCCGGTGATCACGGCGATGCTTCGCTTGCGCGCGCGCAGATCCGCCTCCAGCTTCTCCAGGCTCCTGACAGCGACCCTGTTGCTCTCGGCCAGCGTGCTGATGAAGCTGTAGCCGCCATCAGCGCCGAACCAGATCGTGTCTCCGGTGAACAGGTATTCGTCGTCGATCAGGTACACCATGTGGCCCCAGGTGTGGCCTGGCACAAGTATACATTCCACCCTGATGCCCTCGATATCGAGGATCTGTCCGTCATGCAGCATCACGCGGCGGTTGTCGCTCTTCACCATCGGCAGCATGTACAGACGGTAGATCACCCGCCGCCGCGCCGCGCCGGTCAGGTAGCGGTCCTCGATCTCACTTAGATACACCGTCGCGTCCCTGAACAGCAGGTCGCTGTCCGTCTCCAGCGCGCCGACGTGGTCGGTGTCCTGATGGGTGATCAGGATGTGCCGGATACACGCCGGGTCGATGTCCAGCCAGCCCATCTTCTCCTTCAGCCTCGGGTAGTTGTATCCCGCGTCGATCATGATGGTGACGCCGTTCTTCGTGTAGAAGAATATGTTGGCGACCCACTCCCGCACACAGGCCACGCGCGCGTCGATGCGCCCCGTGTTCAGGGGCTTGAAGATGCCCGTGCCCCGAAACAACCGGCTCATGGATCTTCGCTGGTCCTCGGTCGCCTTCCTGGACATATTCCGTCACTCCTTGAATTCGATCTTCACGATCCGCATCTTCACGAAGCTGTCGCAGAAGCGGATCATCAGCCTGTGCATCAGGCCGACCTCTCCGATGATATCCCGATAGCCGCGCATATAGCTGCGGGACGTGACCGACGCGAAGTCCGCGCTCCACCCCTTCAACGCCTCCGGGTCTTCCAGCGAGAACAGCGCGTCCACGTCGGAGATGCCCGCTTCCTTCAGCCACGTCCTCGTCATCATCCGCGCGCCCCGGCGGTTGCAGCTGTCGAACACCAGCACCGCGCCCGGGAAGCGTCTGGCCAGCTTCGAAAACAGCGCCTTCACCGCCTCCGCGTGGAAATAATAGAACACGCCGGCTGCGAAGAACACCGCGCCGTCCGTTGCGTCGATCCCGGACATCCAGGCGTCGTCGTTGAGGTCAAAGCCCAGATTCCTCTCCCGATCGCCCGCCGGCAGGATCCGGTCGCGGATCCCGATGACATCCGGCAGGTCGATGTTGTACCCCCTGCATGCGCCGTTGTCGCACTTGCTGAAGGTGTCGTCCAGCCCGCAGCCGAGGTTCACCACCGCGGCACGGGGATGCCCGCGCAGCATCTGACGCACCTCACAGGCCAGGTCATACTGCCGCTGCGCCACCTCCAGCGCGCCGAACAGCCCCGCAACGGACCCCATCTTCTTGCCGTTTTCCGCAAAATCGTAGTCCAGCATGCCGCAAAGGCGCTCCGCCTCCGGGTCGCTGAACAGGTGCGGGAAGCGCTCGGAGCAGACCTTGCGGCCGTACAGCGGAATGACCAGCGTCTCCTGCACGGTGTTCTTCTCGATGTGGTATCTTTCCATATCCCACCCGTCCCGTCACTTTACTGCCGACATGGCGATCCACGGCTTTGAGATTGCCGATCCGTCGCATCCGAGGATCCCGCCGCCCGCAGCGCCGTCCCGATCTCCTGCGTCGCGTGACGCTTCATGCCATCGATGATGCTTTCGACCCTGCGGGCGACAGCGTCGGTGCGCTCTTCGCGCGGCCGGGATGCACGCCGTTCGGCGTGGTCTTCCCGAGAAAGCTCTCTACTTTCGCGTCTTGCCGAAGAAGCGCTTCAGCAGTCCCATCGTCATGACCTCCTCACGCATTCTGCGTACATGATCGAGATGCGCGCCGCCATCTGCCTCGAAAACGTCACGTGCCAGCCGTGCGCTTCCAGCCAGTCAAGGTATTCCCGTCCCGACCACTGGTGCTCGAACCGGATCCCGGCGACCTTCAATACGCCCGACCACAGGCGGCTGACGAAGCCGCCCTTGTGCTCCACGAAATTCGGCGCGATCAACACGCCGCCGGGGCGCAGCACGCGGTCGATCTCCGAAAGCGCCTTCTCCGGTCGCGGCATCACGTGCAGCGCGTTGGCGATCAGCACGGCGTCGAAGGCGTCGTCCGCGTACGGCAGCGCCGTCGCATCGGCGACCTCGAAGCTCAGGTTTTCCGGGCGCTCGCCCTTCATCGCCTCGCGGATCATGCCGTCGGAGTAGTCCGTGGCGATCATGCGCTTCGCCGCCGGGGCCACATGCTTGGCCAGCAGGCCGGGGCCGGTGGCGATCTCAAGCACCTCTTTGCCGCGAATGACCGCAGGGATGCGCGCGTACATAAAATCATAGATGTGCGCGTCCGCCCGCATCGCTCTTTCGTAGATCGGCGCGTACAGATCCCAGATGACCTTCTTCATACGCCTCTCCTCACTTCACGCACCTGAAGCAGCCGATGCCGTCGACATGGGTGACCTCCGCCCGGCTGTACATGCCGGCGAGCCGCGCCCGCAGGCTGTCCTCCGTCTCGTAGGGCGGCGTGAAGAAGCCCTTCGGCTGATACAGGTGTCGGATGAACCAGTCCGTCCTCGCGCAGCACCCTTTGATGTAAAAGCAGCCGCAGAACGTGCCGCCTTTTTTCAGCACGCGGAAGGTCTCGCGGTACGCCGCCGCCTTGTCCGGAAAGGCGTGGAAGCCGTTGAGGGAAAGCACGATGTCGAACTGCTCATCCCCAAACGGCAGCGCGCCCACATCGCCCTGCATGAAGCGCACGTTTTGAAGGCCCGCCGCCCTGGCCCTGGCCTGCGCCGTCGCCATCATGGCCTCGGACCAGTCCAGACAAGTGACATCCGCCTTCGGCAGCTCCCGGTAGATCGGCATGGTCAGCACGCCCGTGCCCACCGGCACCTCCAACAGCTTCCCCTCAAAGCCCTCCGGCACGCCGGACAGCGCCTGTTCCAGATAATCGAGGTTCTTTTCCCGATCCATGTTCCAAACGATCCGGCATATCGCCTTGCCCGGAAGGGTCGAATAGGTCATCATGCCATCGTAGAAGCCGGCATTCCCGCCGGTCAGCTTGTAGGCGCCTTTGATCTGTTCCCGTCGCGTCATGGTCATCCCTCCATACAGGCGTGTATCATGTCCAGCACCGGCTGCCGCCACCGGTCATCGTAGAGCCACACCTCGTGCTTCATGTCGAATTCGTGGATGTCCGGATCCCGAAAGTGCCTCCGGTAGCGTCTGCCGTACTTTTCGCCCATCTTCAGCGCGTAGACGATGTGCACCGTCGTGCCGTCCACGTGTATGTCGTCCTCCAGCGGCGTGACATAGTCCGAATAGAACTCGCGGCTGATGGTCTTCGGGTCCAGACGCTTCATGTTGTCGATGAAGTCGTTGGCGAAAGCCAGCGACTTCTCTCCGTCGCCGATGGCGCCCTTCCTTTGCAGCTTCGCCTTGAGCTTTTCGCGCTTTTTATCGCTCCTGCACGCGCCGGAGAGCATGGGCCCGACGAGCATCGTCAGCAGCCGCGCGACGACGGGACCGCCCTGGTCCAGATCGGAGGAGCCGATAAAGCCGTGGTCGATGTGGACGCGTCTTCTCTGGATCAGCAGCCCCACGAAGCTGCCGCCCAGAGACGAGCCATAGGCTCCGTCCACGCGCCCGTCGTGATGCGCGATAAGGTAGTCCTCGATCTTCTCTGTCACCGTCAAAACGTCGGTAAACAGGACGCTCGGGTCCCCCTCGAAGCCGTCGTAGTTGACGGCGATGATGCGGTACCGCTCCGCCAGGTCATCCACGACGTTCTTGAAGTTCAGCTGCCAGGTGCAGGCCGTGCCGGGGAGCAGCAGCAGTGTCCTGCCCGCCCGGTTCCCGAATTCCCTGAAATCCACGGGATCACCTCTCCCCTTTGCCGACCAGCTTCATCGCGCACACCAGGTACATGAGTCCCCAGCCCAGCGACTCGAAGCCGGAATCCAGGCCTTCATGAATCGCGTTCATCAGCTGACCGAGCAGCGCGATCACGACGGGGTTGAAGATCATCGCGATCCGCCTGACCGGCAGCATGCCCCTGGCCGTCATGCCGATCCAGGCCACCGTCACAAAGCCGTCGCAGACGACGAACCCCAGCGCCAGCGGCACGGCGATGCTCCTGAGCACGCGCAGCACCATGTCTGCCGAGTTCTTTATATCTCCGGTGGCCGCCAGGCCCGCATTGAACACCACCGGCAGCATGCAGATGCCGATGTGGATGAACGCAAAGTACAATATGCCGCCCCAGTTGGCGATCCGGAAGAGCCTGTAGAGCTTTGACCCGCCCAGCGCGTATCTGCCCTCCATCACGCGCATCAGCTCCACCGCGGCCACGGCGAACAGCGCGGCGCAGAGAAAGCCGAGCACAGACGAGAGGGCGTATCGCCAGTCCGGCGCGGCGTTCCACGCGATGCCCATATACGCGTCCGGGTCCGTGGACATCCCGATCGTCCCGTAGCCCAGCAGATAATCCCCGATCATGGCCAGCGCCATCGCCGCACAGCCCAGCAGGATCCTTTGCCGGGATGTCATAGCCTTCATCATGACCGCCTCCAAAATTAGTTGATACTAACTTATTGGGTAAAAAAACGTCCCGATGCAGCCTCGAGCGTCCTTGGCTGCACGCCCCAAAGCCGGATCCGGCCCTGAAGTTAGCCTCGACTCACTCATATTATACGCCGTTCGGGACAAATCGCAAGTCAATTGTGTGTTAACAGTTTCCGTCGGACCCGCAGAGGCGCGCCTCCGGCAGGCTCACGCACCGGCCCGTCCATTCCTGTCGGCATGAGCGGTCCCGGGACCGCACGGGCGTCATCGGCCACGGCGGTCACCGCGCAGCCGTCGCCAGGGGACGACCGCCCGGTCCCGGCAAGGGCCCGGATCGGAAGACTGCCCGTTCCCCAGGATCAACGACCGGCCTTCGAAAAGGGGCAGCGCTTCCCGATGCACTGATCGTTCTGTGCCGCGTGGGTACAGACGATCTTTTGCCTTTCCATCTTCACGCCAAAGTGTTCCGCCGCGAAGTCGACCGCCGACAGTATGGCAAGATACGAATCCCGCTTGCAGCAGCGCGGGCCGCCGACCTCTCCGATGGCCGCCAGCGCCCTGGCCGTTATTTTGTGGGAGAGCGCGAAAGGCTCCACCGTCAGCGGCGTGGATCCCGAGATGATGGATACGAACATGCCGGCACTGATGCCCGCGCCGCAGGCGCCCCAGAAGCCGCACGCCCCGCCGGGGACGCTCCTGCCGCGGCTCATCATCTCCCTGAGCGCCGGCTCCAGATCCAGTTTGCCGCCGGCGTTCCGGTACGCCGTCAACAGCGCCGCGCCGACCATGACGTGATGCTCAGGTCCGTGCATATGGCAAAACGGCATCGCCATCATCCGGCCGATGATCTCCACCGGATCTTTCGATGTCTGCCCGAGGCACAGACCGATGATGGCGTCCATCCCGGCGGTGTGACACGCGTTGCAAACGTAGTGCCCGTTGACGCAGCGCGTCTTGCTGTTCTCTTCCCTGTGGCAGATCGCGCACACCATGGTCTCGTCTGTCTCCAGATAGATCAAGGGCGCTTTGCAGATCAGGCATCCCGTTTTCATCCGGTCGTCCCCTCCTGTCCCTCTGCGTTTGGAACACGGTCCCTTGCGTCAGAAGCGATGGCTGAAGCCGGACGAGAATTGCCCGATCCGCCCGCCAAGGCGCGCTTTCAGGAATTCGAAGGCGTGATCTCCCGTGCAGTGCCCCGTGAAGATGTGTTCGACGCGCGTGCGATCGATCTCACCACAGAGCGCGTCCAGCTCTTCATCCGTCATGTTGAAGAGGTGCAGACCGCCCACATAGGCGTACACGTCGCATCGGCCCAGCACTTCCCGAATATCCGCCAGGATGTTCGCCATGCCGGTGTGGGAGCAGCTGTTGAACACGACCAGTCCCCTTTCCGTTTCGACGACCAGGCTCTGTTCGTGTGCGAAGTCATCGGGACGGCGCGCCCCGTTCTCGACGGTATACAGCCCGTTGCGCAGTGCAACGGCCGAATAATCCGTCCTCCGGTGCGGGATCAGCCAAATGCCGTCTGCGATCCCGTGCACGCCGCTGACATAGCGGATGCGCGCCGCGTGCCTGTCCAGCGTCCCCCTTTGGATGCCGATGTAGCGTAGCGTGCCCTCTTTGGTGCCGAAACAGTTCTCGCGCGCGCCCTCCCGGACCAGGAAGGGCGCGTGCCGGTTCAAAGCGAAGAACGCATCCAGGCCGTCCGCGTGGTCGTAATGTGCATGGGACAGCACGCCTGTATCGACGCTGTCGAGATCGATACCCAGGCGCGCCGCGTTTTGCGCAAAGAGACCGCTGGCCCCCGTATCCAGCAGGAGCCTGCGGTCGCCCGCGTCGATCAGGATGCTGAGCCCCCATTCGCCGGCCAGCGGCTCCGCGGCGATATTGTCGACCAGCACGGTCATTTCAAGCTTTCGGATCATATCGGATCACCTCTTGCCCCCCTGCGGCAGCGTATTTCCCGCCCGGGATCGTCCGGCTGCGGGCGAGGATCAGGACAACAGCGCCTCCACGCGCTCGCGCTGCTCGTACAGCACGCAGCCGCCCACGTGGTCGTTGTCCAGGATGCCGCCCTCGCGCAGGGCCATGAACAAGGGAGACTTCAGCGCCCCCCGCACGCCCAGGTCGCGCACATTGACGTCCGAATAGGGCGAGAACGGACAGGGCTCCGCGCCGCCGTGCGAATTGATGTGGAAAAAGCCGCGGCCTGCCGCCATGCAGCCTCCGTCCGCCTTCTCGTCCCCCGGGAAGGCCAGCGCCACGAGCTCCGGGTAGGTTTCCCGCAGCTCCTGCATCGCCGTCAGCAGATACGCGCGCTCCGCGTCGGTCGGGGCCAGATGCCGGGCCTCTTCCGTCACGGGCACGAACTCGATGTAGATCACCAGCTTGCAGCCCCGGCTGACCAGCTTTTCCATGAACGCAGGCGAGGTGACCTCTTTGATGTTCTCCGTGGTCACCGTGATCGACGCGCCGAACAGCAGGTCTTTCCCGTGCAGGCGGTCCATGGCGGCGATCAGCTTGTCGTACACGCCCTCGCCGCGCCGCGCGTCGGTGATCTCCCTGCCGCCCTCTATGCTCAAAACGGGGATCAGGTTCCGGCACTTGTCCAGCTGGGCGAACGTGGTGTCGTCCATGTAGGTGCCGTTGGTAAAGATCGGGAACAGTATGTTCTTCATCCGGCCCGCCGCTTCGATGACGTCCCACCTGAGCAACGGCTCGCCGCCCGCCAGCATGATGAAGCTGACGCCCAGCGACTCGGCCTCCCTGAAGATGGCGCCCCATTCCTCCGTGCTCAGCTGCTTTACCGGTTCGGTGTCCACGGTCGCCTCGTTGCAGCGGGAATAGCACCCCG
Organism: Clostridia bacterium; assembly: GCA_017430945.1. The sequence continues at coordinate 12,437 of JAFRMB010000095.1, read as the reverse complement.
CGCAGTGCAGGTTGCAGGCGCTGGTGATGCTGGCGATCAGAAAGGACGGCACGTGCAGCCCTTCCTTTTCGAGCCCCAGCCGGCGCTTGGTCGCCTTGCTGGCCGCAGCCGCGAATCTGACCATAAAGGCGCTCTCCCTGGGGTCGCGCAGCGTGGCCTTCAGCGTGTCGGCCACGATCTTCTCAACGCCCCTGGCGATGTGCTCCTGCAAATTAAAGCTCTGGCTCATCGTTTCTTTTCCCCCTGTCCGCTCATCGCTCTGCCAGCGCAAGGCCCATGTCAAAAGCCTTCCTGCATTCCTGCGGAAAGACCGTCTCATGGCGGCGCCGCTTTTTCTCCGGATCGAACATCGTCCACGGCCAGTCCGTCCGGCTGTAGTCCTTCAACTGCAGCGTGTCCCCGCTTATGAGGATCTCCGTCGGCCCGACGAAGCGTTCGAACGTCTGCTGATAGCCGCGCATCCTGTCCGCGTAATAGGTGTCCGGCGCGTTGCTGGTCATGATCAGCAGCACGGGAACGCGGCGCTGACTGCAGCACGGGGTCTCGATGTTATAGGTCAGGCTCTGGAAGATCAGACGCTCATACAGCGCCCTGAAGGACGCCGTCAACTCCGACAGGTAATTCGGAGAGCCGATGATCAGACCGTCTGAAGCCCGGATGGCGTCCAGCACCGGCGTCAAACCGTCCTGACAGACGCAGCGGCCCCGGTTGTCCTCCCTCTTGCAGCCGAAGCACGAGATACAGCCGGTGTACCTCTCCAGGCGGAACAGGTCGAAGCGGCGGATCGTCGCACCGGCAGATCCGGCGCCCTTTGAGGCCTCGGTGATCAGCGTATCCGTGTTCCAGCCCTTCCTGGGTCCTGCGTTCACGGCAACGATCGTTTTATCCATATCGTCTTCTCCTCGTCTGTGGCACGGCCACAGGCGCAAACGCGCGCCTGTGGCCGTGGCCGGATCCTCTCCCGGGAACGGGAGATCAAAGCGCTCTGGCGAAATCACGGATCTCCGCAAACTTTTTCTCCGACCCGTTCTCTTCTCCGCCCGCGGTGAAGATCCCCATGTCCTCGATGCCCATGAAAGCCAGCATGCTCCTGTAGGTGGCGATGGCGCCTTCGAAGGGGGCGGGCGACGCAGCGCTCAAAAGCAGCGCGGCCTTCGTGGCCTTCGTGGGCTTGCCGATGGCGTACACGCGCTGGATCGCAGCCGACAGCTGGGCGGTCATATCGAAGTAGTAGATCGGGGATGCGAGCACGATCATATCGCAATCCATGTACGCCGGCATGACCTTCTCCATGTCGTCCTTCTGGATGCACTTGCCTGCGCCCTCGCCATGGCAGTATTCGCAGGCCATACAGCCGCCGATCTTCATCCTGCCGACCTGGATGACCTCCACCTCGTGTCCCGCGGCCTTCGCGCCTTCGGCAAAGGCGTCGACCATCGCAGCGGTGTTCTGCTGCCGCGGGCTTCCGTTCAAAACGGTGATCTTCATGCGCATACCTCCTGTATCGCCATCCGTCAGGCCCGGTTGAATCTCTCTTTCGGCTGCCTGCAGCGCGGGCTTTTCCAGTCCTCCGGAAGATCCGCGAACGCCCCGCCGTCGTGTTCGGCGGGATCGTACACATAGCCGCAGACGGAACAGACGTATTTGCCGGAAGCGGCCATGGCGCTGAAGTCGTATTCTTCAAAGATCGTCTCGACCGGATGATCCAGATCCATCACGCGCTTCGCCTCCAGATTCTCATAGCCCTGGGGCGTATGGGTGGAGACGTACACCGTGGGATGGCTGCGGATGAAATCGCGCACCCGATCCAGCGTCTCGCGCGCAGCGGCTCTGTCGTCATACACCACAGACAGCTTGTTGGCATACAGCGCCTCGTCCACGTAGGTGAGGTCGCCGTGGATCATATAGAACAGGCCGTCCAGCTCCACGATGACGATGCTGTTGCCGTTGGTATGTCCCTTGGCCCTGACATAATAGATGCCGTCACGGATCTTCTGGCAGGCGGGGAAATCGTAGTACGGGCCGTCCGTGAACCGCACGGGGACGATGTTGTCAAGCCCCTTGAGCTCATCGGCGCAGACCTCATCTTCGTTGACATAGATCTTCGCGTTGGGGAACGACCGCAGCTCGCCGGAGTGATCGGCGTGCCGGTGGGTCAGCAGGATCCGCGTCACCTGCTCGGGCCTGTAGCCCAGCGCCCTGAACCGATCCATGTAGGTGCCGACGTCCCTGCCCGTGAAGGCGGGGGTCTTTTCGTCCGGCGACTCCTCGGGCGTGCCGGCGGGCAGGCCGGTATCCACCAGGATGACCTCGTCGCCGGTATCGATCAGATAGTTCGTCAGCGCGCCGCGGTAGCGCACGTTCGGGTCGTATTTTTCGGGGCCGTCTTCGCCGCCAAACGCAAACGGCTGGGAATAGAAGCCGTGTTCCCTGAATATGATGGGTCTGATGATCATCGCAAGACCTCCTTCGCGTCCCTGTCGGACGAATCCCTGTATATCCGTTACAGCAGCGCCTTGACGCACGCCTCGACCTCCGCCATGTCGGCGGTGGGCTCGAAGCGGGCCACGACGTTGCCCTGGCGGTCGATGATGAACTTGGTGAAATTCCACTTGATGTCCGGCTTGTCGGCCCAATCCGGGTCCGCTTCGGAGAACATCTTCTCCAGCAGCGCCTTGTACGGGTGCTCGCCGAACCCTTCAAAGCCCTTCTGTGACTTCAGGTAGGTGTACAGCGGCAGTTCGTTCGCGCCGTTGACGTCCGCCTTCTTCATCCGGGGGGAAGGTGGTGTTGTAGTGGACGGTGCAGAACTCGTGGATCTCGTCGTCCGTGCCGGGCGCCTGGGCGCCGAACTGGTTGCATGGGATATCGATGATCTCCAGACCCTGGTCGTGGTGATCCCTGTACATCTGCTCGATTGGCTCATACTGCGGGGTGAAGCCACATCCGGTAGCGGTGTTCACCACCATGATGACCTTGCCCCTGTAGTCCGCGAGGTCCAGCTGCCCGCCCCTGCCGGTGGTGATCGTGTAATCGTAGATCATGGTATCGCGCCTCCTCCTGATAAAAATTAGTCCTTTACAACGAAAAACTTATCGTATAAACTATAAATGATGCAGCCGGATTTGTCAATCACGCAAAATTAAATGAGTAAGTAAGAAACAGCTTACAGGGGGTGAGATCCCGTGTCACAGGCGCACAACTGCCCGTGCGCCGAGGTCTGCGCGCTGCAGGGCGCGTTGAACACCATCGGCGGAAAATGGAAGCTGCCCATACTCTGCTCGCTGACGGCAAACGGGGACAGCCGGTACAACGAGCTGCTGAAGAACATACGCGGCATCTCGAATACCATGCTTTCCAAGACGCTCAAGGAGATGGAGGACGGCGGACTCGTCACGCGCACGGAGTACCTGGAGGTCCCGGTCCGCGTGGAGTACGGCCTGACCGAAAAGGCCCGGCAGCTGCAGCCCATCATGGCCCAGCTGATCGAATGGTCGCTGAACGACGAAACCAAATCGGACGGATCGAGCGCAGACGGATCCGATGGCGTTATGTGAGGCGGGTCCAATACGGCCCAACGATACCCTTTGCGGCGCAACATGGATGTACCGCTGTCGGCCTATGTGAAACAGCTTCGGCATCGGACTGCCCGGATCATGCACGACGTCGATCGCTTGTTGCGCGATCCCCGGAAGGCGATCCTCATCGAGCCGGGTCAGTATGATGATCCTTCGGCGAAGGGAAGTGGATTGACGCTATGATCCTGAGTGCCAGCCGCCGCACCGACATTCCTGCATTCTATACGGAGTGGTTCATGGATCGCGTTCGGGACGGTCATGTCATGGTGCGCAACCCCTTGAATCACCATCAGATCAGCAAGGTATCCCTGAGACCGGATGTGATCGACTGTATCGTCTTCTGGACGAAGGATGCCTCTCCCATGCTGCCATACCTTGAGGAGATCGACAGATTATATCCCTTCTATTTCCAGTACACGCTCAATGCATATGATCGGTCTGTCGAACAGCATCTTCCGCCCCTGGATGAAAGGATAGAAACCTTCCGCGCGCTGTCCGAAGCGATCGGATCGGATCGGGTCATCTGGCGTTACGACCCCGTTCTGCTGTCCGATACGATCGACATCGACTGGCACGCGAAGCAGTTTCGGCATCTCGCAGATGGGCTGGACGGGTATACGCATACCTGCGTCTTCAGCTTCATCGATATCTATGACAAAATCAGAAAACACATACAGGCACTGAACATCCGCGCCTGCACTGTGTCGGAGATGAACGATCTTGCAGGGACCTTTGCGGGGATCGCAGCGTCACATGGATTGACGTTGCGCACCTGTGCTGAGGAGATCGACCTGTCTGCCTATGGCATTCGACACGGGCGTTGTATCGACGGTGCGTTGATCGAACGCCTGACCGGTCGGGCTTTATCTGCCGCAAAGGATAAAAACCAGCGCGATGTCTGCGGATGCCTGGAAAGCATAGATATCGGTCAATACAACACCTGCCGTCATGGTTGCCGGTATTGCTATGCCAACTTCAATCCAGCAAGCGCAAAGGCGTTCTCTGACCGGCATGACCCGTTGTCACCGCTCCTGGTCGGCCAGCCGGAATCGGGGGACAGGATCACGGAGCGGAAAATGAAAAGCCTGAAGACAAAGCATACAGGGCAACTCAGTATGTTTGATGATGACGGCATCCGGCAAAGGCGGATGTTGTCATCGCGTTGAATGGGACCGATCCACCCCACCATCATCCGCTTGAAATCCGGCCCGATTTATGATAGTATCAGTTTGGGTTATTGTAAGGTCCTCGATGCAGACGTTGCAAGGCAAAAGAGGATCCCCGGATACCAGATCCCGCATCAGCGACCGGTGTCGGTGATGCCATGACAGGAGAAGACGCCCAATGGTCACTATGATCCTGAAGATGTCGGCGGTCACGGCGCTGTATGTACTGCTGACGGTACTGATCTGGAAGCGCACCAGGGGACAGGCGATGACATGGCGCCGCAGGCTGGTCATCGGCCTGATCTACGGTTTGTGCGCGGTGCTTTCCACGCACTTCGGCGTGGATTACAAGCACATGATGTTGAACGTGCGCGACATGGGGCCGCTGTCTGCCGGGCTGTTCTTCGATCCCGTGTCCGGCATCATCGCCGGCCTGATCGGCGGCGTCGAGCGCTACATCGCCGGCACATACTGGGGCGTGGGCAGCTATACCCGGATCGCGTGCAGCGTGTCCACCTGCCTGGCCGGATTTGTGGCGGCCGCGCTGCACCTCTTCATATTCAAACGCAAAAAGCCCTCCGAGCTCTATGCCTTCTTCATGGGCGCGGTGATGGAAGTCTTCCACATGTACGTGGTGTTCATCACCCACCGCAACGACATGAGCATGGCGTTCTTCGTGGTCAGGCACTGCGCGCCGCCCATGATCTTCTTCACCGCACTGGGCATGGCGATATCCGCCGCCGCTCTGCGGATCCACGCCGGCGAGTGGAAAAACCCCCTCCGCAGGGTTCCCGAGGAAGAGGTCCCCGTCTCCCATCGGTTCCAGGTGTGGCTGTTCATCGTGACGTTCGCGATCCTGTCCCTGACCCAGCTGCTCACCTACAATGTGCAGACGCAAAAGTCCCTCCAGGCCGCGCAGGAGACGCTCGTCGACGTCTCCGGGGATATACGGCAGACGTATGCGAGCCTTCGGCAGATCGAGAACAACACGAATGCGCTGGCCGAGAAGACGGTCTGCATGGAGGCGATGGCCGTCGCGAAGGCGGTCGACCGTGCGGGGGGACTCACGCAGAGCGACGGCGCGTTCCTCGAGAACATGCGGCGCATCTACGATCTGGTCGCCGTGACTGCCGTGGACCGGGACGGCCAGGTCATCGCCGGCGCCGGCGATTCGCCGGTCTACACGGCGCTGCTGGCCGGGGTGATGAACGGCAGCGCGGATGTGCAGGCCGTCTCCCCTTCCACCGCCCGGGTGGCGGCGGGCGCGCGTTGCGAAGGCGGCATGATCCAGGTGGTCCTCGAACGAAACAAGCTCGCCGCATCGCTGAACCTCGCCGGGCTTCAGGAAACGCTCACCTATTTCCACGTGGGGAACGAGGGCACGTTCGACATCATCCGCGACAGCGGCATCATCACGGTGGGCAACCACAAGGGCCCCGGCCTGGCGGACGGCATGGTCATTCTGAAGGAGCATCCGACCGAGACGTGCTTCGAGGCGACGCTGTTCGGGGTCAGATCGCTGTGCCGCACCGAGCGCCTGGAGGACGGCCTGCTCCTGCTGACCCAGCTTCCCATGTCGGAGGTCTACGCCGACCGCGAGGTCCAGACCTACGAGTCCGTCTTTGCGGCGATCATACTGTTCGCGGTGATCTACGTGCTGATCTCCATGCTGGTGCAGGGCGTCGTCGTAAAGAACCTCGAACTCATCAACACTTCCCTGGACCGCATCACACAGGGCGACCTGGACGAGGTCGTATCCGTGCGCAATTCGACGGAGTTCGCTTCGCTGTCCGATGACATCAACGAGACCGTCAGCGCGTTGAAGGGCTATATCGAGGCGGCGGAAAAGCGCATCGAGCAGGAGCTGGAGTTTGCCCGCACGATACAGGACTCTGCGCTGCCGAAGGACTTCGCCTTCCCGCGCGGCGATTTCGAGATCTTCGCGAGCATGGACCCTGCCAAAGAGGTCGGCGGCGACTTCTATGACTTCTTCTTCGTGGGGCAGGACCGGCTGGCGCTGGTGATCGCCGACGTATCCGGCAAGGGCATCCCCGCGGCGCTGTTCATGATGCGCGCAAAGACGACCATCCGCGGCCTGGCAGAATTCGAACAGTCCCCCGCCGAGATCCTTCGCCGGGCAAGCGACACGCTGTGCGAGGGCAACGACGCGGAGATGTTCGTGACCGTCTGGCTGGGCATCGTCGACCTGACCACGGGGCAGATGCAGTGCACCAACGCCGGACACGAATATCCGATCATCAAGCGGGCAAGCGGCGCGTTCGAGCTGTACAGGGATAAACACAGCATCGCGCTGGCGACCATGCCGGGCCTGCGCTTCAAGGAATACGGGATCCGGCTCGAACCCGGCGACAGGCTCTTCGTGTACACCGACGGCGTTCCGGAGGCCATCGATGAAGCGGTCGAGCAATACGGAGTGGACCGGCTGCTGGCCGTGCTGAACGCCTTTATGGACGCGCCGATGCAGGATCTGCTGCCCGCCGTCGGCGCGGACATCGCCCGCTTCAAGGGCAATGCGGATCAGTTCGACGACATCACCATGCTCGGCTTCACCTACCGCGGACAGGCGGAAGGGGACACCTGAGCGATCAAAGCGCGGCATTTCAGCCGGAGCACCGGAGGGCGACCCGTATGGACAGGAAAAACGCAAGACAGCTGTACCTCATGAGGCTGCTGCTCGAAGAGACGGACGAGAGCCATGCCCTCACGCTTCAGGAGATCATCGGGAAGCTGGCCGTCCAGGGGATCGCCGTCGAGCGGCGGGCGGTGTACGCGGACCTCGAGGCCCTGCGCGACTTCGGCATCGATGTGATCGCCGACAAGCGCGGCAGGAACACCTACTACTTTGTCGGCAGCCGCACGTTCCAGCTCGCGGAGCTGAAGCTGCTGGTCGACTCGGTACAGGCCTCGCGATTCATCACCGAGCGAAAATCCCGCGAGCTCATCCGGAAGCTGTCCGGCCTCGCGGGCAAGCCACAGGCGGGCGAACTGAACCGCCAGGTGCTGATCGCCGGCAGGGTCAAGTCCATGAACGAGTCCATCTACTACAACGTGGACGAGATCCATCAGGCGATCAACAGCGATTCACAGATCTCGTTCCAGTACTTCCAGTGGGACCGGAACAAGGAGATGGGCCTGAGGCGGGGCGGCCAGAGATACGTGGTCAGCCCCTGGGCGCTGGTCTTCGACGAAGAGAACTACTACCTCGTCGCCTGTGAGGACGAAAAGATCAAGCACTACCGCGTCGACAAGATGCTGCGCATCAAGGCGACCGGGGAGCCGCGCGTCGGGCGCGATCTCTACCGCGAGGACGAATACGGGAAGAAGAGCCTGTTCGGCATGTTCGGCGGCGACATCGTGCCCGTCACCTTCCGGGCGAAAAACCGGATGATCGGCATCATGATAGACCGGTTCGGGCGCGACATCCCGATCGTGCCGGTCGATGACGATGAATTCGAGACGCGGATCGACCTCGCCGTCAGCCCGCTGTTCTTCGGCTGGCTGTTCGCCCTCGGCCCCGATATCCGGGTGACCGCGCCCCGCCCCGTGGTGAACAGGATCCGGGCGTTCGGCGAAAGCGTCATGAAAAACTATCCGGAGGCCGATGCCCCGTAGAGGCGGTGCCGCCGCGCGATCCTTGACGGAAATATGACCGATCAAGTACCTTGTAACGCACTCATTCGGATCGTCAGATCTGATCGAGTACGTACAAAGGTACTTGATTTTTGTTATACTCAGAACAGATCAGGAACGGCGCGATCCATGGGAAAGGAGGCAGACAAATGCCAAAGGGCGTATACGAACGCAAACCCCGTCCGTGTCCCACCCGCGACAGGCTGCTGCGGTATCTGATACGCTTCAGGGAGGACAACGGATACGGCCCCACCGTCCGGGAGATGGCGGCGGCCATCGGCGTCCGCTCGACCTGTACGGTCTTCCATCACCTGGCCTGCCTGGAAGACGACGGGCTCATCATCCACACAGAGGGAAAGTGCCGCGACTTTGCGGCGACGACCAACGACCCGCCGATGCAGGCGCTGCCCGCTCCGGCGACGGCTTGAAAAGGAGGGAACGGCCATGTTCACGCCCCGCGGATTCTACACCGGCAACGGCTATGTCGGCTTTCTCCCGGACGGCTCCCACATCATCTTCGCGACCTGTGAGGAGTACCTGGAGTACATCTCCGAGGACGCCGCCGCGTAACACCGCCCGTCAGGGCACCGAAAGGAGCATGGATATGGTCGAGATCAAATACCTGGCCTGGGTCTGGAAGCGCGGGCTCTTCGGGATCTTCTACAGGGCGCCCGTCGTGCGCACCGCGCATGTGGACAGGCGCACGGCAGAGCGCCTGGGGCGCAGATTCACCATCGAGGAGATGATGCGCCCCCGCGTGCCCAGGCGGGCAGCGGCCTGAACGCCGCCCGCGGAGGATCCGGCCGGACCGGGAAACGACGAGAGATGATCGGGAGGCGATCGGGAATGATCACACAGGAAACGCTCTTTGAAGCGACGAGGCAGGTCCTCGCGCAGATCAACGACGGGGAATTCCCCGAGACCTACGAATACCTCGACGGCGTGCTCGATGAAGGCGATCCCGCCTCGGTGCCGCCCGCTGCCATCGCCGGCGTGCTGGTCAAATGCGACCGGCCGAAGCGCTTTCCCGCGTTCCTCGTCGACTACATCACCGGCCTGTTCGAGTGCGGGATCGAGGCGGGCGACCCGGCGGCCATGCTCGCCCTCGGCGGAGAATACTACGACGGCGGGCGCGGCTTTGAGCAGAGCTTTGCGAAGGCCGTTCGCCTGTACCAGATGGCGGCGGAACGCGGGGACCGCAATGCGTACGTGTGCCTCGGATACTGCTATTACTACGGCAGGGACATGGCGCCCGATCACGAAAAGGCGTTCCGCTGTTTTTCCGCCGCCGCGCTCGCCGGGGACCTCGAGGCCATGTACAAGCTCGGCGACATGTACCTGCGCGGCCATTGGGTCGACCGGGACGAGCGGGAGGCCTTCATCATCTATAACCGCTGCCTCCAGATGATGACAGACGATGACCGGGGCCATATCGCCGGTCCCCTGCATCTTCGCCTGGCTGACATGTTCCTCGACGGGCTCGGGACCGATCCCGATCCCGAGACGGCGCTGTTCCACTACAATCTGGCGGAGGTCATGCTCTACCGCATGGTCAGGGACGGCAACTATATGTACAAAAAGAGCCTGCGCCTCGCGATCGAAGGCCAGGCCCGGGCAAGAGAGCGCCTCGCCCGAAACATCCCGAAGGAAGAGTGGATCGACGAGCCGATCTGACGCGATATGAAAGGAGGCCACAGCATGAACGGATCTGATGTCCGGGAGGGTCTCCCGGTCGACGACAACGGCCAGATCGCCAACATGTCCAGGCTGGATTTCCTGCTGCTTCTGTGGGAATCCAGGATCGTCGGCGAGGATTACGTGGAGGCCAACACGTAGCGCGCAAAAGCCCCGCGGGGCAAAGCTCAGATCAGGCTTTGATACCGCGCGATCTCCTGCTCGAGGTTTTTGAAGAACTGCGCGATCTGGATCCCGTCGACGAGCGCATGATGGGCCAGCAGCGATACCGGCATCAGGGTCCTGCCCGATGCCGCTTTTTCATACTTCCCCCACGAGATCCGCGGATTGGACTCGTCGCCTCCGGCCACGGGCTGTATGAGCGACGAATAGTGCAGCCACGGGAGCGCGGAGATGAAGACCATGCTCTCGACGTCATCGTCCTCTTCGATCCCGTTTGCGGCGCAACGCTCCCGGGCCTTCTCCGCCGCTTCAAAGTAGGTCCTCAGGTCCATGTGGTGGCGCAGCGTGCAGTAGCAGTACCCCGCGCCGCCCGTGCGCTCCGTGTGAGAGGTGGGGCACTCCGCGTATTCGACGATCTGATCGCCCCGGATCCTCTGCCGGAGCTCCGGCACGCCGTCCGCGGCCAGCGCGGCCGCGTGGAGGACCGTCAGGAAGAACGACGTCCCCGTCGCCCTGCTGAACCGGAGGACGTCCGTCACGTCCGTGTCGACCGTCACGCCGACATAAGGATACTGCAGCGACCGGAAATAATCGAAATGCGCCTTCCGCGGATAGTCCGCCATGTCGATGATGCGCGGCGCCATATTGATCCCCCTCTTCCTTCGGCAGGTCTCCCCTGCCCGCTTCTGCCTCAAGTATAGCATATCCTGGGCTGCGATGGAAGCGTCCCGTCGCGCACCGCACGGCATCGAGGCGCGGCCCCGTCCCCCACCGGCGCCGCCGCCGGCCTTTGAACGGCAAGGGCCCCGCCGGCCGTTCCCGGTCGGCGGGGCCCGGTGTCGGTCGCCCGGGCCCGGGCGGGTCAGCGCGCCATGTTGTAGATGGCGATCATGTCGTCCAGCACCAGCCGCTTCGCGGAGCCGATGCCGCCGCCGGTCGCCCGCATGCAGGACTCGGCCATCTCGCGGATCTGTTCGTCCGTCGGCGCGATACCCAGCTCACGCATGTTGATCGGCATGCCGATCCGGTGGTAGAACGCCTCCATCGCCTCGATGCCCGCGACCGCCACGTCCTCGTCGGACATGCCCGCGCCGCGTTCGACACCCATCACCTTCTCGGCGTAGCGCACGAACCTGGGCAGGTCGTCCCGGTAGACGTACCGCGCCCAGCTGGGCCACACCGCCGCCAGGCCCGCGCCGTGGGTCACGTCGAACATGCCGCCCATCTCGTGCTCCAGCAGATGCGACGCAAAGTCGCCGCCGTCGTTGCCGCAGCCCGTCAGGCCGTTGTGCGCGAGCGAACCCGCCCACATGATCTCCGCGCGCGCCTCGTAGTTGTCCGGCTCCGCGTGCAGGATCTGCGCGTACTTGATCACCGTCCGCAGCACCGCCTCGGCGATCTCGTCGGTCACCTCCATGTTGCCGCCCTGGGTGAAGTAGCGCTCCATGGTGTGCATCATGATGTCGGTGCAGCCCGCCTGCGTCTGATAGTCCGGCAGCGTCATCGTCAGCTCCGGATCCATCACGGCGAACTTCGGCCGCGCCAGGTCGTCGTCGTAGGCGCGCTTCTCGCCGGTGACCTCGTTCGTGATCACGCAGCTGTTGCTCATCTCGCTGCCCGCCGCGGCGATCGTGAGCACCGACGCGACCGGGAAGCACGCCTTCGCGGCCCGCGTGTGCTCGAACAGCTCCCACACGTCGCGCTCCGGCTCGGCCAGCGCGTAGGCGATCGCCTTCGATGAATCGATGACCGAACCGCCGCCCACCGCCAGTATGAAGTCGACGCCGTTTTCCTTAGCCAGCGCGATGCCCTCGCGCACCTTCCCGAGATGCGGGTTCGGCACGACCCCGCCCAGCTCCACGTGGAAGACGCCCGCCGCGTCCAGCGACGCCTTCACGCGGTCGATGAGCCCCGAGCGGATGGCGCTCTTGCCGCCGTAGTGGATCAGCACGCGGCTGCCGCCGAACGCGCGCGCGAGCTCGCCGACCCTGTTCTCGGCGCCCCTCCCGAAGACCACCTTCGTGGGCGTGTAGTACTCAAAGTTTGAACCTGTCAAGTTTCGTGCAGTCGAGAAACACCCAAAATGGTGAACGGTAAGCATTCCCGGAGCCGGAGGTCGCGCCATGTTGCCGCGAGCAGTACCACGGCAGCCACCGCTTCAGCGGCTTGGTCTTGGCAGGTTGTC
>JAFRMB010000094.1 GCA_017430945.1 Clostridia bacterium | reverse complement strand
GGGCTGCGCCGCACGATCCGTCCCGGCCTCCCGCGCCGCCATCTCGCGGCGGAATCTCTTCAGGCTGAAGCCCTCGGGAAACGGCGCGCCGTCCGCCGGGCATCTCTGCGAGTAGGCCGACTGCGCATCATACCGGAGGTACGCGCCGTCGCCCTGCGGCTCCAGGAGCATGACGTCGGCGCCGATGCCGTTCATCAGGCGCAGCATGAGCAGCTCGTGGCGGGTGATGGCCGGGCATTCGTAGAGGATCTTCGGCGGCTCGTCCTCGCCCAGGAAGGGCATGATCCGCTCGAACCTGTAGTAGAGCCAGCACATCAGCTTGATATAGACGTTCCTGAGGATGCTGTCCGTCTTGCCCTGGCGGCGGAGGTCTTCGAACAGCGCACACATGGACCCGGCCAGCTGCGCCCGGTTCGCATCGCTCAGGCGGGGCACCCACTTTGCCAGCGCGCTCCGCACGAACGTCTCGTCCGGCGCGAAATCCGCGCCGAGCACATCGCTGTAATAGCCGAGCTGCCGCTCGTCCGGATTTGGGATGGCCCCTTCCAGGATGACGCCTCTGCGCCGCGCGGCCTCGTGGTACGCCCAGACGGCGCGCCCGACCGGTTCGCTCCAGTATGGGACGCGCACGAAATAGACCCCTGCCGGCGAGCGCCCGCTCAAGGGGAGCATGAGGTCGTTCAGTTGTCTGCAATCGATCCGGTCGAACATGCGCTCACCTCTTGTAGCGGTCCATCTTCAGGCGACTCATGGTGAATCCCAGCGCGGATCCGACCGCCCCGCCGATGATATGTGAAAGCTGCGACACGTTGTCCGAAGCGAACACGCCCTGATAGAGCTGCTGCCCCAGGTACAGCACGGCCACGAGGATGAAGGTGACCGGTATGGTGTCGCCGCTCGTCGCCGTGATCGACGAGAGCAGTATAAAAGCGAACACGATGCCGCTGGCCCCCAGCAGCGCCACGCCCGGGAAGAACAGCACGTTGATGACGCCCGTCACCAGCGCGGTCGCGAGCATCACGAACACCATGTTCGACGTGCCGTACTTCTCCTCCAGCATGGGGCCGGTGAGCAGCAGATACATCATATTGTTGATGAGGTGGCTCCAGTCGGCGTGTCCGAACACGTGCAGCACGCACCTCAGCCACGTCAGGGGGTTCGCCGGCGAGGCGCGATAGGCGCTGAACAACAGCCGGTTCGACGCCCCTCCGGTCAGCTTGTTGACGATCTGCGCGGCGACACAGACCAGCATAAAGCCCAGGATCGCCGGCGCGTTGAAGCCGATCCGGATCCGGCGCTTGCCATTCTGCATACAGGTCCCTCCCGACGACGTCATTTGGCCAAAACGACAGGTAACCCCCTCCGGTCAAAGGCAGTGCCCGGCCGAAGAGGGATACCGTATCAGACGTTCACGCCGTAGGCCTTGCACAGCGCGTACAGACCGCCCTGGTAGCCGGAGCCCACCGCGTTGAACTTCCAGGTCGCGCCGCTGCGGTAGATCTCGCACACCACGAGCGCGGTCTCGATGGAGAAATCCTCGCCCAGGTCGTAGCGGAGCTCCTCGACGCCCACCGTGTCGCTCTCGCTGCTGCGCCGCGCCACGCGGACGTAGGCGTTGGAGACCTGGCCGAAATTCTGGCCGCGCTCCTGCGCCTCGTAGATCGTCACGGTGATGACGATCTTCTCCACGTCCTGTGGCACCTTGGTGAAGTCGATGAAGAGCGTCTCATCGTCGCCGCCGGAGCCGCCGGACAGGCTGTCGCCGGTGTGCGTCACAGAGCCGTCCTCGCTCTGCAGGTTGCCGTAGAATATGAAGTCGGCATCCTTGCGCACCTTGCCGTTGGCGCCCAGCATGAACGCGCTGGCGTCAAGATCGAAGTCGGCCGCGCCGACGTAGCGGTTGGTGTCCCAGCCCAGGCCCACCAGCGCCAGTTTGACGCCCTTGTCCAGGCTGACCCGCTGGCCTTTCGTCAGGTTGACTGCCATCGTATCGTCCTCCCTTTCCGGTCGTCCCCCGTCACTTGTACATGTTGATGAGGCTGTTCAGGCGGCTGGCGTTCGCGACGCCCTGGCCGACCGCGTTGAACTTCCACTCGCCGCCGCGGCGGTAGATCTCGCCCACGATCATGCCCGTCATGCCGCTGTAGTCGTCGGTCAGATTGAAGCGGCACAGCTCCGTGCCGGCCTTCATGTCGACCAGGCGGATGAAAGCGTTGCGGATCATGCCGAAGTGCTGGTTGCGGACGTTCGCATCGTAGATGTTCACGACGAACACCAGCTTGTCGATCTCGGGCGGGATCCCGTTCAGATCCACCATGATCTGTTCGTCGTCGCCCTCGCCCTCGCCGGTGAGGTTGTCGCCCTGGTGCACGATGGCGCCGCTGGAGTGCCTGAGGTTGCCGAAGTACACGCAGCACTGGTTGGCGTCATGGCTGATGACGCGGCCGTCCGCGCCGCAGAGTATGACGGACGCGTCGCAGTCGATGTCCCTGGGCTTGGGGGCGAACAGCCCCCGCTTTTGCTGGACGGCATCCCATCCAAGGCCGACCATGATCTTCGAAAGGCCGGCGGTGCCCGGCTTGACCAGGCTGATCTTCTGTCCCTTCACGAGATTGACGGTCATGTGAAAACCTCCTTTGCGCGTTGGTCCGTCAGACGTTGACGCCGAAGTTCCGGCACAGCGCTTCCAGGCCGCCCTGGAAGCCGGAGCCGATGGCGTTGAACTTCCATTCGCCGTTGTGGCGGTAGATCTCGCCGACCACGAGCGCCGTCTCGATGGAGAAGTCCTCCTCCAGATCGTAGCGGATGAGCTCCTGCCCCGTGGCGTCGTCGACGATGCGCACGTAGGCGTTGGAGACCTGGCCGAAGTTCTGGCGCCGCTCGGCGGCCTCGTAGATGGTCACGGTGAAGTCGATCTTTTCGACGCCGGCGGGGATCAGGCTCAGGTCGACGAAGATCTGCTCGTCGTCGCCCTCGCCCTCGCCGGTGCGGTTGTCGCCGCCGTAGCTGACGCCGCCCGACGGGTCGGTGCTGTTGCCGTAAAACACGAAGTCGCTGTCGGTGGGCACGCGGCCGTTGGCGCCCAGCAGGAAGGCGGACGCGTCCAGGTCGAAGTCGGATCCGCCGTCATAGCGGTTCACATCCCAGCCCAGGCCCACGGTGATCTTCTTGAGCCCCGGATTGCTCTTGGTCAGGTCAACCTTCTGACCCTTTTTCAGACATACTGCCATTGTCGCATACCTCCTTATGCATTGTCCTTCCTGTTCATGAGCACTTTGCGGATCACGTCGATCGGGATGATCAGGAACGCGATCACCGCGCAGACCAGCCACGTCGTCGATGTCAGCGCGTGCACGCTGAGCACCGTCCCGCCCAGGGTGACGAACACGAACTGCGCCACGAAGATCAGGCCCATGACCAGCAGGAAGTTGCGGTTGCGCCCGATCTGCTCAAATACGTTCACATGCTCCGTGCGCGCGTTGAAGCCGTTGAAGGTGATCGCCATCATGAAGGTCGCGAACACCGCGGAGTTCAGCACCACCGACAGCGGCTGTACGCCCGGATAGCTGGCCGCGCTGACGCCGATGAGGCTCTGGATCGCGGGCGCGAAGCGGATGCACAGGCAGGCCGCCGTGATGTACAGCGCTGAGACGATGACTTCGATCAGCATGGGCTTCGACACGATCGACGCGTTGCGCGGGATGGGCTTCTCCTTCATGTATTCCCTGAGCGCGGGCTCCGAGCCGAAGGCGATGGCCGCCAGCGTATCCATGGCCAGGTTGATCAGCAGCAGCTGGACGACCGTCAGGATCTCGTTCTCGCCGAAGAACGGCGCCAGGAAGCAGGTCAGCACCGCGGCGACGTTCACCGTGAGCTGGAAGATCAGGAACTTGCGGATGGATTTGAACATCGTGCGCCCGTACAGGATCGCCTTGTCGATCGAGGTGAAGTTGTCGTCCAGGATCGTGATGTCGCCGGCCTCCTTGGCCACCTCGGTGCCCGAGCCCATGGCGAAGCCGACGTCCGCCTTCTTGAGCGCCGGGGAATCGTTGACGCCGTCGCCTGTCATGCCGACCACCAGGTTCAGCTCCTGCGCGCAGCGCACCAGCCGGCTCTTGTCGGTGGGCAGCGCGCGGGCCACGACGCGCAGGTCAGGCAGTATGCGCTTGAGCTCCTCGTCCGACTTCTGCGCCATCTCGGCGGAGGTCATGGCGACGTCCGTGGTCTCGCGCAGCAGGCCGGCCTCGCGTGCGATGGCCACGGCCGTCTCCTTGCGGTCACCGGTGACCATGACGACCTGGATCCCGGCGTCCTGCACCTCGCGGATGGCGGGGATGACCTCCTTGCGCACATTGTCGCGGATGGAGAGCACGCACACCAGCGTCAGGTCCCTGCCGTCCGGATCGCCCTCGGTCTTCGCCACGCCCAGCAGGCGCATGGAGCGGCCGGCCTGCGCGTCCATGTAGCTCAGCAGCGAGGACTGGACCTCGTTGTTCAGCGGCTGCACCGCGCCGGTCTCGTCGATAAAGCTCGCGCAGCGCTCGATGATGCGCTCCGGCGCGCCCTTCAGGTAGGTCACTGTCCAGCCGTTCTGGCTGATGGTGACGTTCGACATCTTCTTCGTGGAATTGAAGGGCGTGAACGCGATGACCTCGTCCCGGCTCATCGTATTGACGACGTTCTCGCCCATCAGGAAGGCCATCATCGCCCTGTCTGTCGAGTTGCCGCCGATGATGTTCCCGCCGGACACCGTCGCGGAGTTGTTCAGGCCGATGCCGGTGACGATGTCCATGCGCAGCGTCGCGGGCAGCTCGTCGAGCTTGGTGAAGATGCGCTGGTTGCCCGTGGCCAGCTCCACGACGGACAGGCGCCCCTCGGTGATGGTGCCGGTCTTGTCGGTGAACAGCAGCGACAGGCTGCCGGCGGTCTCAAGGCCGTTGATCTTGCGCACCAGGACGTTGTCCTTGATCATGCGGATGCTCTGGAAGGACAGCAGTATGCTGGTCAGCATCGGCAGGCCCTCGGGCACTGCGCAGATGATGATCGTGACCGCCACCGTGACGGCCTCGATGATGAGCGTTGCCCAGCTGGCGAAGGTGGGTTCCACCCTGCCGCCGATGACGTTCACCAGGATCACGCCGATGATGATGGCGATGGCGCCGATGTAGCCGAACGTGGAGATCTGCTTGGCCAGCTTGCCCAGCTTCACCTGCAGGGGCGTCTCGCGGGTGTCCTCCTGCACTTCGAGCGCCAGCTCGCCGAACAGCGTCCTGTCGCCCACGACCTTGACCTCGAGGTAGCCCTCGCCGGACACGACCACCGTGCCGCGATAGGCGTAGTGGGTGTTCAGAAGGTCCTTGACCTCGTAGTCCTCGCCGTCCTCATCGGGGCACTTGCGCGCCTCTTCGGTCTCGCCGTTCAGCGCGGCCTGGTCGACCATGATCTCGCCCTCGACCATCTCGCCGTCCGCGGGCAGCTTGTCGCCGGCCTGCAGATAGATGATGTCGCCCACCACGACCTCGGAGACGTGCATCTCCTGAAGCTGGCCGTCGCGCAGGATCTTGGTCAGCTCCTTGGACTCCTCCTCGGCCTTCAGCAGGCTCGCCTTGCCCTCCTGGCTGTGTTCGGAAACAGAGGCGACGCCGTTGGCCAGAAGTATGGCGATGAGCACGCAGACCGGCTCGTACCACTCGGCCTTGTGCATGAGCCAGAGCACCACCTGCACGGCCAGCGCCACCAGCAGGATCATGATCATGGGATCCTTGAAGCCCTCGAGGATCTTCTTCCACAGCGGATCCGGCGGTATCTGAGTCAAGGTGTTCCTGCCATATTTCTGACGGCTGTCCTCGACCTGTTGACGTGACAATCCCGTAAGCTTCATGCTTGATTTTCCTCCTTTTGATGCACCGCCCGGCCGTATCCGGTCAAATTGCGGCATTTGCACGGATAACATTATACCACACACCTCGCCCGGTGTCTACCATTATAAACGACAAAGGCGCCTCCCTGCCCGGAGGCGCCGATATAAATCGTATGGTCCCGACTGCCCGGATCGTCGAAGATCGTCGAAAAGCCCCTGTTTTCGACGGGCGGGCGTTCAGCACAGGCTTCGCGCGCCGCCGGGGCGAATCATCAGGGCTCCTCCCCGACCGCGATCTCGCCGGTCCAGGTGTTGATGCCCCCGAATTCGAAGATGTTCGCGTAGCCCATCGCCGCCAGCTTCTCCGACGCCTCCTTGCTGCGCCGTCCGCTGCGGCAGTAGACGAGGATCATCCGGTCCTTGTCGGGAAGCTCCGGGATCCCGTCCGCCCCGATGGCCGCGTTGTCGATGTTGATGGCGCCGGGGATATGCCCCTCGGCGTATTCCTCCGCCGTGCGCACGTCGAGTATGAGATACCCCTGTTCCTCTTCCATGATCCGCCGGGCTTCCTCCTGGGTGATCTGCCGGTAGGTCTGCGCCGCAAGGGCCGCGGAAGCCAGCAGCACCGCCGCGAGCAGCATGCAGACGATCGCCCTTTTCATGACCCTGACACCTCCTTTGATCCGCCTCGCTCACGCCTTTACGATCTGCGCCAGCCGCGCGAGGCTCTTCGACAGTTCGATGGCCTCATCGGGCACCGGAACGATCCGTCCCTCGCTGACCACGCAGTTCTCCACGGGCACGTGCGCGGCGAGCAGGCGCTCCACCTCGTGCTTGATGTAGTGCATCTGCGTGCAGTGCGGCGACCGATCCACCGACGCGAATACCAGCTTTTCCAGCCGGCCGGTGCCGAAGATGGCCGACAGCTTCGTGACCGCCATGTTGACATGGGTCGACTCCAGACAAAGGGAATAGACCTGATCGGCGTCCCCGGCCAGCTGCTCGAACGCCTCCGGCCACACCTGCTCAAGGCAGCTCCCGACGACCAGCACCCGCCCCTTCACGGCATAGATGTTCATCTCCATCAGATCCCGGACCGTTCCGTTCATTCCTTCACCCTCTCAAATCGCCGCAGCGTCCTGCCGTCCCGGACGATCTCCTCGTTCCACATGGAAGCGGGGCGCACCCATACGCCGCCCTCGCCGTACAGCGCCCGGTACACGACCATCGGCTCCTCCGTCTCGGAGTGTCGCGCGACCGCCAGGACCTCGTAGAGGCCCCCTTTGAAGTGGCGATAGCGCCCGGGCGGGATATCCGCCACGGCCCTTTCCGGATCGTCCCTCGCGTCGCCGATGCTTCGATCTTTCATTTGTCCCACCCATCCTCTGCGCACAGCCTGCGCGTCCTTCGATCTTTGATCCCCCTTGCCGGATCGGACGAGCCTGAGGGCGGTGCCGCCGCCCCTAGGCCCCGTGCAGCGCGTCACGGCCGATCGTCCGGCGCCGCCAGTTCGGACAGGCGCGCCGCCAGCGCATCCGCGAAGCGCACATGGCCCGCTTCCGTAAAATGCACGCCGTCATAGGCGAGGTCGATGTGCCATTCGCCCGCATCGGCATACCACAGGCCCAGGCGCTCCGCCAGGGCCCCGTAGCGCCGCGCCAGCTCTTTCGATGCCTCCACGAGCTCCTCGTCGGGCACCCATGCGCCGCGGCGCATGGGCGGCGGCGCGATCAGCAGGATGCGTCGCTCGGCACACCTGCCCAGAAAAGCTTCCATGCGCGCCGCGGCCGCTTCGGCCGTCAGGCCGTTCAGCAGATCGTTGGTGCCCAGCATCACGGCGAGCACATCCGCGGCGTGCGCCCCGCCGTCCCTTTGGGACCACTGCAGCCCGCGCTCCCCGGCGGGGATCATGCGGCCGTTTTGGCCGTCGTTGATGACGTCAAAGCCGGTCCGCACCGCCAGCAGCTCCGGCCATCGCGCCGGATACCGGCCGCCTGAGCACGCCCGGGGGTCGTACCCATAGGTGTTGGAATCCCCGAAGCACCGGACCCGAAGGGGACAACGGCCCTCGAGCACCGCCTTCGCGCGCCTCAGGACCGGCAGCTCCCGGTTCGCGATGAGCCTGCCCAGGCGGCTGTCCGAACACCGCGCGTACTCTGCCACCGCCTCATCGTAGCGCATGCGGAGGGTGGAGAGATGGTATTTATCGATCTCGTCCTGCGTCAGATGCCTCTCCCCGAACGCCCGGATCCTGCAGAGGAAATAGTGGTTGATGTTGTGCCGGTGGATCAGGTTGTAGTAGTCGCTGACGACGCCGAGCTTCAAAAGGACCTCCGCCTCCACGCCCAGCTCCTCCTTCAACTCCCTTTGGATGGCGCACCGGAGGTCCTCGCCGGGCTCGACGCCGCCGCCGGAGGTCTCGATCAGGGTCGCGCTGCCGAATTCATCGTCGCGCCGGGCCCGGACGAAGTAATAGTCCCCCGCGGCGTCGACGACGATCGCACGAGCGATCTCGCGGTCGTGGTCGGTATAGGTCAGCGGCCACTGCGTGTCCTGCAGTTCGATCCGCAGCTCCGGCATGCGCTCCATTCGGGCATCCCCCTTTTCGATATCATCGCGTCCGCTGCCCTGCGCGCTCACCGGTCCGCGCGATCGCAGCCGCTCCGGTCCGGGCCCATCGCCCCGGATATATAGCGCGCCTGAAATTCCATGTTGATCTCCCGCAGCTCCCTGCGGCCCTCGATGTAGTCGCTGTACATCCCGATCAGACCGGGGCTGCAGCCGTCGCAAGCCCCGTCGATGTTGCCGATGGCATCCGCGACGATCTGCTCGCGCTCCTCCCGGGTGGTGTCTGCGATCCGTATGCTCTTCATGCCTGTCCCTCCTGTGCGTCCCCGATGAACGCACCGATCCTTGCCACGGTCTCGGCGAGCGTCCGCACGTCGCGCGACACGTCGCCGGTCTCGAGGGAATGGTTGGCCCCCTCGGTCAGCCAGAGCGGGATGCCCCGCTGCCGGCAGGCCGCGACGACCGCGTCCGTCTCGGCCCAGGGGTCGGCGGTGCCGTGGAAGGCGACGGCGCTGCCCCGGACGAAGCGGAACGTCTCCCCGAGCGGCGTGAGGAGCACGCTGCGCACTTCGATGCCCCTTTCCTGCGCGTACCGGGCGGCCACGACGGTGCCGATGCTCTTGCCGATGAACAGGATGTCCCGCCGGCCCGCCCAGTCCACCGCCCCAAGCAGGGCCTCGGCCTGCGACCACGCGATCTCCATACACGCGCGCAGCTTGTCCGCGTCCCCGCGCACCTTCTCCGGGAAGCCCCCGTAGGGCACGGGCAGCACCGCGTACCCCGCCGCCCGCGCCAGCTTCGCCGAATAGTACAAAAGGGGCTTGTCGCAGTGGTAACCGATGCCCGGAAACAGCACCGCCAGCTTCGTCGCTTCCATCTCTCACTCAGACCCCCATCTTCTCCATGATCCCGTCCGCGGTCACGCCGGGATGGGTGACGTACAGCCGGGCGATCTGCATGACCAACGCGGCGTCCCACCCGTGGCGCGCGGCGATCTCCGCAGGTCCGCGCCCCTTCTGCGTCTCTTTGATCACGATGCCGATCTGCGTCCTCAGGTCCGCCGCCTTCGGCGCCGCGGATCCGTCCCGGTGCGGGATGTCGACGCGCCCGACGCCGATCTCCCCGTCCGCCGCCTCGAGCACCGCCAGCGTGATGGCCTGGCCAAAGCGCCTCGGCCCGCAGCTGCCGGGATTCAGCAGCAGCGTCCGGCCCTGCCGCGACGCCTCGTATCTGTGGCTGTGCCCGCAGACGGCGAGGTCAAAGGCGCCCAGGTCGGCGGGCAGATCCTTCTTCCGGTGGGCCATGCAGACGCGCAGGCCGGCGAGCTCGAAGTCCAGGACCGCCGGGATGCGCTCCGCCCACGCCTTGTCGTTGTTGCCGCGCACGACGTACACCGGGGCGATCTTCGACAGCGCGTCCAGGATCGCCTGCCCGCCGACGTCCCCGCCGTGCAATATGGCGCCGCAGCCCTCGAGCGCCGACAGCGCCTCCGGCCGCAGCAGGCCGTGGGTATCCGATAATACGCCGATCCTCATGTCCGCCTCCCTGTAAGCGCGGGATCCCCGTTCATTTCGGGTCGCGCCGCGCGCCGCGGGACCGCCCGGATCCCCATTTCAGCGTCAGCTCGTTCAACGCCATCATCACCTCCCACATGACGTTCGCGCCGTAAAGCGCGACGGATGACGGGGCCGGACGCCTGACGACGCGGGAAAAGCCCGCGGCCTTCGCCGACCGGACGGCCCTGTCCATGTGGCAGTCGCTGCTGATCAGCGCGACGGGCTCACCGGGATCGATCATCCGCGCGGCGTTTCGGAAGTTCTCGCGGGTGGATGTCGAACGATCCTCCAGCAGCATCCGCGCATCGGCGACGCCGCGCCCGATGAGCAGCTCGCGCATGACGGCCGCTTCGGTCCGTCCAGAACCGTCCGGATTCCCGCCGCTCAGTATGAGGACCGCGTCCGGCACCTCCCGCGCATAGGCTTCGGCGGCATCCATCCTGGCGAGCAGGTCGCCGGTCGGCCGGCCGTCTTCGAGCGCCAGCCCCAGCACGATGGCCCACCGTGCCGTGGACGCATCGCGCCTAGTCCCCGCGACCGCGATCCTCGCCGCGAAGAACAGCATCACGGCGGCGGCCGCTGCCAAAGCGATCCGCGCGACCCGGCCCGCCGCCATCAGCGCCACAGGCCCTGGCCCCGCAAGAAGGTCGAAGCGCACATCCAGCGCCAGCAGCATGAACATCGCGCACACGGCCAGCTCGTAGCGGAACACCTTCACATAGATGTCCTTCAGGACCACCGATCTGATCCGGCGGATCATGACGGCGGAAAGATAGACCGTGAACGCGGCCGCGAACACGATCAGAGCCGTACCCGTCAGCTTCCTGAAGCTCATCGTCCCCTCCGTCTGCGCCGCAGGACAGCCCCCGCCCGGGCAGCCGCCCTGCGGGCGCCTCCTCGCCGGTCATCCGCGCGCCTTCATGTCGTAGATGAACACCTCGTGGATCTCCTCTTCGTAACCCTCGTAGAACCCCATGGGCATCCCCAGCACGACCTGCGCCCCGCGGTTGTAGCTGATCAACAGGCGGCCGCCCTGCCTGTCGAAGCAGACGCCCTCCATCTCGCCCTGCATCGTCACGTCGTCGAACGTCCTTTCCAGCGCCACCGTCATGCTGGTCCTGTCCGGATCGGCCTTCCCGCGATACAGGTGGTCGGGCTCTCCCAGATCGGCGGTGCCGTCATCCGCCGTCAGATACAGGTATCCGTCGCGGTACGCCACGCCCTGGAGCCACTGCGGCGGGCATTGCAGGTGGACCTTCCCGAGGTACGCGCCGCCGTCCAGCGCGTACTTGTACAGGTACCGCCCGCTCTCTCCGTCTGCCCACGAGCACATCCAGATGATCCGGTGGTCCGGGTCGACCGCGATGCCCGAGACCTCCGTCTGGCCGCTCGACGGCTCGAAGGGATAGCAGCGCTTCAATCCCAGCGTCCCGGCGTCATACACCGCGATCCGGATGTCCTCTGCGCGCCCGTCGGCGAACCGCTCGACGCCGGCGAACAGCTCCCCGCCATACACATCGATGTCCCCGATGTGATCCACGCCGCCGCCCAGGCCGTCGAACGGGGCATCGTTCCGTTCGATCAGCTGCCACGAGGCGTCATAGCGGGAAAGCGAAGCGCTCCCGCTGACCCAGTACGCGCCGTCCTCCCAGGCGATGCCCTGCCGCCCGTCCACCCGCCGCACCTCGGCCAGCGCGTATCCATGTCCCGGCAGCAGCGTCTCCGCCCGGTCCTCCGCCCGGCCCGGCACGGTCACCGGCGCCGGTGCGGACGCGTATGCGGGCAGCAGCCCCGCCATCAGCGCCAGCAGCAGGATACACATGGCCCTCGTCCTCATGATCCGTCCCGACCTCGCTTTCATGATCCGTCCGGTGCTCCGGGTATCGGCGCCCGGCACGCCTCAGTCCAGCATCCCCGCGTCGATCCTCTCGAGCATCCCGACCGTCGCCCGGTAGCAGTTCTCAAGGCCCGCCGCGTCGAGATTGTCCCAGGTGTCGCGGCGCGTATGGTAGTAGTCCTCCAGCCTGTGGTTCAGCCCGGTGATGCCCACCGAGCGGAACCCGCCCTGCGTGAACGCGGCGCTGTCCGTCGCGCCGCCAAAGGGCGGCACCCAGCCGCGCCGGCAGGGGATGCCGGCCTCCCTCGCCGCCTCCAGAAACGCCGCGCAGAGCCCCTCGTCCGCCCGCAGCGTTCCGTTCAGGTCGCGGGCGTTGACCATCAGATGCGCAGGATCGTGGATCGTGTCGAAGCAGATGATGAAGGTGGGCACGTCCCGATGATCCCCGCCGTGCCGCCGGCACCACGCCTTCGCGCCGCGCAGCCCGGCCTCTTCGGACCCCGTCAGGATGACGCCCATCTCCGTATGCGCCGGCACGATGCCCCGCCGCTGCATGTCCCGCAGCAGCGCGATGCCCATCCAGCAGCCCGTCAGATCGTCGTTCGCGCCGTCCACCACGCGCCTGGGGTCATAGGTGCCGCCGACCAGCACGAAGAACGGGATGAAGATGAGCCCCCACCGCGCCGCCGTGCCCGTCCATGCGCCGGCGCCCAGAAGCGCGCATGCGGAGACGGTCAGATAGAACAGCACGCCGATCAGCGCCATCACGCCGGGGATCTCGAACACCAGGCCGCCGAAGCGATGGTTCAGCGGGAACTCCCACGCGGCGTCGATGTGGCCGTTGAGGAAGACCCTTCGCTCCACCTCGCCCGAACAGCGGCGCACGGCCGTCACGTTGCAGCTCTCCCGCTCCGGGAACAGCGGGTCGATGACCTGCCGGTACAGGCCGAACTGGACCACGAACAGAAACAGCGCCGCGCAGCCGGAGAGGATGCTCAGCCAGGGAGAGACGAAGTACAGCAGCGCGCACAGCACGTCGAACGCCATGGAAAACCAGAAGTAGCCGTAGAACGCGGCCGGATGCGGCCGGAAGGTCTCCAGGCGCACGTCGTCGCACCCGCATTCGGTCCTCAGCACGCGCGCCAGGTGCTCCGCCGCCTCGCGCTCGCCGGCGCTGCCCGGCGCGCGCTGCTCCATGTCGCGGCACATGTGCCCGATCCCGTCGATCATGTCTTCGACGGGCCGCCTGCAATCCAGCCTCATCTTCCGAAATACGCCGTCCATCGCCCGCCTCCGCCGCGCCTGTCCCGCGGGCCCCCGGCGCCTTCCGGCCGTGGCAGGCGCTTCGTCCCGTATGACAGTATTGTACAATAAACCGCGCCCGTCCTGCAACGCCCGGCGCGCCGGATCGAAGAATTTTTATCTGCACTGCAGATCCGGAAGCGAAAAAGCGCCACCCTTCGGTGACGCCTTCCCGCTCCGGCCGCCCGGCACGCGCGCCCTATCTCTTTTTCCCCTTCAGGCTCCGAAGGATCTCGTCGTTGAATTCCTTCAGCACGCCCTTGGGGCTGACCTCGTCCAGCAGGTCCACCATCCTGAGGACCTGCTCGTCGGTCAGCGCCCGGTTGCCCGTGATGCCGCGGAACTTCGTGCCGACGGCATAGAGGCGGATCGCCTCGAGGTCTGCCCCGGCGCCCAGCATCTTCCGGACCACGCTGCTGGAATGGGCGAATCGTATCATGTCCTTGTTGAGCAGGGCGTAAGAGAGCCTGCCGTTCCTGTCGAGATACGCGTCCACGATCTTCTGAGCCTGGCGCTGTCGGCGACACATGTTCTGATCGTCGGCCTCTCCCCGTATGATCCGCATATCATGATATAATGGGGGTCGCGCCGGTATGCGACCGGCTGCCGAACGTTCGCCGCGTCAGGCCCGGTCCGGTCCACCGCGCGGCCGGGGCGCGGATCCGCCTGCGTCCTCCCGGCATTCGCCCAGCACCTCGCCCTGACCGTCGACGAACACGACGGCGATCTCCATGCCGTTCCGGACGCGCAGCCGGCAATATCGCCTCGCCGCGGCCGCCAGGCGATCCCACACCCCGTCAAAGCCGGCCTCCCGGATACAGCGGACGGCCGCGTCCGTCGTGGCGCATCCGTAGACGGCCTCGATCAGCTCTGCCGGCGCGCGCATCAGGGCCAGCTGGGCGATGATCGCCTCGCGGCGGCCGTCGCCGTACTTCGAGTGGGTCTGCATGCAGCCCGCCGCGACTTTGCTGAGTTTTCCGGGGTGACCGCCCAGCAGCACGCGCCTGACGCCCAGCTCGAGCGCGCTGTCCAGCATAAAGCCCACCTCGTTGCTGATCTGGATGATGCAGCTCTCGGGATCGAGCCGCCGCATGGCCGCCTCACCCTGGTTGCCGAAGGTGAACACGAGGTCCCGTCTCCCCTGTCGCACGCGCATCTGAAGCTCCAGCAGCATGGCGTCGCGCAGCGCCTCGTCGCTCATCGGCCGCACGATGCCGCTGGTCCCGAGCACGGACAGGCCGCCTTCGATCCCCAGGCGCGGATTGAACGTCCTCCGCGCGATCTCCGCGCCGCCGGGGATGGCCACCGTCACCCGCGCCGCCCGCGGGCCGAAGACGGTGCGCACGGCCTCTTCGATCATCCGCCGCGGCACCGGGTTGATGGCCGGTTCGCCCGGCGGGACCTTCAGGCCGCACGCCGTGACGATGCCCACGCCCTCGCCCGCGGCAAAGGCGATCGGGCCGTCGCCGGGCAGGAGCTCCACCCCGACGACGACCTCCATGCCGTCCGTGATGTCGGGATCGTCCCCGCTGTCCTTGATGACGCCGCACCGGCCGTCCGCGTGGGAGATGATGACCGGCGCATAGGACCGGCCCTCGGGCACGACGATGCATACCTGATCCGGGCACCTCCCGTCGCGCTGCCACAGGCAGCAGGCCAGCGCCGCCGCCGCCGCGCAGCTGCCGGTCGTAAACCCTTCGCGCAGATCCTTCACCGCACCACCCCCGATGATCGCAGCGCCGCCCGGACGCCCAAAGTGCGGAGGCGGCGCCGTCCGCGGCCGACGCGCGGCACTCATAGGCCCCGATCCCCCGCGACGGATCCCCGGGATCCGTCAGCATGATTATACCATGTCGCCCCGCGTCCACGCAACGCTTTGCCGGCCGCGACCGTGTCAAGTTGTTCCGGGGGGATCAGACAACAGAGCGGAGAGCAGCGAAGGATCTGCGGATGATGAAGGGTGCATCAACTCTGCCGAAGCGCACGGGCCCGATTATGATTGACATACACCGCCTTTTTTCACTATAATGGGACCAGCGATCCGGAACCGGACAGCTCCCCGGGACGGGATCCGCGAAGAAGGCCCGCGCGTCCCCCATCCCCGGCACCTTTGAAATGAACGAGGAGAGCGGCCGCTCCGCCCGGAGCAGGAGATCGACATGGCATTCTACCGATGCGGACCCTGCGGCAACGTCATCGCCCACATCCACGATCCCGGCGTGCGCTGCCACTGCTGCGGCGAGGAGATGGAGCCCCCCCGCGCCCGACACCGCCGACGCGGCGGGCGAAAAGCACGTGCCCGTCGTCCGGGTGGACGGCCGGACCGCCGCCGTCACGGTCGGCTCGGTGGAGCGCCCCATGCCGGGTGCCCACTGCGTCGAATGGATCCTCTCTGAAACAAAAAAGGCCGACAGCGCAAGGCGCTGCGGCCCGTCGCCGCGTTCGCGCTCATCGGGGGCGACGGGGCGGTCGCGGCCCGCGGGTACTGCGACCCGCACGACCTTTGGAGGTCCTGACCGGCGCAGCGCCGCCGAAAAGCGTCCCTTCCCGTCGCGCGCTGCGGCCGCGGCGGGAATGGCTTTTTGTGCGTGAAGGATCGAGATATTCGTCCAGGCGGCCCATCAGCCGGAAGCCGTACACAAGCAGCAGGATCAGGCCGAGCACCAACAATATGTCTCTCATCTTCCAGACTCCTTTGGCCGCGTCCGGTCAAAACCGCAGCAGCTTCTGCACGTCCTTCTCGCTGCCGAGCAGTATCATGCGCTCGTCCCGGCTGAACTGGTGGCCCGGTCCGGGCATTGGCACCACCTTGCCGTCTTTGCGGACGGCGAGTATGTTCAGGCGGTACCTCTGCCGCACGGCCAGATCGACG
Source organism: Clostridia bacterium (assembly GCA_017430945.1). Next base: position 6,876 of record JAFRMB010000094.1, on the reverse strand, counting down.
ACCGTGTGGCCGATCCAGCTGTCGGGGATCTCGGTCTCGTAGATGGCGTGGTCCGGCGAAAGGCGGATGTAGTCGAAGATGTGGTCGCTGCTGTAGCGCACGGCGGCCCAGTTGGCCAGCTGCTTCTCCGGATAGATCACCTCGTCCGCGCCGCATGCGAGCAGGAACTGCGCGTGGGCGTCCCGCGCGACCCGCGCCAGCACGAAGGGCGCGCCGCGCTTTTTGAGCAGCGACGTGACCTCCAGCGACGCCTGCAGGTCGTGGCCCATGGCGACGACGCACAGGTCGAACTCGCGCACGCCCAGCGCGTCGATCAGCGCGGGGTCGCTGGCGTCTCCGATCTCGGCGTTGGTCACATAGGCCATGGCATCCTGTACCCGGCGCTCGTCCTTGTCGATCGCCAGCACCTGGTGGTTCAGGTCGTGCATCTTCTGGGCCATGTGGCGCCCGAAGCGCCCCAGCCCGATCAACAAAACGTTTTTCATGGCGGCCTCCTGTGGTTCATGTGACGCAGATTGTACCAGCAATGCCATGAATGTGCCGTTAAGGCTTTTCTCCCGAAATTAAGATGCCATAAAGCTGTTTGCGTCTTTATGCCATCTTAATGCCGGGGCGGCGATTTTATCTTCCCTTTTATGGGATGTGTGATACAATGATCGGACGACCGGGTACTGCCCGGCTGCGATCGGGATATCCTGCACGGATGGGAGGCGGGGCGCATGTCGGATCGGGAGCGCATACTGGTGTGCGTCTCGGCGTCGCCCACCAACGGAGACGTGATCCGCCGGGCGGCGTCGCTCTCCGCGTCCCTGGGCGCGGAGCTGATCGCCGTGTTCGTAGAGGACATGGAGCTTCGGGACGAGGCGCAGGCCCGCGCGGTGCGCGACCACCTGGACCTGGCGGAGAAGCACGGCGCGATGCTGACCACGATCTACGGCAACGATCCCGCCACCGCCATCGCGGAGTACGCGCGGGTCAGCGGCATCACGCGGATCGTGCTGGGCAAGAGCCCCGGGCGCCGCACGAAGGATACGCTGATGTCGAGGCTCAACGAGCTGGCCCCCAGCGTGGAGGTCATCATCGTGCCCAACCGGCTGACGTCGGACACCGGCTCGTCCCGTCTGTCGCACCTGCTGCGCCGGGAGCGCCTCTCCGCCGGAGACATCGGAAGGACCGCGCTGATCCTGGCCCTCTGCACCGGCGTGGGCTTCCTGTTCAGCGCCGTGGGTCTCGCCATCACCAACGTGGTGCTGATCTACATCCTGGGCGTCATGGGCGTGGCGCTGTTCACCTCCGGATACGTCTACAGCCTGCTGTCGTCGATGCTGTCGGTGCTGGTGTTCAACTTCTTTTTCACCGAGCCCTTTTACTCCCTGCGCTCGAGCCCCGACTACTTCGCCACCTTCGCGGTGATGTTCACGGTGGCGCTGCTGTCCAGCTCGCTGACCAGCCGCATCAAGGCGCAGTCCATCCAGACGGCCAACAAGGCCTACCAGACCGAGGTGCTGCTGTCCACCAGCCAGCTGCTGCAAAAGGCCGAGGACAAGCGATCGATCCTGGAGGTCGTGCAGCGACAGCTGAGCCGCCTTTTGGAGCACAGCGTGCTCTGCTACGATCAGGACGTCGAAGCGCCCACCTTCTGCGCCATCGAGCAGGACGGCGGATTCGCCGGCATCGACCTGGAGACGGAGCGCACGGCTGCGCAGTGGGTGCGCCGCAACGCCAAGCACGCGGGCCGCACGACGCGGATGTTCCCGAACGCGAAATGCCTGTACATGGCCGTGCGCAGCGAGGGGCGCGTGTGGGCGGTCATCGGCATCCGCGCGGACAACGCCCCGATCATCGACGAATACCGCAAGAACCTGATGATCTCCATACTGGACGAATGCGCCATGGCCGTGGAGAAGGACCACATGACCCGCGAGAAGCAGCGCATCGAAGAGAGCGCCCGGCAGGAAACGCTGCGGGCCAACCTGCTCAGGTCCATCTCCCACGATCTGCGCACGCCGCTGACCAGCATCTCCGGCAACGCCGCGCTGCTGATGGAGGGCCAGCTGGACGAGGCGCGGCGCGGCGCGCTGTATGCCTCCATCTACGACGACGCCATCTGGCTGAACGGGCTCGTGGAGAACCTGCTCACCATCACGCGCACCGAAAACGGCGCGATGAAGCTGAACCGGCAGGCGGAGCTGGTGGCGGAGGCCGTCGAAGAGGCGCTGCGCCACGTCGATCGAAACGGGTCGAAGCGGCAGATCCGGACGCGCATCGAGGACGACCTGCTGATGGCGCGGATGGACGCGGCGCTGATCGTGCAGGTGCTGATCAACCTGGTGAACAACGCGGTGAAGTACACGCCGGAGGGCGCGCGCATCGTCATCGGCGCGCGGCGGGACGGCGACACGGCGTTCATCTGGGTGGAGGACGACGGGCAGGGCGTGCCGGAGGGCGACGAAGCCAGGGTGTTCGACATGTTCTACACCGGCGTCAAGCGCTCGCCGGACAGCCGGCGGGGCATCGGACTGGGCCTGGCGCTGTGCAAGAGCATCGTGAACGCCCACGGCGGCCGGATCGGCGTGGAAAACACGAAGCCCCACGGGGCGCGGTTCTGGTTCACGCTCCCGATCTGTGAGGTGAAGAATGATGAACAATAGACCCCTGATCCTGGTCGTGGAGGACGACGCGGCCGTGCGCAACCTGATGTCCGTGACGCTTGAGATGCAGGGCTACCGCTACCATCTTGCCCGCAACGGCGCGGAGGCGCTCATCGAGGCGTCCACCCACCAGCCGGACGTGATGCTGCTGGACCTGGGGCTCCCCGACATGGAGGGTGTGGACATCATCCGCAAGGTGCGCAGCTGGGCGAGCCTGCCCATCATCGTGATCTCCGCCCGCAGCGAAGACGCCGACAAGGTGGAGGCGCTGGACGCGGGCGCGGACGACTACCTGACCAAGCCCTTTTCGGTGGACGAGCTGCTGGCGCGGCTGCGCGTGGCGCTGCGTCGGCTGAACGCGGAGGGACAGGGCGCCCGGGAGAGCGCCGTCTACGAAAACGGCGCCCTGCGCATCGACTACGCCGCGGGCTGCGCCTGGATGAACGGCAGCGAGGTCCACCTGACGCCCATCGAATACCGGCTCCTGTGCCTGCTGGCGAAGAACACCGGCAAGGTGCTGACCCACAACTACATCCTCAAGGAGATCTGGGGCAGCTACACCGCCTCGGACGTGGGCTCGCTGCGGGTGTTCATGGCGACGCTGCGCAAAAAGCTGCAGGCGGGCTCGGGCGGCGAGCCCAACATCCAGACGCACATCGGCATCGGCTACCGGATGCTTCGGCTGGACAAGGCCCCGGAGGACGCGCCGTGACCGCCTTCAGGCGCCCCGACGGGCGGGAGCACCGGCGCCGTCCGGAGGCCCTGCTGGCGCTGGGGTTCCTGGCGGTCATTTTGCTGGGGACCCTGCTTCTGCTGCTGCCCGTCGCGACCAGAGACGGCCGCAGCATCGGCCTGTTCGACAGCCTGTTCACGGCCACCTCCGCGGTATGCGTGACCGGGCTCGTCGCCGTGGACACCGGCACGACCTTTTCCCCGTTCGGGCAGGTGGTGCTGCTGGCGCTCATCCAGGTGGGCGGACTGGGCTTCATGGTGTTCGCCACGATGGTGATGGTGATGCTGGGCCGGCGGATCTCGCTGAAGGGCCGGATGCTGATCCGGGAATCCATGAACGGCGCGTCGCTGACCGACCTGGGCGCGCTGACGCGGCTCTACCTGCTGCGGGCGCTGGGCATCGAGGCCCTGGGCGCGGGGCTGCTGGCCATCCGGTTCGTCCCGCTGTACGGCGCGCGGCGGGGCCTGTGGTTCGCCCTCTTCCACGCCGTCAGCGCCTTCTGCAACGCCGGCTTCGACCTGTTCGGGCACTTTTCCAGCCTGACCGCCTTTGCCCGCGACCCGCTGGTCCTGCTGACCGTGGCGGCGCTGATCGTGCTGGGCGGGCTGGGCTTTTCGGTCATCCTGGAGACCGTCCGCAGCCGCGAGGGCTTTCGCGGGCTGTCGCTGCACACCCGCATCGTGCTGATGTTCACGCTGGTGCTGCTGGCCGTCGGCACGGGCTTCTTTTGGCTGGTCGAGCGCCATCTGGGCGCGCTGAACGCCTTTTTCCAGTCCGTCACCATGCGCACGGCGGGCTTCAATTCCGTCGACCTGGCGGCACTCACAGACGGCTCCAAGCTGTTCAGCAGCCTGCTCATGATGATCGGCGCGTCGCCGGCCTCCACGGGCGGCGGCATGAAGACCACCACGGTGGCGGTGCTTGCGCTTTTGATGCTCAGCACCGTCAAGGGCGAGAGCGAAGTGAACGTCGCCCGGCGCCGGCTCTCCGGCGACACGGTGCGGCGGGCGCTCGCCGTCGCGGCGCTGTTCCTGTCGATGCTGACGCTCGGCACGCTGGCGCTCTCGATCACCGAGAACGGGCGCTTCAAACTTGCGGACATACTGTTCGAATGCGCCAGCGCCATGGGCACCGTGGGCGTTTCATCCATCGGCACGCCTGACCTGCTGCCCGTCAGCCGCGCGCTGCTGCTGCCGATGATGTTCCTGGGGCGCGTCGGCCCGCTGACGCTGGCCGTCGCCGTGGCCCGCAGGCAGGGCAGGGCCCGGAGCCTTGCGAAATATCCCGAGGAGAAGATCATGATCGGATAGAGCATCCGTCCCCGTGCCGCGGGCGGCGGCACGGGGACGATCGATGCAAAAGCCAGCCATCGGCACTGACGCCTGATGGCTGGCTTTTTTGATCCCGTCGTGGCGTTCACGCCACCAGGAATCTGTACTTCTTCACGCTGTACAGGGGCACGAAGGGGATGATGATCGGCACCGTGCGCACGTATTCCCGATACGCCGGATCCGCGCCGTAATTCCTGTCCTGGCGCAGCTCCAGCCGCCGCGCGCCGCTGAACATCACCCATACGATGAGCACGAAGCCGAGCAGTGCCGGCGCCCACTGCCAGAAGCCCTTGAGCGCGGTCGTGCCGGTCAGCAGCATGCCGAGCCAGATCAGCAGCTCGCCGAAATAGTTGGGACAGCGCACGAACCGGTAGAGGCCGGAATCCACGAACCGGCGGCTGTTCTTTCGCTTGGCCCGGGTCTTCTGCAGGTCCGCAAGCGATTCCAGCGCGACGCCGCACGCCATCACCGCCAGGCCGATCCAAAGCATCGCGTCCGCCGCCGCCCCGTTCTTCAGGCGGAAGAAGAGCGGGCTCGTCATCAGCGCATACAGCAGCCCGCAGGTCACCCACAGCGCGAGCTTCGCTCCGAAGGGCATCTTCCTGCTCCTGTCCATCTCGGGCCTCAGCACGTTGCGGTAGGCCGCGCTTTTGAGCTCGCGGATCAACAGGTATCCGCCGAGGCGCAGCCCGTAGACGAACAGCAGGATGCAGGCGATCCACTCCGGCGCGGCCAGGGCGCTGTGGAAGCCGATCGCCAGGGCGGCTCCGATGGCGGCGATGGACAGGCCGTACCCCACCGAAAAGAACCAGATGTACATGCGGAAACCCACGGAGCTGGCCAACAGGCTGACCAGCAGGACGACGAAGAAGCTCATGGCGTCCCCCTCCTTTTCGCGATCCGGGAAAACAGCGCTTCCCTCGGCGCGGATCTGTCTTCCCCTTAGTGGACAGGTCCATTGTATCGCCGGGCAGAATGGTTGTCAAGCCGCATCCCCGTCCCGGCACCCGCCCCGGGGGAGCTGTCGGCGGCACCGAAGGCCCGACGGCGCGCCCGGCCCTGCGGCCGGCACCGCGTCATTCCGACGTCTGCTGGAGCGTCGGTCCGCCCGCGCTGCGCCGGATGTGGGCGCAGTCATTGAACAGCTCGATCCTGGGGAACACATAGCTCCCCTCGTTCACGGGAAGGTCCAGTATGATGATCGAGGTGAAGTCGTACGGCATCACCGACGCGACGTAGGGAAACGGAAGGCCCAACAGATGCGCCAGCATGCACGCGCCCGAGCCGCCGTGGCTGAACACCGCGACGGTCCCGTCCGTCGCGCCCTCGCAGAAAAAGCGCCGGCCCTCGTGTCTGTAGCCGCGCTCGCTCAGGAAGGCGTCGAACCGCGCCTCGATCTGCGCGCAGCATACCGTCGCGGCATTCCCGTCGAAATACGGATGCGTCCGCCAGTCCCGGGTCCGAAAATCGAAGCCCTCCGCCAGCATCCGGTCGCCCAGCGTCCAGGGGTGCCCGTCGCAGGGGATCCCCGGCCCGCCCCAGGTGATCTCGCGCAGGTAGTCCAGCGTCGTCACCTGCATGCCCAGCCGCGCCGCCGTAAAGGCGGCGGTCTCTGAAGCCCTGCCGCACGGAGAGGCGTAGATCTCCCCGATCCCCTCCCCCGCCAATCGCTCGGCCGCCGCTGCCGCCTGCAGCCTGCCTTCATCCGTCAGGCAGTCGCGCGCGTAGTCGGGTTCGCCGTGTCGCACAAATATGATCCTCATAGTCCCTCCAGCCGGGCGGCGATCGCGCCGCGATCCCCGCCGATGCCATGGTGCCGCGCCCGTCGCCGATCGACCGCCGCGCCGGGAACGGCACCGGACCCGGCAGCGGCGCGGTGTGCGTCCATTGTACCACGCCGACCCGCTTTCATCAATAGCCTGCGATGTTCCGCGCCCTTCCGGCGTCTGTCGGCGCAGCCGTTTCACGGCTGCGCTCGAACTCCGATCATCACAGGATCCTTCCCCACCCGGCCCCCGCCCCGAGGGGGCTGGCTGCGAAGCAGACTGGGGGAGTTGCCCGGACGCCAAAGTATGGCGTCCCTACGGCCCCGCGTCATTGCACATTCGTGCAGCCGCGGGCAGCGGGCGGCGAGTCCTCCGGATCGCTCGCCCTCGGTCCG
>JAFRMB010000093.1 GCA_017430945.1 Clostridia bacterium | reverse complement strand
AGCGCCGGCGGACCGGAGGCAACTGACGCGGAAGCGGACGAAGCACAGGCGCCGGAGGCCGAAGGAGCGCCGGAGGCCGAGGAAGCGCCGGACGAAGCTGACGACGGGCTGAACGTGGAATACGAGGCCGTGCCGGAGGAGAATACGACCGGCAAGGTCGAGGAGGAAGCCGGCGAGGCGGACGAAGACGCGGCGATCGAGGCCACGACGGAGGAAGCGCCGAGCGAAGTCGGCACGATATTCGGCGGTGCCGGAACGGCGGCGATCGTCGCGGCGATCGCGCTGATACTGGCTGCAGTCGGCATCACCATCGCGCGGAAAAAGAAGAAGTAATCATCACGGACCGACGCATTCGGGGAAGACGTGAACACGCCTTCCCCGTTTGCTATTTTGGAATATCAAGGCGGAACGCACCGGAACCGGCACCTGAAAGGGACAGGGGGCTCGCTTCATCGTCCTGACTGGCATCACCCTGGTGTTCGACCGACAGGTCCCGGATCATCTGGCATAACATGGGAGAGCTTTCAGCGGGACAAACGCGTCGGTCGAAAAAAAGCATGGCCACGATCTTCATTTATAATGATCAAGACGTCGACCATAGAGAGGCACTGTGGAGAAGGGGCGCCGTCTTTGTATTTTCGGATACCCGGAATCTTCAAATTTCACTGCTGAGGCCAACAGGAAGAAGCCATGTGACAAACAGAGGTAAAGATGATATACTGGGGCAGCAAAACGATGGGATTGAAAACGGCGTGCAACCTACAATCGGAAACTGGCCTGTAAAGTGCAGAGGCACACCTCCGGAGATCCTGTCGAGCGCATGCCCATCATAACGGAGACAAACCGTTGAGATGTTGATAAAGGGCCAGGGGGCACCTGCGTCCAAAGTTCGACGTTTCCTGTGAGAGAAACACGGTGATTCTGCTCAATGCGCGGCGAACTAAAAATTGACGAAACAAACCTGATCAAGACGGCAATGAGGGTAATTAAAAAGCTGCTGAGATCGAAAAATACGCATAAAGTAGTATAATCATGTTTGATAATTGTGAAGAATGTACATAAAACAATGGACATAATGATGTTCCTTGATTATTTACGAAACAATGTTACTCTAGTATGCTTAAACCATGATATAAGGTGGGGGTCGATATGAGGATAACCCTTGAGGAGATCGCGAGGATGGCCGGTGTGTCAAAGGCGACTGTATCCCGCGTGATCAATGATATCCCCGAGGGCGTCAGTGAAGCGACGCGGCAACGGATCAAGCGCATCTTGATGGAACTCAACTATGATCCTCACATTGGGATCGCCAGCACCTCCAATATGCGCACGCATTGCCTGGGCTTGATCGTGCCCGACATCAGCAATCCATTTTTTTCAGAGCTCGCGCACGAGATCAGCAACGTTGCGATGGAATACAACTATTCGTTGTTGCTTGGGGACACCCGGTATTCGATCGAACTGGAATGCAAGTGTTTGAGCTCCTTCATTGCAAAGAGGGTCGACGGGATTTTTTTGGTGCCTGCCTTCAACGAGATCCGCAAAGATCACGGACTCCCGAAGAAGTATCACATCCCTGTTGTGATGCTCGAGAACAGCCTGGACGGCATGGCACGCTGCGGCGTAGTGGTCGCAGATAATGTTGACGCTATCGAGCAATGCTGCCGGTGCCTCATCCAGAATGGATCCAATGAAATCGCTTTCATTACAGGACCTGTCCTGCAGGGGGCTGCGCAGGAGCGATTGACAGGGTACGAGAAAGCACTCAAGCGCATGAAGATCCGGGTCAATCCCGAACTCATCCTGAGAGGCGACTATTCAGTGAACAGCGGCTATCGCGCTGTACTTGAGCTGGAGAGCGCAGGCGCGAGTTATTCTGCGATCATCGCATCCAATGATCTCATGGCTATCGGTGCGATGCATGCCCTCAAGGAGCTGTCGCGCCGGGTACCGGAGGACGTCGAGGTCATCGGGATCGACAACATCTTTTACGATCAGTACCTCGACCCACCGCTGACGACGATCCAGCAACCCAGCATCGAGATGGGACGAAGTGCGACGCGGATCCTGATCGACACCATCGAAGGCAGGATCTCGAAGCCGGTGGACGTTCGATTGAAATGTAAGCTGCTGAGGCGCAAGACCACGCGCTGAAGTACCCAATAATCGTTGATTACTCCGGGACTGACCCGGAGAATTATAAGGAGGAAGAAATCATGAAACGGATTCTCAGTATCGTCCTGGCGCTTGTCCTGCTTCTCTCCCTTTCAATGGTAGCCTCAGCTGAGGAGAAGGCTCCGCTGAAGGTCGGATTCAGCCTGCCTTCGATGACCTTCCCGTTCTATGTGCGCATGTATGAGCAGATCGTTGAAGAGGGCGAAGCCCGCGGCTGGGATATCTCCTTCGTGGATGGCAACCTGGACGCCGGCACCCAGATGAACGGCCTTCAGGACATGATCAACAACAACGTTGACGTCATCGTCGGAGCCACCTGGTGGATCGATGCCCTGACCGACATCTTTGTCCAGTGCGAGGAACGCGGCATCCCGGTATTCCTGATGGACAACATGCAGATCCCCGCTGAGTGCGAGACCGCTATCACCTTCACCACTGGAACTGACAATTACAATGCCGGCAAGGTCGGCGGCACCTGGTATGTGAAGTATTGCAAGGACAACGGCATCGACAACATCAAGCTGGTCACCGTTTCCGCCCAGAGCGAGCAGCAGGTCAAACGCTGCACCGGTTTTGTTGAGACGCTGGAAGCCAGCGACCTGAATGTCGAACTGCTGAATACCTACAATGGCGGCGTGCGCGAGACTGCCCTGTCCGTCTGTGAAGATGCCCTGACTGCCTACGCAGACCTGACTTTGATCTACGGCGGTTCCGCACAGGATTCTCTGGGCGGCTATGACGCCACCAATGGCGCGGGCCGTACCGAAGTCACCGTGTTCGGTTTCGACGGCGAGGATGAAGAGCTTGAGAAGATCGACGCCGGCACCAACTACCTGGCCACCATCACTCAGGATCCCAGGGGACAGGCTGTGTTGGTCGCGGACCGCGTCGACAAGTGGCTGGCGGGCGAGAGCTTCGATCAGATCACCGAGACCCCCGCAGGCGTTTATTCCAAGATCGACGGTCAGCTGGCCGGTTCGGATATCCTGGGGTGAGTCCACTCGATAGCGACCGGCCGTGAACGACGGCGGGATACCGCTGCTATTCGATGGACGGACAGAACCGGGGTGCGGATGGATCCGTACTCCGGTTTGATTCCCCAGATCGACAGGAAGGGAGAGACACAGCAATGCAGGAGTCAGTACCTGACATTCTCCGGCTGACAGGTGTCAATAAGAGCTTCCCTGGCGTCAAAGCCCTGACGGATGTACATTTTTCACTTCGACGCGGTGAAGTGCATGCACTGGTGGGCGAAAACGGTGCGGGCAAGTCTACATTGATGAAGATTCTTTCCGGTGCGTACAAACGTGACAGCGGCACCATCGAGTTCGATGGCAGGAAAGTGGAGATCACCTCGCCGAAGGTTGCAGAACAGCTGGGAATCGCCATTATCTACCAGGAGCTCAACCTGATCTGGCGTTCCTCTGTCGCTGAGAACGTGTTTCTGGGAAGGTTCCCGAGAAAGAACGGGCTCATACAGTGGAAACAGATGTATGCAGATGCCCAGGCGTTGTTTGACAGCTTTGATATTCCCATGGACGTTCGTCAGAACGTGCGCAGCATAAGCATCGCACAGCGACAGATCGTTGAAATCATCAAAGCGGTCAGCATCAATGCAAAAGTCGTCATCATGGACGAGCCGACGTCTTCCCTCACGTCACATGAGACTGAGGTACTCTTCAGAATCATCCGCACTCTGAAGTCAAAGGGCATTGCCGTGATCTTCATCACCCACAGGCTGGACGAGATCTACGCGATCTGCGACCGCATGACGATCCTGAGAGATGGTTGCTACATCGGAACGCGGGATGTCGCCGACATCACGAAAAGCGAAATGATCGCCATGATGATCGGACGCGAACTGACCCAACAGTATCCGCAGCGAAACGCCAACATCGGCGACGTAGTGCTCGAAGCAAAGCATTTCAGTGATACACGCAACCGGGTCAAGGACGTCTCCTTCAACGCTCGCAGCGGTGAGGTCCTGGGCTTTGCAGGCCTCGTCGGTGCGGGACGCACGGAAGTGATGCGGCTGATCTTCGGTGCGGATCCCAAGAGTAGCGGCAAACTGTTCATCGATGGCCAGGAGGTCAACATCAAGGACCCGAGAGATGCCATAAGACATAAGATCGGGTTCCTGACCGAGAATCGCAAAGAGGAAGGCCTGTTCCTCCGTACATCCGTGCGCGTGAACACGGTGATGGTCGCGCTGAAGAAGATCATGCCAAACGGGCTGTTTTTCAACTTCAAGGAAGAAAAGAAGTACGCCGAGGACTATGTGAAAATGCTGAGGATCGTCACGCCCTCGGTCGACCAGAAGGCCGTGTTTCTCAGTGGTGGCAACCAGCAGAAGGTCGTCCTTGCAAAGTGGCTTTTCTCTGATTCCAGAATCGTCATATTCGACGAACCTACCCGAGGAATCGATGTCGGCGCCAAGCGAGAGATATACGAGATCATCAATCAGCTCGCTTCGGAGGGCAAGGTGATCATCGTCGTCTCCTCAGAGATGGAGGAGATTATGGGCATCAGTGATCGGATCATCGTCATGCATGAAGGCAGGATTTCCGGTGAGATCGATCGGGAGAACTTCTCCCAGAGTTTGATTACCGAGTATGCGGTAGGAGGGAATGCTTGATGAATAATAGATCTCTCGGCTCTCGGATCGGCAAGATCGCCAGCGATATGGGCGCATGGCTGCTGATCATCGTCGTTGCCATTATCATGACGCTTTGCACGGATACCTTTCTGACTTGGAACAATATCATCAATGTCATAAGACAGACGACCGTCGTATCTATCATCGCGCTCGGCGCATCCTTTGTCGTACTGGGCGGTCAGATCGACCTGTCAACGGGTATGGCATCCACCTTCGCCGGTTGCAACGCGGCGCTATTGATCACAAAGGCCGGTTTCCCGCCGGTGCTGGGTGTGCTGACGGCGCTGTTGATCGGTGTATGCATCGGCACGATCACCGGTTTGATCGTTACCTACTGGCACATCCCCGCTTTTATCGGCAGTCTCGGCATGCAGTATATCATCCAAGGACTTATACTGATCACTACGAACTCCATGCCGATCACGGGTTTGCCTGAAGGATTTCTGAAGCTGGGCCGTGGTTATATCGCCGATGTACTGCCGATCCCGGTCATCATTATGGCGATATTCTATCTCATCGGCGCGATACTTCTGAAGTACACGGTCTTCGGACGCAGCGTCATCTCGGTAGGTGAGAATGCTGACGCTGCGCGACTGTCCGGCCTGAATGTAGAGCGTACCAAGATCGTGATGTTCTCCATCTGCGGTTTCTGTGCCTCGTTTGCGGGCATCGTGCAGGCGGCGCGCATGTCCTCGGGCCAGCCCGGTTCCGGCGCGGATCTGTCGCTTCAGGCATTGGCTGCCGTATATATCGGTGGCACCTTCAAGGGCAGCATGCTGAACACATTGGCAGGTGCTCTGGCCTGGGGCTTCGTCAACAATGGTCTGAATCTGCTGGGAGTGAATGCATACTGGCAGAAGGTGGCTTTGGGCGTCGTCATTATCATAGCAGTACTGTTCGACATCGTCCGCGTCAGGATCTCTACTTCAAAGAACTGAGCCTGTTTTCAGGTCAAGGAATCAATTCAACATAAGAATACTATAGATCGGAGGCTATATCATGAGCAAGAAGGCATTCATTTTCTACGGTGGCTGGGATGGACATGAGCCAGATAAAGTCAGCGCGCGCTTCAAGAGGATGCTCGAGAATGAGAACTACGAAGTCATTCGCGAGCCCTCTCTCGACCGTCTGGAGGACGAGGAGTTCCTCAAGACCATGGATCTGATCATCCCGCTTTGGACGCAGGGCAATTGCGATGACCGCTACATTTTCCACCTGTCCGATGCGATCATTTCCGGCGTCGGTCTGGCCGGTTGCCACGGCGGCATGGGCGATGCTTTCCGCTGGAACATCGAGTATCAGTTCATGTGCGGTGCCCAGTGGGTGTCCCATCCCGGTACGAAGTGGTATCACCATATCTCACTCCTTACCCCCGAGAATCTCGAGTATGTGCAGAAGTATTATCCGAACCCCGACGGCGCATTTGAGTCTGACTATATCGTCAATTTCAAGAAAGGTGTTTCTTCGCCGATCGTCGAGGGCCTTGAGGACTTCAGCGTCCACACTGAGCAGTATTACCTGCACCTTGATCCTTGCGTGAATGTACTGGCCACTACGCAGGTCAAGACCGTAGGCCCGCACAGTGTCAATGGCGAGGTGACCATGCCCGTTGCGTTCACGAAACGCTGGGGCGATGGCCGTGTGTTCTACTCCTCCATGGGGCATGTGGACAAGATCTTTGAAATCCCGCAGGTGGCAGAGATGACTCGCCGCGGATTCCTGTGGGCGACCCGCAGGTGATCATTGCCGGTTCGTGTACATCTATACAGAAAGTGCGTCGGTTGATGCAGCTAACGCTGGTATGGATGTTTCCGCTGCCCCTTCATAGGGTGCGGGGCGGGAATGTGAAAGGCAGAAGCGATTTCAGAAAGAGGTGTTCATAAATGCTCGCTAATGGCGTGTTTGTTACTGATTATATGAAGTTGGGCATCCTGAAGTACGACGTGCCGGAGCCCAAGGGAAACGAGGTCATGGTCAAGACGAAAGCCTGCGGCCTGTGCTGCTGGGATTCCTGGCTGTACAGGGGCGTCAATGCGCCCGGTCCAATGCCCTATGTGATCGGCCATGAGGGTGTGGGTGAGGTCTACAAGGTCGGCGCGGACGTGACTGGCCTCAAGGTTGGCGACAAGGTATTTTGTGCATCAGGTTCCAACGAGATGATGTGCGAATACTTTACGGTCACGCAGGATTGCCTGGTCAAGCTGCCGGATGACACCGAGGACTGGGCGAAGGTCGTCTTTGAGCCCACCTGCTGTGTCGTGAACGTACTCTACAACACCCGCATCGATCCGGGCGACCACGTCGTGCTGGTCGGCGCCGGTTACATGGGTACGCTGACCATGATGGGCCTGCGCGCGGAACCTTGGGGCCGGCTGACCGTGTTCGAGATCCGTGAGGATCGCCGCGAGATGGCCAAGGCCTACGGCGCCACTGAGGTGCTTGATCCCGAGAGCGAAGAGGGCAAGAAGGTCATCACCGAGATCCAGGCCAAGGGCGGCGCGGATGTTGTGATCGACTTCGGGGCCTCTGATTCGGGCTTCATGCTGGCCGATTCGCTTACGCGTCAGGCGGGCAAGTTGATAATCGGAAGTTTCCATCGCGGCAAGGTCACCTTTGACGGAACGAAATGGCACTTGGGTGGACTGAAGGTTTACAATGTCTCCCCCATGGCAAATGACCACTACACAGAGCTGCTGCCTCGCACTTATGCGTTGGTGAAGCGCGGCATTTACGATCCGGGCAAGCTGGTGACCCACGTGGCGCATTACGACAATGCGGAGGAGATGGAGTACATCTTCCAGCGCTCCTGCGACAAGGGCGACGATTATATGAAGGGCGTCATCCTGTTCGACTGATGATGGGTTTTCGCTGTGCCGTTCATAACGACACAGCGAATAATACTACAGACGCCTAAGGAGCGTCGGCGTCATAGCCCATGCAGCGATCGATAACAACCGATCGCTTTAATCGGATTGTAAGCTCCGATGAAGCGGCATTTCGACAAAGGCGGGTTGATATGAAAGTATTGAACATCGGTTCTCTGAACATCGACCATGTGTACAATGTTGACCATGCGGTTAAGCCCGGTGAAACCATCGCGGCATCTGCGTTGAACATCTACTGCGGAGGCAAGGGCTTTAACCAGTCGGTTGCACTGGCGCGTGCAGGTGTACAGGTCTATCACGCTGGGAAAGTCGGATCTGATGGCCGCATGCTGGTGGATTATTTAGCAGCGTGTGGGGCCAACACAGATATGATCCTGTGCGATGCGGAAAACCCAACCGGTCACGCGATCATCCAGGTAGAACCCAGCGGCCAGAACTGTATTGTCATTTATGGAGGGGCAAATGTCCGGCTGACTGAGGCAGAGATAGACGGGGTCCTTTCCAATTTCGAGGCAGGGGACATGCTGCTTATGCAGAATGAGGTGAACAACCTGCCCTATGCGATCGCCCGGGCAAAAGAAAAGGGAATGACCATCGTGTTGAATCCATCGCCGATGGGCGACCTCGCTTCATCCGATGTGTTGGACCTGGTTGACATATTCATCCTCAACGAGATTGAAGGATGCCAGATCACAGGCAGCCGGGATGATGAGGAAATCATCCGTATCATGCAGCAGCGGTTTCCGGGATGTCGGATCATGCTGACTCTCGGCGAACACGGGTGCGTCTATGCAGACGGCGATGTGCGGTATCGTCAGAGCATTTTCAAGGTGAAGTCTGTGGATACCACGGCGGCCGGGGATACATTTGTGGGCTATTTCCTGTCGGGACTTAGGTCCGGCTGTGATATCCCCTCGATCCTGAAGACTTCGAGCAAGGCATCTGCCATTGCTGTCAGCCGCAGCGGTGCAGCGCCTTCCATCCCGGACCGGGAAGAAGTTGAACGCACAGAGTTGGAAGAGATGCATAGCTGATGCAGTACAGCAAAAGTGAACAGGAGTGAATGATTATGAAGGTTATGATCGGCGCGTTTGCGCATGAATCCAATGACTTTTGTCCGAACCTCACGACGCGCGATCGCTTCGAATTCTATGAAGGTGCAGCGGTACTGGAGCACCTTCCGGTCGTTGATATCTTTAGAGATGCAGATATCGAGATGATCCCTTCGATCTATGCCAGGGCCGAGTCTTACGGTGTTGTCGAGGAGAAGACATACCTTTTCTTTGAGGAAAAGATCCTGAATGTACTTCGCGCGCATCCCGATGTGGACGGTATCTGGATGTTCTGCCATGGCGCCATGAACGTTGAGAACATCGGCTCAGGCGAGTACAAGTTGGCCTGTGATATGCGGAAGATCGTTGGCGACGACTGCGTCATTTCCTTCGGTATGGATCTGCATGGCAATATCGAGCCTGACATGGCTACCAAGGTCAACATCATGCGATGCTATCATACTGCGCCGCACACTGACCAACCGGATACGTATCGGCGCACGGCAAAGGCGCTGGTCAGTTATCTTAAAAACGGTTATCGAATGTTTCCACAGCTTCGAAAACTGCGGATGATCTTCCCGGGCGAGATGGCTGCGACGACCACCGAGCCCTTCAAAAGCATCATTGCTTTGATGAAGGATTGGGAAGCCAATGACCCAGCCATTGAGTGTGCCAGCACCTATATCGGCTTTGCATGGACGGATGCGCCGCGCACCGCTTCGACGGTCATGATCGTGCCGTCAGCGCCGGAGTATGAACAGTATTGCTCTGATAAAGCAGACGAGCTGGCTGAGCTAGTGTTCGGAAAGCGCCGCGAATTTGCCTTTGAAACGTTATCCCTGCCTCCGGCGGAGACGGCAAGGACGTCTCTGTACGAACTGGAAGCGCCGGTTTGCGTCACGGACATGGGCGATAACCCCACGGCCGGCACCACGGGCGGCAGCCTGGTGTTGCTGAACGAGTATCTGAAGATCAACGATCCCGCCAAGCGCGTACTCGTGGTGGGAATCTATGACCCCAAGGCTTTTGAAACCTGCGTGGAGCACGTGGCGGGTGATGCGTTCCGGCTTAAGCTGGGCGTTGATATCGACGATATAACCCGGCCAATCGATCTTGATGTGATCTATCGCGGCCGCCATGACATGTTGGCCTATGATATCGAGACAAACCCACCGATCAAGCGCTGTGAAGCGGCAACCGTATCCACAGGCGCTATTGACATCGTCATCACTGACAAGCCCATGGCATTCACTCAGCGCGTGCAGTTCGAGTCCTGCGGGCTGGACGGAAGTAGCTACGATGTAGTGGTCACGAAGTTCGGCTACATCTTTCCGGAGCTCAAGACCTTCACAAAGAGCTATATCATGTCGAACACGCCGGGTGAGAGCTACCAGATGGTTGCCGAGTTCAATTACAAGCACATCAACAGGCCGATCTTTCCTGTGGATGATATCTGATTGAAGAGGAGTAGGGAAGGATATGGATCATCATTTTCCCAGAACGATGGTGGGCGGAATATCAATGCCTCGTATGATTATCGGTTGCAATTGGATCTCCGGTTTCAGTCACAGGAGTGCTTCCGGCGATACCATGATTCGCCAGCACCATCATACACCTGAATCCTCTGCGGAGATCTTTGAGGTGTTTCTGCGTGAAGGCATAGACGCTGTATTGGGGCTTTTTAACGTCGATCACAACCTGTCCCGGGCAGTCAAGATGGCGGAGGATCGCACAGGCAAAGAAATGATCATCATCGACGAGCCTATCCTCAACATGGATGACAATCCCATGGCGCGCCATGAGGCGGAGATGGAGATCAGGAAATGCGCGGCAAATGGCGCGAAGTTCTGCCTGCCGCTGCATTCCTGCATCGAACAGCTGATCAACAAGAATACCGAGACCATGGACCGCCTGCCGGATTATCTGAAGATGATTCGGGATGCGGGTATGATCCCGGGCCTGTCCGCCCACATGCCGGAGGTCATACAGTATGCAGATCTGAATGGGTACGACGTGGAGACCTATATTCAGATCTACAACTGTATGGGTTTTTTGATGCAGGTTGAGATCGAAAGCGTGGCCAAGGTGATCCATGCAGCCAAAAAACCAGTTATTACCATCAAACCCTGTGCCGCCGGCAGGACGACACCCTTTGTCGGACTGAATTTCAGTTACAACACTATCCGCGAAAAGGATATGGTGTGTATCGGCTGTTTCAACCCGGGGGAAGCGGCTGAAGACATAGAGTTTGCCCGCGCTGCCATTGAGCGCCGGCAGCCGGGTGTCTCCAACAGAAACAGCCCGCTGGTCACCAGTGCGATCAAGGGAACTGTCGAATAACTGTTTGAGTGAGGAGGAAACACTATGAAGAACACTGGCATTCAGAATGGTGAGATCAGCAGGCTGCTGGCTGCCATCGGGCACACGCAGTATATCGTCATCTCGGATGTCGGCTTGCCGATCCCGAAGGGAGTACCCTGTATCGACCTGGCTGTGCGTGTGGGTTTACCTTCCTTCGACGATGTGCTCGAGGCGGTGTCCAAAGAGTTGGTGTACGAGGCAATCGTGCTGGCAACCGAGCTGAAGGAACGCTTTCCCAAAGACTGCCGGGAGATCGTATCGAAGCTCAACAAGGTTGAAGAAAAGTATGTGCCTCATGAGGAATTCAAAGAGCTTTCCAAGAATGCAGTTGCCATAATCCGTACCGGTGAAAACAAGCCCTACCGAAATATCATACTGCGTGCCGGTGTGAACTTCTGACCAGGTCCAACTTCTGCAATATAATCAAGGGAGTGTGAATTGCATGTATCGAGTCTTGTTTATCGGCGAAAGCTGGATGGTACATACCCAGGAAACAAAGGGCTTCGACGTGTTTACCTTTGATCGCTATGAAGAAGCGACGCAGTACATCAAAGCAGCGCTCACGAAAGATGGCTTCGTGGAATTCACCCACATTCCCAGTCACCGCTTGGAGTATGACTTTCCAGACACGGTCGAGGCTTTGAGTGCTTATGACGTGGTGATGGTCAGCGACTGTGGCGCAAACACCTTCAATCTGCCGATGGATACTTTTATCTCACTGAAGAAGTGCCCCAACAAACTGCATATGATTAGAGAATATGTCAGCAGGGGCGGCGCCTTTGTGATGATCGGCGGATACCTGACCTTCCAGGGTATACAGGCGCGAGGCGCCTATAAGGATACTGCCATTGAGGAGATCCTGCCCGTCAATCTACTGGTGGGCGATGACCGACGTGAGAATTGCCAGGGTGTGCGTCCTGCGCCTGTCGCGCCGAACCACCCGATTTTCAGGGGCCTGCCCGCGGGTGAATGGCCGGAGGTGTTGGGATATAACAAGCTGTTGCCTAAGCCGGACGCACAGGTCATCGCCGAGGTGGATGGCGATCCCATGATCGTGCTGGGCAAGTATGGCGAAGGCCGCGTGTGCGCATACGCCACCGATTGTTCTCCGCATTGGTCGCCTGTTGAGTTCTGTGAATGGGAGGGCTACGCGCCGCTGTGGCAGAACATCGTTCGCTGGTTGAAGGGCGTATTGGATTGATGTGGTGACCATGTGGCGACAGCTTGGCGAAAGCCGGGTTCCAACGCATGCACGCAAGTTCTGGTACAGGCTTGCGTGCATGCGTTTCATTGAGATCGTGATTCCGGCAGATACTGCCGGCGCGACCGATTTGAAAAGAGAAAAGCCATTATGACATGTTGCAGAGCAGCGTGACGATGCTGTTCATGCATCACGGATCTGTTGATGATCATGATTGGCATGGATGGCATCGGTCTTTTCGTTTTACTTTTATTATTGCCGGATGTAGAGGTGCCCTTTCAGAGAACAAGCTGTGCTTCGCAATTGTACGATGCCGCAGGAAGAGATCCGGGACAAAGGGTGATCGCCTGATCTGTGGCTTCGATGAAGTGCCGTCTGCGTTCACCATGGCGTCCGGACCGGCACATCGGTGCGATAAATGGATCGATCACGGTAGACAGTCCCCGTTTATCCTGCTATAATGAAGGTGGCAAAAATAGGCGTCGATCCGGGCCTCGCAGTTCAGCGGGGGAGGATGCGCGGTGTCTCGACCATTACAGAGGGAGGTCATTCGGATGGATAAATTCAAGGACATACTGGCGGGTGCATGCGGCAACATCATACTGGCGATCGTCATCAGCATCGTCGGGTTCTACCTCATCAAGTATCTGATGCGGCTGGTCGACCGGGTGAAGGGATTTGACAAGCTGGATCCGACGGTGACCCGCTTCATCAAGAACTTCATCAAGTGGCTGCTGTACATCATGCTGATCATCGGGGTCATCAACATCCTCGGCGTCCCCATGGCCCAGGTGATCGCCGTGCTGGCCTCGGCCGGCGTGGCTGTCGGCCTGGCACTGCAGGGCGCGCTGAGCAACCTGGCAGGCGGCATACTGCTGATGATCATCCGCCCCTTCAACGTCGGCGATTACGTGGATGCGGCGGGTGCCAGCGGCGTCGTGCAGTCCATCAACCTGTTTTACACGGTGCTGCTGACCGTGGACAACAAGCGCATCACCGTGCCCAACGGCAATCTGATGAACGCGAACGTGGTGGACTATTCGGCGGAGTCTCTGCGCCGGGTGGACCTCGAATTCTCCTGCGCCAAGAGCGAAAGGCCCGCGGAGATCCAGCGGTGCATCCTGGACGCGGTGGCCGGCAGCAAGCTCGCACTGCAGGATCCCGCTCCGTTCGCGCGCGTCAGCGGCGGCACCAACGAAGCCATGACCTTTACCGTGCGCGTATGGTGCAAGACGGAGGACTACTGGGATCTGTACTTCGACCTGAACCAGAGCATCGTGGAGGCCTTCGCCGCGAAGGGCGTGCAGGCGCCTGCGCTGCGCGTGGTGAACGAGCAGAAGGGCTGACCGCACGGCCGGTGGCAGCGATGTGATCATCAACGCGCCCGGGCTCACGGCGAGCCCGGGCGTGTTCTGCCCGGTCCGGATATTTGATGTCCCGTCGGATCCATGTGGGCACGCAGGGACGGCTTTTGCTTCGCGCATGACCGCCACAGCTTGTTCGGGTCACGGGCATCACCGGCAGCGGATCGGTTGGCCGACGGATGATCGCGCCGGAAATCTCCATTTTTCAATGCCATCAAAACTAATGATCCTGTGTCATAATACGCTCAGGCAGGATACATGTGGCACGATACATGCGATACACCTCGCAGATACGATACGGCGGTGTATGGCATTTCTTTTTTGGAGGTCTTGTCTCATGTCTGGAGTTCGGTCCAATACGTTTCTCATCGATGACAAGTCGGGAAGGCTCATGTGCAGATACGCCGTCCCGTGCATCATATCCCTGCTGGTGGCGGCACTTTACAACATCGTCGATCAGATATCCATCGCCAACGCATCCTATTCATGATGCGCTTCAGAACAGGCTGCCGGACAGCAGCGTCATCAGCAATGCTTCGAGCTGATCCGCGCTGCTGGCGCAGCCCTCCTCGGCATAACGCCGGGCCACGCAGGCGAAGCCCCCGGCGTAAAAGCTGGCCGCGTAGCTGCGGGTGCAGGGATCGACCTTCGTCAAGAAGCAATCACAGCCGTCCATGGCCTCAAAGAAGCTGTCATAGAGCAGGTGGTCGATGCGGTTGTCCACCAGCAGCTTGATGAGTGCCCGATTGCGCAGCATATATTCGCTGTAGCCACGACACAACCACCGAAGCGAATCTCCCCGACAGGCAGCCTGTTCCGGCCGCTTGAGTTCGGGCCCGTCGCAGTAACGGGCCTGCAGCGTGAACACCATCACGTTCTCCCGGCTGGTGAACAGCGTGTAGAAGGTCTGGCGGGATATACATGCCGCCTTGCACAGCTCGCTGACGGTGATCTGCGAAAATGGCTTCTCATCCAGCAGCGACATCATTGCGTCCGCGATCTGCTTCTGGGATTGCATCGCCGTCTTGTTCGTTCCGCAGTACATCCATATACCTCCCTTGTGCGTATGTAAATATTATAGCAATATCCTTGACAACTGTCAAGGTTAGTTGTATGATATACGCACAAACTTGACATGTGTCAAGGCAGTTGGGAGGTTTCAACATGACGATACTGCCTATCTACAATATCATCGCGCTGCCCGGCGCGAAACTGTGGCTGCAGATCGACATCTATCATCAGTTCACCGACAAAGCTCCGACCGTCGGCGAGCGCATCACGCTGCTCGCGCAGAAGGAGGAAAAGAGCTGGGATCAGGCGACAGAGGACAACTTCCGGCCCATCGGCGTGGTGGGCACCGTCTCCGTCGTCAACGACTCGGGCTTCATGTGCATAGACCTTCAGAACCGCGTCAATGTGGAGGAGATCACCCGGCTCCCGAGTGGCAGCTTCTCCATGACCATCTCCCGCCGCGCGGACATGGACGACCTGGACCGGGAGGATGCCAGGCGCCGGCTGACCGAGGTGAAGGAGCGCGTGCTGACCTTTTCAAGGGGCCAGCAGTGGGAGGGTATGGTGCGCGACTTCGCCGCCCACTGGGACAACCTGTGGACGGTGGGTGTATCGCTGTCGCCGTGGCTTGGCCTGCCTGTGGACGAGCGCTACGCATTGCTCTGCGAGGACAGCCTGCAAAGGCGGTTCGACATGCTGGAACGGATGCTGATGGAGGGCCTGGAGCGCATCGACGTGCAGGTGGAGGCCCAGTCCGCCCAGAAGGAAAACTATGAGAAGCTGTACCGGGAATCCGCCATCAAAAAGCAGATCGAGTATTTGCAGAAGGAGCTGGACGAGATGCACCCGGAGAACGTCTCCGAGGAGCGGCGGCTCGAACTGAGACTGGAAGAGGCCGGCATGAACGAGGCGGCGCTCAAAGAGGGCCGCAAGGTGTTGAACCGCTTGAAGGGCGAGGGATCAAACAGCCCGGAGGCGGGCATGCTCACCGACTGGCTGGACCTTCTGACCAGTCTGCCGTGGAAAAAGGCTGAGGCGAAGCAGATCTCCATGGACGACGCCCGCGCCGCGCTGAACGCCGGACACTCGGGCCTCGACAAGGTGAAGAAGCGCATATTACAGCAGATCGCCGTGATGAGGCTCAAGGGCAGGCAGTCCGGCTCCATCCTCTGCTTTGTGGGCGCACCGGGCACCGGCAAGACGAGCATCGGCGAGAGCATCGCCAGGGCGCTGGGACGCGAATATGTGCGCGTGTCGCTCGGCGGCGTTCGGGATGAGGCAGACATCCGCGGTCACCGGCGCACGTACATCGGCGCCATGCCGGGGCGCATCATCGACGGCATCCACAAGTGCGGCGCGAACAACCCGGTGATGGTGCTGGACGAGGTGGACAAGCTGAGTCAGAGCTACAACGGTGACCCCGCCAGCGCGCTCCTGGAGGTGCTGGACCCAGAACAGAACTTCTCCTTCACCGACCACTACCTGAACGTACCGTTTGACCTGTCGGATGTGCTGTTCATCTGCACGGCCAACACGCTGGACACCATCCCGGAGCCCCTTCTGAACCGCATGGAGGTCATCCGCTTCCAGGGGTATACGCCCATCGAGAAGAAGCGGATCGCCCGCGAGCATCTGCTGCCCCGTGCGATGGAATCGGTGGGCATCCCGGGGAATGCGCTGACGATCTCAGACGCGGCCATCGACGCCATCATCGATGACTACACCCGCGAGGCGGGCGTGCGCGGCCTCAAGAAGTGCATGGACCAGTTGTGCCGTTCGGCGGCGGTAGCACTGGTGGACGACGCGGAGGCGAGGCTGGAGATCGCCCCGGACGACCTGCCGGAGTACATGGATATCAGCCCCATCCACCGCAAGCAAGTGCCCGAGAGCGCAAAGCCCGGGATCGTCACGGGCCTCGCCTGGACGCCCGTGGGCGGCGACATCCTGTACATTCAGACGCTGCTCACGAAGGGCAGCGGAAAGATCACCGTCACCGGTCAGCTGGGCGACGTGATGAAAGAATCCGCGCAGATCGCCGTGAGTCTGGTGAAGGCAATGCTGCCGGAGCAGGCAGAAGCACTCGCTGAAAGCGACCTGCACATCCACGTGCCCGACGGTGCGACACCCAAGGACGGCCCATCGGCGGGGATCACGCTGACCACGGCGCTTTCCTCCGCACTGACCGGCGTGCCGGTGCCGCCTGACATCGCCATGACCGGCGAGGTATCGCTGCAGGGGGATGTGAACCCCATCGGCGGGCTGCCGGAGAAGCTGATGGCAGCCCAGCGCAGCGGCGTCAGGCGGGTGTTCATCCCGAAGGACAATGCGGACGACCTGAAGGATGTGGCGGAGGAAGTAAAGCAGGCGCTCACGATCACGACGGTCTCCACAGTGGAGGAAGTCCTTCTGGCCCTGGATGTCCCCGTAAAGCCCTCCATGCCCAGGGCCGTCTGAACCCGCAAAAATGATCGGGAGGGATCGATCATGACCGCGATCACGAAAGACATGAGCATCGGAGAAGCAATGGGGAACTGCAGTCAACGATGCGCTGCATCGCCTCCCTCCGTTCAGCCTGGGCACAACGGGAAGATCGCCCCGCTTTTTCGTTCAGCGACAGAAAACCGTACTCATTATTACGCAGATCCGGCAGCGGTCAAGATCATAGCAAGCGCAACACGGCGAGGTCGTGGGTTCGAGGCCTGTTGGTATACTGCTGTTCAGGAGGAGATCGCCTGAGAACGGCGATCCGGATCTCCTGGCGCTCATGAACGAGGCAAGAGATCACATGGGGAAAACAGCTATCCGGGCTTAAGCGCAGGAAAAAGCGGACCCTGGAGCGAGCAACACACCTGGCTGCGAACCATATTCAAGCTGACCGGCAAGCTGAAGAAGGCGATCACCTGCCCCCTGGACCGGAGGGGGCACTCTTTTTTCTCTACTTTAAAGGAAAATGCGGTTTGGGAGCGAATATTCAAAACAAACCGAGTTATTGCCGGCAGGGAGAAGGATCGCATGAAAGCCGCACATTCGAATCCGAAGCGGCGGATGACCGCCGTCCGTTTCATCATGATCTGCCTGTGCCTTGCGCTCTTTGTCGAAGGCGCGCTGGCGGGGTCGCCGGGCGACAGCCGGGCGCCGACGGACAGGGAAGCGGAGCTGGTTCGGATGATGAATCTGAATCTGCGCTATATCCTTAAAACATGGTGGCCCGCAGAGAAGCACTATGTCTATGCTGCGTCGACCAATATGAACGGCGATCAACAGTTGACAAAGGAGCGGCGGCTTGCCATCCGGAACAGCGCCCGGGCTTTCGCCAACTGGCGGGACGAGGATGATCTTCCGATACTGTATCTGAGCAGGGAACAGGCGGAGAACGGGATTCGCCCCGTCTCCCATGCCATCTACTGCATCGGCCTGTCGTTGCATTACGACTATTACGACGAGGAAATCGTCGGCGTGCCCAGGGCAGACGCGCATGCCATGTGCGAAAAGCTGATCCGCGCGGTGGTCGGGGAGCATCGGTCGAACCATCCCGATCCCAGGGACGACCGCTACTGGGGCGACAGCTGGCAGAGCCCGCTTTGGGCCGAGAATATCGCTCTGGGTGCGTGGCTGCTTTGGGATGGCATGGCGCCGGAGACGTGTGAAAAAGTGGAGCGCATGGTGATCGACGAGGCGGACCGGCTGACCTATGACTTTGAGATCCCGTATTACAGGGATGCGGCTGGGCAGATCGTCTATCCGGGGGACACCAAGGGCGAGGAGCTCGCGTGGGACGCCAAGATCCTCGCGCTGGCGTGCGTCATGTTCCCTGATTCGGAGAAAGCGCCTGACTGGAGCGACAAGCTGAAGCGCATGCTGGTTTCCGCGACGGCCCTGCCGGGGGACGTCGGGAGCGAGAGGATCGTGGACGGGCAGGAAGTCGGGAAGATGATCGACGGATCAAACGTGAACGAGGACGGGACCGTGGTCAATCACGATCTCATCCACATCGATTACATGGCGACCATATTGGAAGAAATGGGCGATACGATCGCGGTGTACAGGATCGCGGGAGCGCCTGTGCCGGAGGCGGCGGGCTTCAATCTGGATCGGATCTACCGGGGACTGATCTGTACGGACCTGGGGAAGTACGATGAAAAGCTGGCGGGCCGCAGCTTCTATCTTCGGGACGAGGACGGACAGCCGACAGGCGAGGTAACGATGCCCGGGGAAAACGACTGGGGAAAGCCGGGATACGCGATCTACTATCTGTGCGATGTGCTGGCGGACAGCCTGGCGCTGGACACGGACATCGAGGGAAGCTGCAGGGCCCGCGTGTGGGAAGAGCGGCATTTTGAAAAGATGAGCGCCCAGCTCAGCCGGGAGACGGACGGCGCGATCACGGGTCAGTATTTCCAGCCGGGGGAGAATGCCTTCGTTTCCGGGGAGCTGTTCATGATGCACAACCTGGCGGAAGCCTATGTGCTTCGCTATGGCGATACGGCCAAATGATGCAGATGGCCGATCGAATGCAATGGGCATCCTCCGGATGACTTGACAGGGAGGTGACGGGCTTATGATGGACAGGGAAAGCTTGAAGTCGGTTTTTCTGAACTACGCAGAGCGATACGATACGAAGAAAGTGATGATCTGTCACAAGATCGAGCACACGTTCCGCGTGGCGGAGCTCTCGGAGCGCTATGCCGATGCGCTGGGCATGGGTCCTGAGGACGCTGCGTGGGCGTGGTTTTTCGGGCTTCTGCACGATATCGGGCGGTTTGAACAGGTTCGCCGCTTCGGCACCTTTGTGGATTCCCAATCGGTCGATCACGCTGAGCTCGGCGCGGATATCCTCTTTGGAGACGGGCTCATCGAAGCGTTTTCCGTGGAGGGACCGGCGGAGGCGTGGATGGCGATGGCGGAGCAGGTCATCCGCCTGCACAACAAGCTGACCCTCCCGGAGGCGCTGGACGAGCGGACGCGGCGGTTCGCGGAGATCCTTCGGGACGCAGACAAGACGGACATATTCCGCGTGATCACCGACATTCCGTTCGAGGAGCGCATCGGAAGCAGCAAAGCGAGCTTCGCGGAGGCCGGAGAGGCGAACCCCGAAGTGATGGCCTGCGTCGCTGAGCATCGTTGTGTGCCCCGGCAGCTTCGACGTTCGCGCTTTGACGGGCTTATCGCGCATGGCTGCATGGCTTTTGAGCTGGTGTTCGATGTCAGCCGCCGGACGGTGAAGGAGGATGGCTGGCTTCGAAAGCTGTTGTCGGACGTGGATCCGTCGGGAAAGCCCGTCTGGACAGGCCGCGAGGCGGAGCAGCTGGCGGTCCTGCGCAATGAGATAGAAAAAGCATGGGGGATGACCCTGTAGGGGCGTCGCCGAAGGAGGAACAACCGTGATACTTGCGCTTTACGGTGCCGGCGCCATGGGCCGGGAATTCAAATACATCGCAGATGAGAGCGGCGAGTGGTCAGAGATCGTATTCATCGATGATCACGCTTCCGCCACGCAGCTGCTGGGCTGTTCCATCTGCGGCTTCCACGCCTTTCGCAAGCGCTATAGACCGGAGGATGTGCGCTTTGCCATCACCATTGGCGAACCGAAGTTCCGCCGGGAGGCCTTTGACCGCATGACGGAGGCGGGCTATCGGGGCGCGTTGGTCGTCCATCCGTCGGCCGTCATAAGTCCGGATGCCGAGGTGGGCGAAGGCGCCGTGATCGCGCACGGCGCGTTCATCGGCTCACAGGCCAGGATCGGGAAGAATTTTTACGGCGCGAAGGGCGCGTCGATCGGCCATGATGCGGTCATCGGCGATCATGTGCGCGTCGGCGTGGGCGCGTTCGTCGGCGGACACGCCGTGATAGGGGAGAACGCGTTCATCGGCTGCGGCGCGATGCTGTTGGATCGGATCCGCATCGGCGAATACAGCGTCGTCGGCATCGGCAGCGCCGTGTTCAGCGACGTCGAGGCCAACACCACAGTGATGGGCAACCCGGCCCGGATCACCAACGAGGGCGCGCAGGGACTGCTCTACGCCCCGAGCAAACAGCTGGCGCCGCAGCAGGAAGCCCCCCGGCAGGAGGCGGAAGCCTTCACCCCGGATCGCGTCGCGGCACTGTACTGGAATGCATTCTCCGGCAACTTCCCGAACGTGGACTTCAACCCGGTCAGCTTCCGCTTTCACGACGCGGGCTGGGATTCCATTGCCCAGATGAGCCTGATCTGCGCGCTGGAGGAAACGTT
>JAFRMB010000092.1 GCA_017430945.1 Clostridia bacterium | reverse complement strand
CTCGCCGGCCGAAGCCTGAGCGAGGATCTCGCCGGCCGCCTCGCGGATGGCGTCGGAGGAGATCGTCACGCCGGAGACGGCGTCGACGGTCTGGCCCTGCGTGTCGACGATCTGCTTGGCAAACTGTGCGCGGCTGTCGTCAGTGAGCATGTCCACAGAGCCCTCGATGGCGGCGGAAGTGACCTTCGCGTCGGTGATCTTGCCGCCCTCGACGGTCGCCTCCACGTCGATGGTGCTGAAGGCCGTTGATTTGGAAACAGTGTAGGTGCCGTCGGTGAGTGCTACCGCCTCGGCGGGAGCAGCTTCTTCAACGGGTGCTGCTTCCTCAGCGGGAGCTTCCTCGACAGGTGCGGCTTCCTCTGCGGGCGCGGCCTCGCTGGCCGAAGCCTGAGCGAGGATCTCGCCGGCCGCCTCGCGGATCGCGTCGGAGGAGATCGTCACACCGGAGACGGCGTCGACGGTCTGGCCCTGCGTGTGGACGATCTGCTGGGCAAACTGCGCACGGCTGTCGTCGGTGAGCATGTCCACGGAGCCTTCGATGGCGGCAGAAGTGACCTTCGCGTCTGTGATCTTGCCACCCTCGACGGTCGCCTCCACGTCGATGGTACTGAAGGCCGTTGATTTGGATACGGTGTAGGTGCCGTCGGTGAGCACGACTGCCTCGGCGGGAGCAGCTGCCTCTGCAGGCGCCTCGGGCTCGGCAGTTACCTCAGGCTCAGTGGGAGCCTCTTCGACGACCGGCAGCGTGGATTTGTCACCTGCAGGCACGATGGCGTTCAGGGCGTCGATGACCGCTGTAGAGGTGACGGTCGCGCCTGCGAGAGCGTCGATGCCATCCTCACCGTAGGTGAACGGCGCCATCTTGCCGATGAACTGATTGGTGAAATCGGGTTCGCTCGCGCGTTTGCCGAGGCCATCGGTCTCACTTGGCGTATCGATGGTCAGCGCCTCGATGGAGTTGTCGGCTTTCAGCCTTGCGGTGACGGTGACATCGCCGCCGAAGCCCTTGACCGTTGTAGAGACGGGTTCAGCCGATTCCGTGCCGCCGCCGGCCATGATGGTGTTGATGGCGTTGATGGCGGCGGTCGACGTGAACGTCGCACCGGAGACAGCCTCGATGCCGTCTTCACCATAGGTGAACGGGCCGGCTTTTCCGATAAACTGGCTGGTAAACGCCTTTTCGGAGCAAAGCTTTCCGAGACCGTCGGTCTCGGCAGGGGTGTCGATGGAGAGGTATTCGATGGTGCCGTCTGCGGCTTTGCCGATCGTGACCGTCACATCGCCGCCGAAGCCCTTTTCAGAAGCCGAGGTAGTGGCGCCTGTGTAGACTTCGGTCTCTTCTTCGAGGAGCCCGAGCTCATACGTGTACAGATAATTGGAAACGGTGTTGACGCCGCTGATGACCGCACGGGAAGACGTGGAAGCGCCGGTGACGCTGTCCACACCGTTCTCGTTCAGCGTGAATGTCGGTACCTTTCCCTTGAATTGATCGGTGAAACCTGCCTCCTTGGTGAGCGCGCCCAGGCCGGCCGTTTCCGAGAAATCCGCGCCGCCGACGGAGATGCCGGTGACGACGCCTTCCATATCCAGTCCGGTCAGGACCTCGATCGGGCCGCCGAAGCCGGTGACCGTCGTCTGCCCCACATAGCCAACGGTATTGCCGTCTGCATCCAGACCGGCATAAGCATTGTCCATGTTGAAGCGACTCTCCTGCAGTTCGAGCGCATCAAAATGGTCTGCCGCATCGAGCACGCTGGCACGCGCAGCTTCTTTTGATATCGCCTCCTGCTGGACGATCTTCTCAGCGGTCATTTTGTCGGTGAAGCTCAGCAACAGTCCCGCGACGAGACAGATGATGCAGAGCACGACCAACGAGGGTACTTTTTTGTTCACACACCCCATCCTCCTTGCTTCTGGTATTTGGGAAAACTATTGTATCATATAATCGCCCGCGCCAGAGGAGTAGGTCGCTTTTCTGTCGCGTGCGATGAATACCGCTTCGATGCCATCGAGGCTCTCGATCAACTGGAGACCGGCTTCTGTACCCAGCGAAAACGCTGCGGTGGCCAGCGCGTCGCCCCACATGGAGCTTTCTGAGAAGATCGTCACGGATGCCAGTTCATTCTGGACCGGCCAGCCGGTATCGGGATCAAGGATATGGTGGTAATAGACGCCATCGGACTCAAAACCGCGTTCGTAGATGCCGCTCGTGACCGTGGATCCGCCGAAATTCTGTGCGACGAGCATATAGCTGCCGGTCGGACGGTCGATGTCCTGGATGCCGACCTTCCAGGGCGTTCCGTCGGGCTTGACCCCGATGGCGACGATATTGCCGCCAAAGGACAGGATGCCGCTTTTGACACCGCGCTCTTCGAGATAATGCTTGACCGCATCGGCGATCCACCCCTTGGCGATGCCGCCGAGGTCGATCATCATGCCGTCGGGGAGCGTGATGTCGTTGCCGTCGATCGAGATCTTGCGGTAATCGACAAAGCCCGCCGCTTCTGCGATCGCTTCGGCGTCCGGAACCTCCATCGGCTCGGTCGTGAAATTCCAAAGAGTAGATACCGGCGCGATCGTCACGTCGAATGTCCCACCGGAAAGCTCGCTGACGCTTTGCGCCGTCCTGAGGATCTCGATCGTTTCATCCGAGACGCGTACCGCAGCGCCTTCGGCATGATTGATGCGCCAAACATCGCTGCCTTCCTTTGTTCGGGAGAGGAGATCCTCATAACGGCCGCACTCTGCAAGCGCGTCGTTCAATACAGCGACGTCCTCAACGTAGGCTGTGAGAGTGATCACGGTATCAAGATAAAAACCGACTGAAGTTTCTTTTTTTGCTTCGGCTTTTGAGCCTGCTGGAAAGGCCAGCACCGCTGTGGTGATCACAGCGACAGACAACAGAAAGGTTGACAAGCGACGATAGTTCATAATACATTCAACTCATTTCAGGATGCGATCAGAATCCGGGCGTTCTCAAAGCGCGAAATACGCGCTGGGCCACGATGCCGGTCAGGCAACCGACCACTGCGCCTATGCCCACCAGTACCGGCAGATAGGTAAACAAAAGCTGTGGCGTGCGAAGCATGGCGCTTGCCGCAAGGATCTGTCCGATATTGTGCGACACGGCACCGGCCAGAGAGGTGCCCAGCACACCGTAAGTCGGTTTCTTGCCTATAAGGACAAAGGCGGCGATGGCGGCGGCGCAGGCAAGTGCGATCAGGATCATACACCAGAGCATCTGCCCGCGGGGGGTATGGTTCCGAGAGAAGAGCATGACATCGCTGATGAAGGCCATGGCAGCGATGACCAGCGCGCCGGCGCGCGCGTTCCGGCGGACCAACAGCATCACCAGAAGACTCAACGCGCCGCCTGACAGGCTGTATATGATGGCGCTCATGGAGCCGAACATAAAGCCGGACAGGAACACTTTGGTGAGCATCAGCGCGATGCAGCTCTTCCAGCCCATCAGATACACCGCGTAGAGAAGCACCGTGTTGGCGAGTCCCAGCTTGATGCCGGGCACGGCTCCGGACAAAAACCATGTGACGGGTATGGCTCTGTCGAGATAACCAAGCACGAGCGACAGAGCGGCCAGAAGACCGAAGCGGGCGACGTTCTGAGCCTTCGAATTCAAGGAATGATCCTCCAAAGCATTTGTTATCGCGGCGCAAGAAACGACGATGGATCGCAGTTCAGTCACCGCGCACCTCGACGGATACCTTTTGGGGCAGACAAATGATGAAGCCGCCCAGCGCCCGCAGTTCGTAATTGTCGCGCGTCACCTCGCCCATATCGACACAATCCTGGTTTTTGCAGGTCGCGCTGAGCATATGCACCAGCTCTCCGGTGAGCTCGATCGTGTTCTCTGAGCCGTCAGCCTGAACGACGCGGATGGTATGGGCCTGACCGAAGGGGAGATCTATGAGGGCTTTTCCGTCCAGCGTGATGTATACGCGCAGCGGGTCGGGATCCTTTTGAGCCAGCGGACCTCCGGCCCAAAGGTCATCGTCCAGATACACCCTGACGACATCCTGCTTGCGAGGGGAGCACCCGGCCATGGCAAAACAGGTCAAAAGCAGCAGGACGCTGAGCGCTGCCAGTATGCGATCTCTCCGTGACAATCAGCCAGACCTCCACAGTCTCTCAGGACCGATCATACCACAGGGAACGGATGACAGTACCTGAGGGCACTAATACGCCAACAGTATGACAATAACATTATTATATATGTAAACGGTGTTTTTTTCAACTGTTTGGACGAAAAAAGAAGGCATGTTTTTACATTGACTTGAGAACGCCAATGTGTTAATATAAAGTGTCAGACATACGATGCCTGAAAGAATACTTTAGGAGGGGTCTTATGAAGAAAATCGTAGCATTGGCGCTCGTGCTCATGCTGGCGCTGTCCATCGTGGCGCTTGCCGAGCAGGAGACCGTCACCGCGGAAGCCCAGGGCTTCGGCGGCCCCGTATCCGTTACCCTGACCGTCGAGGATGGAAAGATCGTCGACGCAGTCGTGACCGGTGATTCCGAGACGCCCGGCATCGGCGCCGCCGCGCTGGAACCGCTTGCTGAGCAGCTGAAGGCTTCCGGCTCTGCGGAGATCGACGGCGTTGCGGGCGCGACGTTCACGTCCACCGCGGCCAAAGAAGCGGCGGCGGCTGCCATGGCCAAGCTTGGCGGCGCTGAAGAGCCTGCCGAGGAAGCGCCTCTCGCTTTCACCGCCGGCGAGTACACCGCCACGGCGGATGGCTACAACGGACCTGTCACCGTAAAGGTGACCTACACCGAGGATGCCATCGCTGACATCAGCATCGAAGCAAGCGCTGAGACCGCTCACGTCGGTACACTGGCCTATGACATCATGATCCCCCAGATGCTGGACGCGAACGGCTGCGGCGTAGACTTTGTTTCCGGCGCCACCTTCACCAGCCGTGCGCTGCGCGCTGCGGTGGAGGACACCGCCGAGCAGGCCGGCTGCACGAACTTTGACGCCTTCAAGGCCGCAAAGATCGAAGAAGAGGCCGACGCCCCCATTGAGCAGACCTACGATGTGGTCGTCGTCGGTGCCGGCGGCGCAGGCATGGCTGCCGCGGCTCAGGCCGTGCAGGACGGCAACTCTGTGCTGATCATCGAGAAAAACGCCGAGATCGGCGGCAACACCCTGGTGTCCGGCGGTCAGTATCAGTCCGTGATGCCCTACCTGGTGTGGGATCCCGCCGATCCCGATGCCACCACCGGCGTCTATGAGCACGACGGCCAGACCTATGACAAGGTCAAGTCCGTGCAGGGCTGCATCGACGAGCTGAAGATGATCCTGAACTGGTCCGAGGAGCCCTTTGACGAGGCGTACTATGTGGACAACGAGTTCGTGGCCGGCGACGCCATGGAGCTCAGCAAGCACGGCGTGCATCAGGAGTACCTGCCTGTGCTGCAGGCCCTGAAGGCCGAGATCCAGGCCTCTCTGGACTGGGCGCAGCCCAAGCTGGACGCGGGCACCCCCGAGAACCAGCTGACCCTGTTCTCCACCCTGAACCTGCACATCTTCCAGACCTACTACGGCGGCCTGCGCCAGAGCGCGGACAAGTCCGAGTGGATCTACGGCGACGTGGACCTGGTCAAGCAGTTCATCGAGGGCGGCCAGGGCCTGAAGGAGTGGCTCGAGGACCAGGGCGCGGAGTTCTATGAGGATTCCCAGCAGACCCTGATCGGCGCGCTGTGGTATCGTGAGACCGAGTTCACCAAGGAACAGGGCCGCTGGGGCGCTTACTTCGTCGCCCCCATGAGCACCATTCTGGGCAACGAGGCCAACCAGATCATGAAGCGCACCACCGCCACCGACCTGATCGTCGAGGACGGCCGCGTGACCGGCGGGAAGGCCGTGCAGTACGACGGCACCGAAGTGACCGCCCGCGCGGCCAAGGGCGTCATCCTGACCACCGGCGGCTATGCCGCCAACATCGACATGGTGCTGGAGGACAACGTCTATTGGTCCACCGAGTACCTGTCCACCGCGACCAAGACCACCAACCGCTCCTCCCAGGTCGGCGACGGCATCCGCATGGCCGAGGCCGTGGGCGCCGCCACCACCGGCATGGGCTTCACCCAGCTGATGCCCATCTCCTGGGTGGACAACGGCAACCTGGCCTTCGGCGGCGGCAACTACGCCTGCTGGATCAACCCCACCACCGGCCATCGCTTCGTGGACGAGGGCTCCGAGCGCGACGTGCTGTCCCTGGCCGAGTTCCAGAACGGCATGGAGGT
>JAFRMB010000091.1 GCA_017430945.1 Clostridia bacterium | reverse complement strand
TACTTCTGCATGGTTGCTCATCCTCCCGATAAATATATTAAGGCCAATGTTAACCCTTAGCTTCTTTTCATTATATACGATTTACCTGGTTTTGACAAGGGGGCTTTCAGTAAATATTTACTTGTTTTCATCACCTGCGCTTTGTTCGTTTCCCCATTGACGAAACGGCAAAAATGAGGCATAATATATTTGGATAAGTTTGTAAAGGAAGGCAGCCATGTCCCATCTCATCGTATCGGTCGACCCCCGCAGCCCCGCCGACCGCGCGGGCCTGCGCCCGGGCGACCGGCTCTGGCGCATCGACGGCGTACCCGTCATCGACTTCATCGACTACCAGGCACTCACCGCCAACCGCCGCCTGACGGTACAGGTGCTGCGGGACGGCGAAGCCCTGGACTTCGCCGTTCGCAAGGACGAGTACGCCCCCCTGGGGCTGAACTTTGAAACCCCGATGATGTCCGGCACCCGGCTGTGCTGCAACAAGTGCCTGTTTTGCTTCGTGGACCAGCTGCCCGGCGACGCGCGGCAGACCATGCGGGTCAAGGACGACGACTGGCGCATGAGCCTGATGATGGGCAACTACGTGACGCTGACCAACGTCTCGGACCAGGAGCTGGACCGCATCGTCCAGCGGCACTGCTCACCGCTGTACATCTCCGTCCACACCACCGACCCGGATCTGCGCGCCCGCCTGGTTGGCACGCCCCGGGCCCGTCGGCTGCTGGACCAGCTGAGAAGGCTGTCGGACGGCGGCGTCTGCTTCCACTGCCAGTGTGTGCTCTGCCCCGGCCTCAACGACGGGGCGGCGCTGGACCGCACCATCCGCGAGCTGTCCGATATCCCCGGCGCGCTGTCGCTGGCGCTGGTGCCCGTGGGCCTGACCGGCCACCGGGAGGGGCTGAGCGCGTTGCGGGTCTACACCCGGGACGAGGCCAGGGCCGTCGTCGGGCTGTCCGAGAAATGGCGGGAGAGGCTGCTTGAGACGCGGGGCACCCGCTTCGTGTTCCCCTCGGACGAGTTCTACCTCCAGGCCGACTGGCCCATCCCCCCGGACGAGGCCTACGAGGGCTACGACCAGATCGACGACGGCGTGGGCCTGCTGCGGCTGCTGGAAACCGAATACCGCGAGGCCTGGGAGGCGCTGCCGGAGGACCAGCGCCGCCCCACCCCGAACGGCAAACCCCTGGCCATCGCCTGCGGAAAGTCCGCCGCGGCGTTCATCCGGCAGATGCTCGCGGACTATCCTGTCGCCGGGGCGGATATCACCGTCTACCCGATAGAAAACACCTGGTTCGGCCCCACCGTCACCGTGTCCGGCCTGATCACCGGCAGGGACCTGACGCAGCAGATGACCGGCGTGGCCTGCGACGCAGTGATGATCACCGAGGTCATGCTCCGGGACGGCTGCCTGTTCCTGGACGACATGACCCTGGACGAGGCGATAACCCGCCTCAAAAAGCCCGTCGTGCCGGTGGGGCGAAGAGGCGAAGACCTGCTGGATACAATACTCGAATTGGCAGGCGTCAATGAATTAGAAATGAGGAATGAGGAATGAGGAATTGT